>DATJPR010000044.1:0-73375 GCA_035506295.1 Bacteroidota bacterium | reverse complement strand
TTCCGGCCGATATGGCCATCCATATGGAGAAGGTCCAGGACCACAGCGAGGTCAACGAGAAGTCGCGGTACTTCCGCGGCGTCGGACAGTTGATCCGGGCCTATCCGTTCACACCGATCTTCTGGAGGATCATCGGTCTCCAGCGCAAAGAGATGCAGATGCAGGTCATGTTCTGGCTTCTTCCCCTTGCGGCGGTGATTCTCGCTATTGAGGGGGAGCCGGTCGGCGCAACGGTGGCCGCCTGTGTCATGGCTCTCTTTACCGCTGCCCTGGTCGCCTGGAAGGGCCCCCGCAAGGTTGTTCTCTTTGCGAAGCGCCGAGTCCTGATCCCGTGGAACATTGCGAAAGGATTCTTCATCGGCATCGGCCGACCGGAAGAGTTCCCCGAAACACACACTCTTGAACAAGCAAAGGCGACGGCCCCACCACCCCAGGCAAGTCCGATCTAGACCGCTTCCGTCAACGCATCGAGCAGTCGCGACGACACAGATTCAACTGCATGGTCTCGAAGTGAGCGCAATCCCCCAGTCTGCAGGTCCTCCCAGAGTCGTTGATCTTCCTGCAACCGCCGGATGCATGCAGTGAACTCTGCCGGGTCGTTGGCGATGAGACAGTTCACTCCTGCTTCGAGGTCGAAGTGCGCAGACCGCGCAATGACCGGAGTGCCGGTCCGCCAGGCATCCAGGATCAGGCCCCAGCCAAATGTCTTCCCGGGAGAGAAGACAAACAAACCCCGGCCGAGAAGCTCCGTTGCCGCTCCTCTATCCATTCGGTCGCCGAGCCGCACTGTCCCCTTCTCCTTCAGTTCCTTCATCACCTGGAGAGCTGCAATTCCCGCGCTGTCGACGGGCACACCAACGAACGTAAGAGTGAATCCGGCAAGCTCAGCCAGGGCGTGCGCCCAGAAGCTCGAAAGATCGGCGGCACCCTTCACTCTGCTCAACGAGCCAATGAAGACGGATCCGTGATGGTCCCTTTCTGCAAATCCCGGCGTCCGCACCTCCCCGTAGTACGGCCAGGGGAGGTAGCGAAGGGATCGGTGCTCCTTCGGCGCACCCTGACGGAACTCGACAGGATCCGACGAAAGGATGATCTTCGATGAGCGTTCGAGATGCCGGCGATAGAGGTTTGCCTCGATCCGGCGCACGAGCCGCGAGCCGAGGTGGTAGCGCCGACGGATAAGATAGCCGTCGTCCAGGAAGTACTCTGTGTGAAGAACGATCGGCTTGTTCACCACCCGCGCGACGGCACGTGCGAGAGGGAGATTGCCTGCAACCGCGCAGAAGATCACGTCGGGCTGCGACGCTCGTGCAACCTCGAGAAGCGTGTCGTTCACGCGGAGTTCAGGGACCCTCCGAATCGTGAGGTTTGTCCGCTCCTCTGTCGAGGAGGCCGAGCTGAAGCCCTTCAGGACGTCATGGGTCTTCGCGACGACAGTGCACCGCACGGCCCCGGTGCGTGCAAGGTGGTCCCAGACGAGCGCCATCTCGTTCATGGCCGGGTCGAATGACGGGTAGATCGCGAATACGCGTATCATGGGAGGCGGCCTTGAGGGTAGGATTCTCCTGGCGCACTCTCAGCGCCCGGCCACATGTGCAGCAACAGCCCGCAGGCCGAGGGAGATATTTGCAAGGGCGATTGTCAATCGTGACTCATGCCTCCGGGCAATGCCGCGGACGGCTTCGAATCCCTCATCCAATCGCACGAGCGGAACTCTGTATGCGTCGGCGATGGTATTGCTGACGTTCCGGCCATGGATGACCTGAAGCCACATCGGCTCCGCATTCACCTGCCGCACCGGCCCTAGCTTCGAGATCTCCGTATGCGGCGCGCACCACTCTGTCCTGGCATTCTCGAATCTCTCGACCAGACTGACAAAAGGATTTGAAAGGTGCTTCCGTACGAATAACCGTTCTTTTTCCCGGTCGAAGAGAAAGCCTCTCGTGAAATTCAGGAATTCGAAATCCTGAGCGGAGAATTCCTTTTGGACATTCTCCACATAATGAGAATGCAAGGCATCATCATTGTCGAGATTCGACGTGATTAAATGTGTCGTGCCCGGCCTGAGATGCGGCGCAAACAGGGAGTCTTTCATGCCGGCGAACGACTCGATGCTCATCACCTCACTGACGTAGCACGGTACGAATTGCCTCATGGCAGGGAGCCCCTGGATCCGCTCCCGGAACTCGCGAGGCGTCGACGAGTCGAAGAAGACCAGCCAGGTGAAGTCCTTCACCGATTGTGCTTTGACCGAGGGATAGCAGAACATTTCGAACAGCCGAAACCGGTGCTCGAGCCATTCGTGATCAGGTGTCACCTCACCGCCATGCCGCAGCCGGACGTTGAAGACGGTGAGGAGAAAATGTGTGAACGAAGCCATCAGGCAATCATGAGTTCAGGTGAAAGGCCGAGCGCGGTGATCTGTCCTTGGATCTCCTGTCGATAGATGGCGTTCATGATGATCACCGACGATACATTCATAGAGCGCAGGTTCTCCGGAGAAACGATCGGATAGCTCGTCCCGGCGACAAACATCCCCTGCTTCCGGGGATTGATGTCCACCATGCAGGCAACGGCATCTCCCGGCTTGAGGGTGTTGAGAAACATGACGCCCTTCGACCCGCCGCCCCATACCGCCGCGCGTTCGCCCCGGCGTCGGAGGGCAGCGAACACCTCACGCCATTCTTCGACCTTCGCGCGATACTTCTTCACAAACTGTGCTACGTCCTTGGCCATGGCCGTGAGGTCGACCGGCACACCGGCAGATGAGGCCTTCACGGGTTTCAGATCAATGCCCAGGAACTGCCCTTCGTACAATTGCTCGTGTCCGATCACCTCAAACCCTTCTTCGGTGAATACTCTTGCGAGCGACCATTGCGAGAAATACGAACAATGCTCGTAAATCAGGTCCCAGATCCCGAGGTCTTTCACCGTGTACATGACATTGGGGACTTCAAAAAAGACAATGCTCTCCGGCCGGTTCCCGACCGCATCCCGGACGTTCCTGACAAAACCGCGCGGGTATTGGATGTGCTCGAGGACGTGCCTGCACGTGAGGAGATCCGCCGAGTAATGCGTGTAGCGCGGAGAGTAGAAGTCCCGGATAATTTCCATTTTTGCAGCGGCGGCCGCGTCGGTGTTTTCCGGAACATAGCTCGGATCGAACCCCACGCCGGTGTTCTCCCCTTGAAGGCAGAGCATCGCCAGGAAATCTCCCTTGCCGCAACCGATGTCGATCACGTGTTTCCCCCGAATCCCGTAGGTGGCGATCAGGCGGCTCGCAAGGGCGGTAGCGTAGGCTTGGAACCTCGGTGAGAAATGGAGAGAGTTCTCATAGGACTGCGTGTATTCCATAACCGAGGGATCAAACGCCGTGTTGAAGACGTGCCCGCACACGGTGCAGAAGCCCAGGTTGAGGGATCCACGCGGCGCTCCCAGCGCCTTATCGGCTGTGTCCCAGAGGACATTACAGTGCACCGGGACATCCGTGATGGTGATCAGGGGTTCGACGGCTCGGCTCAGGCAGACGGGACAGCTCACTGTTGCGGTTCCGGCATCCGGCATCACGCATTTCCTCCCGGAAGTTGTTCATCTTCCACGATAGGAATGACCTGTGGCGCAAGGCCGAGGCGCTTGAGGTCCTGACCGATTTCTCCAAGGTAGATCGGGTTCATCACGATCACGACGTCCGGTTTGTAGGTGGTGAGGAAGCCGGGGAGCACGATTTCCTGACCGGTCCCCGCCATGAACGTCCCCTTTTTGTAGGGGTTGATATCGACCGCGTACTGGATCTGATCCCGCACATTGAGTTTCGTCAGAAACGCCACGCCTTTCGACCCGCCACCCCAGATCACCACACGCTTGTTCTCCTTCTCGTAGGCGGTCAGACGCTTTCGCCATAGACTGATGGTGCGATCGATGGATGCGGAAAACTTGCGAACCGCCTCGGTGGTCGCTTGCAGATCGTTCTCCTGCGCGAGGGCCGGTGTCCCTGTCCCTGTGCCCGGGCGTGCCTCGATCATGAGGTATTGCCCGTCATATTCCGTCCCAAGATCGACGACATCGAAGCCCGTCCGTCGGAACAGTCTCGCCAGAGACCCTTGCGTGAAGTACGAACAATGCTCGTAATAGATGTCCCAGAACGCATCTTCTTCGAGAATCCGCTTCATGTCGGGTATCTGAAAGAAGACGATCGTCTCCCTGCGGTCGCCGATGGACCGTCGGACGGTGCTCATGAATTCCGCGACGTTGTGGATATGCTCCAGCGTCATCTTACAGCATACGAAGTCGCCGTGGTACGACGTGTACTTTTCGGAGTACAGGTCTTTGATGAACGTCATCCGGTCGCGAGCGGGGCTGGTATTGCGTTCACTAATGTACGCCGGATCGAACCCCACGCCGGTGTTCCCGCCCATCTCGCACAGCATGGTGAGGAACTCCCCCTTGCCGCAGCCGATTTCGATGAGCGATTTTCCGTGCAGGTCGTAACGATCGATCAACCGCTGCGCCAGTCCGCGATGAAAGCTCTGAAACGTTTCCGAAAAGCCCTGCGTCTCTTCGTACTTCGACGAGTATTCGTGGACGGATGGGTCGAACACGACATTCGACATAAACCCGCACGCCGGACAGAACCCCAACGCGATATCGCCCCGGTGGTACGTCAGAGCTTGTTCACGCGTCTCCATGAGAAGGACACTGTGCACCGGTACTTGTTCAATCCCATAGAAGATCTCCATGGTGCCATTGCCACAGGATGGACATGCAGAATGGTGTTGCTGTTTCACGATGTGCCCTCTCTTCAGATGTGTATCCGCGTTCATGCCCGCAGGACCGAGCGAACGAGCTCAGGCCTCCTGGGATCGAAATCTCTTAAATGCAAGTGAAGCGACTTCCCAAACCAACGGCCGCTGGATAAAGATTAGCGGCACAGTATAGACCACGGCTCCAACCGCGATCATCGCGCACAGCGTAGCGAGCGTCTGCCGACCGCCGGCAAATGCAAACAGCGGCTCTTTGACGAAGAACACCGCCGTAACCATCGCGATGCCGCACGACAACGCTGGAATCAGAGCGACGACCATCTCTTTTGCCTTGCCGGGCAGCAGCAGGTGGACCTGAAACATATTGAATCCGAACCCGACAACGTGGGCCGCCAGCACGGCCACTGCGACTCCCTGGATCCCAAGACCGAGGTTCAAAGAGAGAAAGATCAGCGGCACCATCACGATCACCAGAAGGATGCCGGCCCGAAGATTGTAACCGGGATGCCCGGTCGAGGCGAAAAGCGCTCCGGTGGTTCCCGAGAGAGGCTTCACAAGACCGACAAACGTCAGGATCTGAAACGCAGCAATCATCGGGACCCATTTCTGCCCGAGAAGAATGGTAATCATTTCGGGAGCAACGATAAACATCCCGAGAGCAATGGGGATGGTGAAGAAGGAGAGAAACCGCAGGCTCTTGAAGAACGCCCTCGCGAGTCGGTCCTTGTCTTCCTGGAGCTGTGCATACGAGGGGAAGAGAACGACGCCGACGAAATTGATGATCCCGTCAACGGTCCTCAGGCTGAAATCGTATGCCTTGGCGTAAAAGCCCAACGCTATTTTCCCCATGAACTTGCCGACAAGGAGATTGTCAATGATCGAATAGAAGAACGAGACCAAGCCTCCGCCGGTTGTCTTCGAACCATACGAAAGCATGTCGCGCATGAGCCTGCGATTCCACGGTTTCGGGATGAGCCAATCCCATCCCGGGCAAAGGATCCACACGAGCAGGAGATAGAGAAACGCCTTCGCGACGGGTCCGAAGACCAAAGCCCACACACCGAACCCCATCACGGCCAGCACAATGGAGAGTCCGAGATTCAGAAGTTCCGCAGCGACCATCGCCGAGCTTTGACGGCCAAACAGAAGGTCTTTCTGAAGAAGCCCCTCGGGCACGCTCACGAGGGAGCCGAGGAGGATCAGAAACGACATCCACCGCAGAATCGGGATGACATCATTGCTGCCAAGAAGTGGAGCAAACCATGGCGCTCCGATCACGACAACAAGCTGGAGGATAACGCCGGAGATCAGCGTGACAACAAATCCCTGGTACGCAAGCGCGCCCCGGTCTTCCTGCCGTTGAATGACCGCCATGTTCATGCCCAGGCCGGAAAACAGGCTCGTCGTGGAGAGCACGATCCCCGCCATGGCAAGCACGCCGAAATCGCCTGGATCAAGGATCCGGGCAAGGACGATGCTTGCGCCGATGGAGACGACGCGAAGAAACATCGTCGCGCCACCCATGATGACGCTGCCCTTGAGTGTCTTGTTTTTTAGCTCTCCGATATCAGGCCTCGCATTTCTGTCAGGAGTTCACATCCCGCTTCGGCCAACTTCGTCCGCAGGCCGCCGCATCGCGTGCTCTTGCTCCTTCCCTCCCGATTGAGTACTATCATCCGATCCAGAAAGTTCTACGGTCTTGTTCATTTCCCGATTTCGGCCATCGATCCATCAGGAGGCAGAATGCAAAGGTACCTCGTCCTCGATGATGAAAGAAACTATCCCGAGCTTATCGATATCCTTCATGCAGAACGTGTTGTCATCAGAGATGTCGCTCTCTCACGCGGGAGCTTGTTTCACCGGACGATGGTGCGGGCACTTCGTCAGATCACGAATTCCATTAGGCTCTTCTCCCTCGTGTTTTCCGGCAGCGAGGGGGCGTTGATCATCTGCCAGTCCTCGCACTATGCTGCGCTCATCGCGGGCAAGATCGGGCGGCTGTTTCGACGGGATGTCTCCATCTACCTTTTCAATTTCTTCGTCAATCCCGCAACACGACGCAGCCTCGTCCGGCTGATCGTTCGATCGCTCCTCCGACAGCGTGTGGGCATTTATGTGAACGCGCCGAACGAAGTCGTGTACTATCGTTCGCTGAACCCATCAATCGATGTACACTACTACCCTTTCTGCCTTGGCAAGGTCGAAGGGGTGGATCCTTCATCGGTCCCACAGGTCAACACGGTGTTTTCCGGGGGACACACGAACCGGGACTACGAATCTCTTTTTCAAGCCGCCGGGCGCATGCCGGACATCAAGTTCCTTGTCGCCTGTTCTGCCGCAACGGTTCTGCCGCTCCGGATCCCGCAGAATGTCTCCCTTGTCTTGGACACACCGCCGGCGGAGTTTCATCGACTGATGGCATCGGCCAGGGCGGTCGTAGTACCGCTGGCATCCGACATCGGCTCGTCCGGACAGATGGTCGCCCTTGCTGCAATGCAATTCGGCAAAGTCGTCGTGTATGCCGACTATCCCAGTCTCAGCCAGTATTTCGAAGATGGCGTCACGGGCATTCGGTACACGCCGTTAGATGTCGACAGTCTGACCCAGGCAATTTCCACAGCGTATGGAACCGGCGGCCCGACATCGGCGATGGGCTCGCGTGCACGCGCCGCGGCAGAGGAGAAATACTCCTGGGACGCGTACGAGCGCGAGCTGATCAATCACGTGAACTCCTTCAGCCGGGACGTTTCGTCGCGCGGCCGTTCGACGCCTTCGGAAAATGAGTGAACGGGAATGACGGCATCACGCTGAGAACGCGTGCGATGTCCACAGGCAACGCGTACACTCTACCCGATTTCCAATCCTGCCGCGCAAGGCTCCAGTAGGCGTTCGCGTAGAGTTCACGCACGCGAGGGACAACGCCCGGCGCGTGCAGGTGCGCATGAGCCAGAATATCTTTCCACAGAAGAGCCGTCTCAAACCAGTAGCCGCGCGTTTTGTTCCCGTGCGTGATGGTCAATCGGTTGCCGACCGTCGCGTCATCCGCTGTCTGCACCGTACCGTATCCCGCAACCGCACATGCGGACCCACCCAGACACACTTTGAGAAACAGGTGGGTGTCGTGCGTCAGCCAGAGCGGTTTCCAGAGGCCCCCGACCTGCTCGTACGCTTCCTTCCGAAAGACGCTGCACTGAAGCATCGTGGGCTGCCGATCCATCATGACCCAGTCCGACGCGTCTTCGACAAACTGAAACGGGGGCGCGATATGAAATCCGATGGACTCCCACAGACTCCCTCCGCCGTCTTCAGGTGTCTGTTCCATGTCGGAGAAGTAGACGGGGGCCCGGCCGTTGGTCGCGCTGATGGCGGCAGACATCCTCTCCAGATGGGTCTCCACCCAAATGTCATCCGAGTCGAGAAAAGCGATCCATTCGTTGACCGCCAATCGCACTCCCCGATTTCGGGCCTCGGAGGCGCCTGCGTTCTCCTGCCTGATATATCGGATGCGCGAGCCGAACGTTGCCGCGACCGCCGCTGAATCATCCTTTGACCCATCGTCGATGACGATCACTTCGTCAGGAGGACATGTTTGCTTGAGCACGCTTTCGATCGCCCTGCCAAGGATCGGCGCGCGGTTGTAAGTCGGGATAACAGCGCTTATCGGAATCATGATTGCCCTCCACGCCGCCACTGTTGGATTCCGCGTGTGAGCTCATCCCACAGGTCCCGGTGATGCCGACGCACCCAGTTTCCCATGTAGAGGACGCAGTAGGTCTTGTCCTTGATCGGGGCTGGCGATCGCATGATCGCCGAACAATACTCACGAAATTGCCGCCAAAGAGGAAACACGGCCTTCCCCGCCTTCGAAGGATCGAACCATGCCGTGCGACGCTGCCAGTCCGTGAACATCTGCGTCGACATTCCCTTGTGCACCCGGTGGTAGAACAGCATCTCCGGAACCTCCACCAGACGGCCATAGAGCGAGAGCTCCGCCAGCAACGTTCGATCCGAATCAGTGTAGCTCTGGATCAACCGGGTTTTCTTCAGGGTCGCAGTCCGTATCACGCCGAAGACTTCCTCGCACGTGTAGCCGAGCCGGACGAGAAGTCGGAATCGTTGATGGGGAACATCCGACGAGCCGCGGAGACTCCGCGGGAAGTCGCTGATCGGTTTGCCGGCAATCGGATCTCCGTTTTCGTCGATATCGATCATCTGCGGAAACGCCAGGACAACGTCAGGCTGTTCCTCGAGCGTCCGGACACATTGCTCGATGAAGCCCGGGGCGCACACGTCGTCGTGCGCCGCCCACTTGAAGTATTCGCCGCGGGCGAGTTCAAAGACGATGTTGTAATTTCTCCCCGCCCCGACGTTCACGGCATTGCGGTGATACTGCACCCTGCGATCGCCCGAAGCATACTTGCGGCAGATCTCTTCGGTCCGATCAGTCGAAGCATTGTCGGATATGATGATCTCAAGATTCGGCCACGTCTGATGAATCAATGAATCGAGGGCTTGTCCGAGAAAATTCTCCGCGTTGTAGACCGGGACACCGATCGAGACCAAGGGCTGTCCATTCATCGTGCCGCGCCTGTCTCGGAGCAACGACGGTCTGTTCTGTACGTCGGCTGCATGGTTCGCATTGCTGGACGAAGTTGGGAAGGACACGTTGAGCGTTCGATAGTAGTGAAGATTAACTTGCGAAAAGCCGCCGGGAACCGCTGTGTCTGCAATCACAGATCCAGACACCGTCATCAATATAGAGATACCCATCGATCAAAAAAAGACTCCGCCTGTCGTCCAGGACGGAGTCGGAACCACCACATCGCCACTGAATGCGGCCGTGTGCGGACAAGGATTCTTACGGCCGGATGACCGGCGTCGGAATAGGAATAATGAATTTTCCCCCTTTATCACGGTATGCCTGGAGCTGCTTCATAATCTCCTCCGCGAAATTCCAGGCAAGGATCAACACATAATCCGGAACGTCTTCGACGATCCTCGAAGGAGGGACGATCAGCAGATGGTTCCCTCCCATGTATCGTCCATGTTTGAATTTGTTCAAGTCCGCGACGTAGTCGAGGAGTGTCCTGTCGATGCCGACGTACGCGAGCATGGTGGCCGCTTTCGCGGCGGCGCCATACCCGACGATCCGCTTCCCCTGGGCTTTGAGGTCTTTGAGGATCTTCTGCACGCCCGTCTTGATCTCCGCGACGCGACGCGCAAAGTCCGAGTAGTAGGCGAGCGTATCTGCGCCAAGCCTGTGCTCGTTCGCAAGGAGCTTTTTCACGGCGGGGCCAACATTTTCCGAAGGTTCGACAAAGAGCCTGAGGGAGCCGCCGTGCACGCTCGTCTGAACAATGTCGTTGAGGAACAGCCCGTGCCGCCGGAACAGCCGGTCGAGCGCTGTCACCGAAAAATAGCAGAGGTGCTGATGGTAGATGGTGTCGAATTCGCAATGGTCGACAAGGTCGAGCAGGTACGGCGCTTCGATGACGGCGACGCCGTTCGGCTTCAACAGGGTCTTGATCCCGTCCACGAACCCGTTGAGATCGGGAACATGGGCGAGAACGTTGTTCGCGAGGAACACGTCCGCAGCCTTTCCTTTCTTCTCCTTCAGCTCCTTCGCGAGCTGGACGGTGAAGAAGGTATTCAGCGTGGGGATCCCCGCTTCGATGGCGATCTTCGCCGGGCCGTCGGCAGGATCGATCCCCAGGACGGGAACACCCTTTTCCGCGAACGGTCTGAGCATGTAGCCGTCGTTGCTTGCGGCCTCAATCACCAGGCTCGACGACGTGAGGTGCCGCCGGTCGATGAGATCGATCGCGCTCTGCCGGAAATGGTTCATCAGCGACGGCGACACGGAAGAGAAGTACGGGTAGTCGCGGCAAAAGAGGATCTCGGGGTCGACCGACTCCGTGATCTGCACCAGCGCGCAGTCGGGACAGAACGCCAGGTCGAGCTGGGCAAAAATCTCGGGCTTCTCGAGATCCTTTTCCCAGACCAACGCGTCCGCGAGCGGGGTTTTCCCGAAGGAAATAATCAGCTGCAGATTGGTGCCTCCGCACGATCGGCAGGGAGGCATGGATGTCTGGCTCATAGAGAGATGGATGTCCTTAGTGTGATGGTGCGCTTTCCATCGTGGCAGTCCACCGGAGGTCCGGGCTCAGCCTTCCCGTGCTCAAGAGCTTCTTGATATGGTCGATGCGCTTGAACTTCGGTCCCTCAAAATCCTCCAGTTTCAATCCGATCCGCTTGTAGGCTTCAAAAAGTTCCTGCGCCCCTTTGCGGGCGTTCCACACGGGTTTGAACGAAGAAAGGGTGCGGGCAATCTTGCTGCTGTCGACACGGTAGCAGCGTTTGTCCGGCCCGGCGTCCTTTGCATATTCAATCGTGCAGTGCGGGACGGTCTCCTTCACGATGTCCGCGAGTTCCCGGATCCGGTAGTTGTCTTCGTTGCGGGCCACATTGAATGCCACGTTGTGCACGACGTCGCGCGGGGCATTCAGCACCGCGATGAACGCGCGGGAGATGTCCGCGATGTGTACAATCGGCCGCCACGGCGTTCCATCGCTCTTGATGAACACCTTTCCGGTCGTGAACGCCCATGCGACGAGGTTGTTGAGCACCAGATCGAACCGAAGCCGCGGCGATACGCCATAGGCCGTGGCGTTCCGGAGAAACGTCGGCGAGAAATCCCGCGAGGCGAGCCTGGCCACATCTTGTTCCACCTTCACCTTCGAGATCCCGTACGGCGTCACCGGATTAAAGGGAGATTCTTCGTTGAGAAGGTTCTCGCCGCCCGCACCGTAATTGCTGCAGGACGAGGAAAAAATAAACCGCGGCACGCCTGCGTCCTTCGCGAGCGAGGCAAGACGAACGGAGGCGAGGTGGTTGATTTCATAGGTCAGCTGAGGGTTCAAATCTCCCAGCGGGTCATTGGACAACCCGGCGAGATGGATGACCGCGTCGAACCCTTTGACGTCATCGACCGTCGCGTCGCGGATGTCCTTCCGGATGGTCGGGACATCGACGATGCCGTCGCCGAAGGTGGAATCCTCGAACAGGTCGCTATCGAAGCCGACGACCTCATGGCCGTCTTCGAGAAGCATCGGGACCATGACGGTGCCGATATAGCCGCAGTGGCCGGTGACCAGAACGCGCATATCAATCCTCCCAGGTTTTCCAAGGCGCTTTGCCGGCCTGCCAGAGATCTTCCAGCAGGCGCTTGTCGCGCAGCGTGTCCATACACTGCCAGAACGACGTGTGCCGGTACGCCATAAGCTGGCCGTCGGCCGCCAGGCGTTCCATCGGCTCTCGTTCCCATTGCGTTTCGTCGCCGGCAATGTAGTCGAACACTTTCGGTTCAAGGACGAAAAACGCCCCGTTGATCCACCCCTCCATCGTCTGGGGCTTCTCCGAGAACTGCGAGACCTGGTCGCCGTCGAATACGAGGTGGCCGAACCGTGCCGTCGGGCGAACGGCGGTCAGCGTGGCGATTTTCCCGTGGCTGCGATGGAATGCGAGCAGGTCGTCGAGGTTCACGTCCGAGACACCGTCTCCCCATGTGAGCATGAATGTTTCGTTGCCGATGTACGGCGCGAGCCTCTTGATCCGTCCACCGGTCAACGTCGAGATGCCGGTGTCCACCAGTTCCACGGTCCAATCCGGCCGGAACCCGCCGTGCGCCGTCACCTTTCCCGAGCGGAGATCGACCGTCAAATTGCTGTTGAGGTTTGCGTAATCCACCATGTACTTCTTGATGACCTCGCCTTTGTAGCCGAGCGCGATCACAAAATTCTTAAGCTGGTATTGCGCATAGTGGCGCATGATGTGCCACAGGATCGGCCGCCCGCCGATTTCCACCATCGGTTTGGGTTTGACCTCTGTTTCTTCCGCCAGGCGTGATCCGACGCCGCCCGCGAGAATCGCCACTTTCATGGAGTCGCTTCCTGTTGTTGCAGATACGGAACTTGGGGGTGCACGTCCTGCAGGACTGCTGATCCGGAATCCGGATGCGTACGGTAGGGGGCGGCCGATGGAATCACGCGGTCTTAGCGGGCGCCCCTTCCCAACACCATGACAGGGATGGTCTTGAGCAGAAGCCAGAGGTCAAGATGGAACGACACGCTCTGGCTGTAGAAGAGATCGAGGATGACCATGTCCTGGAAGCTGACCTTGCTCCGGCCGACCACCTGCCACATGCCCGTGCAGCCCGGAGTGACGCTGAGACGCTTCTTGTGCCAATCCTCGTAGTGCTTCCATTCGTACGGGAGGCATGGACGCGGTCCCACCAGGCTCATATCGCCCTTGAGGACGTTGAAGAGCTGGGGAAGCTCGTCCAGGCTCGTCAGCCGAAGGAAGCGGCCGACTCTTGTCACGCGCGATTCGTCGACGATCTTGAGCGGCGCGGCTGCATCGTCTTTGGCTTTAAATTCCCCGCGGATCAACTCGGCATACTTTTGTTCACGGTTCGGGTCGGCATCGCTGCCGACGGTCATCGAGCGGAACTTGTAAAACTCGAACGGCTTGCCATCCTTGCCGATCCTCGTCTGCTTAAAGAAGACGGGCCCGCGCGAGGTCAGTTTAATCGCGGCGGCGATCCCCGCAAAAACGGGGAGCAGCAGCATCAGGCCGCAGAATGCAAACACGGCGTCGAACGTCCTCTTGTAGGCGACGAACACCGGGCTGGGGCCGAACCGTGAAATGGACACCACGGCAACGTCGCCGTACTTTTCCATGTCGAGACGGGACGGGACGACATCATACAACGGTGAGGATATTTTGACGCTCCGATCCGTTTTGATGCTCTCTTCGATGACCTCGAAGAGACGCGACTGCGTGACATTCTCGAGACAGACAAGGATCTCGTCGACGTCGAAGATCTCGGTGATCTGGCGAAGTTCCGAGACCTTGCCGATGACCTTCGCCCCGTCGTAGACGATCGTCCCGGGCGAGAGGGTATCATCCAGGAATCCGACGACGGAGAGGCCAAGGTAGTCATGAATATCGATGTTGGCGACGATATTCCTTCCGCTCGTTCCCGCGCCCACCACGAGAACGGAGCGTTTGAACAGGCGCATGCGCGTCAGAAACAGGAACAGCGTCCGGAAAATCACGACCCGGCCGACAAGCATCATCGTGAAGGTGGAGAGGGTGAAATACAGGATCGCCAGCCGACTGTCGAGGATGATCTTTGCGCGGGTGAAGAAGGAGAGGATCGCTATAGCGAGAACCGTGAACGCCAGCGCCTTGACGATCCGGATCGTCTGATCGGCGACGCTGACGATAACGTTGATCTTGTAGAGATTGAGATAGCGGAAGATGAAGGTGCATCCCGCGGCGAAGAAGATCAGGAAGATGACTTCCGCGTCGAGCGGTTCCCCCACGATCGTGAACTCGCCGGCAAACTCCCGTCCCCTGAGGATGATGGCTATGATCAGGCACGCCAGGATCGTGAGTCCATCAAGCACAGGCAGGATCGACGCGTACGGCGGATGTTTCTTGAGCGACTTCATATCTGCATACCCCCAGAGACCGCAAAGAACATCGTGATCACTGCCGGGCGCCCGAAGCAAGGAAGGAGAATTCGGAATCGCCCAAAGATACAACTATCAAAAAGAAAAATCAAACACGTTATGACTATCGTCGAAATGTCGAGTTCTTCGTCAAAAAAACCAGGACCGCTGTGGAAATGCCTGCGGTCGAAGCCCTGGAACGTTGTCTTAGGCGAGGGAAAATTGCCTGGCTCCGGGAAAGGCTTCATCTGGATGCTGAGGTAATATACACATCGGGACGGGAAAAGCGGTGTCCTGTATCACACGATTGGTGGAACCTTTGTCTCTTCCTCATGGGGCGAAGATGTTCGCGTAGGCTTTCAGAAGAACCGCCGCCGAAAACGTCCACGCCAGTTCTTGTTCGACCCGATTTTTCCCCAGGTTACCCATGTCCGCTCGTCTCCCCGGGTCGGCGAGGAGTTCAAGAATCTTGTCGGCAAAATCTTCCGCGTCATTCTTTCGTGCATACAAGGAGGCATCGCCGGCTGACCTTCGTCCCTCCGTCAGGTCGAACTGCACAATGGGTTTCCCCAGCGCCATGTACTCCATGATTTTGTTCATGGTGGATTTGTCGTTCATCGGCGTGGCGATGTCCGGGTTGACGCAGACGTCCGCCGTGCACAAGTACGCCATCAATTCGTCGTCGGAGATCCGTCCTGTGAATCGCACGACCCCGCCGACGCCGAGCTCTTCCGCATACTTTTGCAGGGTAATGAATTCCGTGCCACTCCCGATCAGGACGAACAAGATGTCGCTTCTCCCCTTTTCGCGCACGATGCATTGTACCGCGCGGAGGAGATAATCGAGACCCTCTTGCTTCCCCATCACGCCGACGTAACCTACAAGGTAGCTGAACCCGCGTTTCAACTCCTCCCGCGGAGCAACAGGATGAAACTTGTCGAGGTTCGGCCCGCTGCGAACGATGTAGACGTTCGCAGGATTCATCCCTCCCCGGTTGATGGCGATATCCCTGTAAGACTGGTTCGTCGCGAGCGATATGTCCGCCGCTTTAAACGTCCATCGTTCAAGAAGAACGATGATCCGGTAAAACATGCCTTTCCGACCGAACTTCGCTTCATACAGTTCGGGGTTGATGTCGTGATGGTCGAAGAGAAACTTCTTTCCGAACAGTTTGTAGAAGGAGCCGATGATGAAAATCAGATCGGGAGGGTTGCAGGCATGGATGACGTCGAATCCTCGCTCGCGGAGCACGCGCACGGAGAGCAAGAATTCCCACCACAAGGCCGCGGCATACTCGCGGAAATACCCGAAGACACTGCTTCCTTCGAGCGGGAGCGGGTGGCGATAGATCGCGATGTTGTCCAGGACTTCACGGCGCAATTCGTAGCCCTTGCCCGTGGGACAGATGACGGACACCGTGTATCCTGCCGCCGACAGCGTCGTCGCCTCGTTCCACACGCGCTTGTCGAATGGAACGGGAAGATTCTCGACGATAATGAGAACGCGCTTACCAGGCGAGCCCAATATAATTCCCTTTGGTGGTCCATTCTCTGTCAAGACGAACGAGATCCAGGACAAGTTTGTCCGTAGGCACGCCGTTGATAATCTCGCGGAATTCGTCCCCGCTGTTCCCCACGACCACAATATCGGAGGCGGCGACGACTTCCTGGGGTGTATTCTTCATCAACGCCGCCACGTGCGGGATGTGCTGCTCCACGTACGACTGATTTGCCCCCACGAGGCGCGCGATCTGGACGTTCCGGTCATAGAGCGCGATGGCGTACCCTTTACCGGCAAGCGTTTCAATCACCTGGACGACGGGGCTTCCGCGAAGGTCATCGGTGCCGGCCTTGAAACTGAAGCCGAGAAAGCCGATGCGTTTCTTTCCCATCGCTGTGATGCGCGCGATAGCGCTTTCCACCTGCTTCTGGTTGCTCGCGACCAGGGACTGCAGCAGCGGGACTTCCAGGTCCATTCTCTTGGCATGATAGAGCAACGCATTAACGTCTTTCGGCAGGCACGAGCCGCCGTACGCGAACCCCGGCTTAAGATAGTAGGACGAGATGTTGAGCTTGCGGTCCTCGCAAAAAATGTCCATGACCTTGTGGCTGTCAATGCCCAGCGACTTGCACACGAGGCCGATCTCATTGGCGAACGTGATCTTGACAGCGTGGAACGAGTTGTCCGCGTACTTCACCATCTCGCTGACCTCGATCGATGTCTCAAAGAACGGCCCCGGCAAGCCGGCATAGATCTCCCGGAGTTTGCCGACGGTGCGCGGATCGTCCGAGCCGACAACCGTCTTGGGCGGATTGAAAAAGTCGTAGACGGATGTGCCCTCTCTCAGGAATTCGGGATTGAAGCAGATGCTGAAATCCCGACCCGCCTTCCGGCCCGAGTATTCCTCGAGCGTCGGGATCACCAGTCCCCGCATGCTGCCCGGCAGCATCGTGCTCCGCACGACAATCAAGTGCGGCTTGGACGTCTTCTTGAGGGTCTGGCCGATCTCGATACACACTTGTCTGATATACCTCAGCTCGATATTGCCATTCGGCTGTGACGGCGTGCCGACGGAGATGAAGGAGATGTCGGTTTCGCTGATCGCCACCAGCGCATCCGTCACCGCACGCAATCTGCCGGCAACGACAGCTTCCTTGATCAATTCATCAATTTCAGGCTCGACGACAGGCGAGTGTCCCCCATTAATCAGATCCACCTTGATTTGAGATACATCAACACCGATGACCGTGTGGCCTTGCTTTGCGAGGCAACCGCAGGTAACGGCCCCAACGTATCCGAGCCCAAACACCGAGATGTTCATTCGCTGCCTATCATGGTTCGAGATGAATCCTGGTTATGACGTTCATTGTTCCTTGCATTGACCACGTCCACCACGCCGTCGTTGTCGCAGCCTTGCGGTCAAGGCCGGCGGAAAACCATCCGCCGGGGGGAGCGGTGGACCCCTGGAGAAGCTTGGGGGCCCCGACTGCTGCGTCGCCGTATAGGGTCACCGCAGCCGGGCCATTTTGACATCGCACGACGTTTCCATCACAGGAACAACGGCAGTCAGGAGAGAACGTGAATGCCAGGTCAACCGTATGATTCCCCTGTCCGGCCAGAAAATCCTTAATAATGAATGTACCGCTATTGCTGTCAAAATTCACTTCCCGAGTATGGATAACGGGATCCGAAAACCGTGCATACCCGTCATGAGACCCTTTCAACGTATCTCCTTCATTCTTGTGTAGTTGGGCGCGTGCCTTTTGCAGCCACATGAAATTTCCCCCCATGAGCGATTGGTCCTGGCCGTCAAGCCGCACCGTGTTGTGGGCAAAGGTACCCCGGAAATATCTGCGCCATTCCGGATGCGTGTGATACGCATAGGTCCCCGCATCCACGAGTATTGGCATCCCCTTGTACGAAAGGAGAATGCTGAGGGCGTCGGCATGCCCGTGAGCGGCAAGCGAAAGATACCCCAGCGGACCGCAATCGAACGCGAGCGTCGCTCCTCCGCCTCGAAGAAAGAACATGCCTCCTTCCGGAAAGGCCAGTCTCGGCTCATCGTCGAATGCTCCGACAGAGTGAACCGGAGGGCCGTCGCCCACAAGCCAGAAGCCTTCCTCTGAGGAATCTGCCCGAACGCATCCAAGGGACTCCTGCCCGAAAGCCCGCGCAGCCTCTGCGAGCATCGTCCGATAGATGTCCAGCGACCCATCCAGCGACACGACCTTGCCCTCATCATCATCCCCGAGCGCCGGCACGTATCCCATCAGTTCGGAGAGCGACCGGATATACTCCGCGGACCGTCGGAGAACGTCCCAGTAAGCATTTGAAAAAGGATATCCAATTCTCGCGCCGGTGATCCCCGCCAGCAGGAGGAATTCGAATACGAATGCCTGGTACCGGACAGCTTGTTCCTTGTTGATCCCGTCAGGCCAATGCTGGCGGAGCGCTTCAGTTTCAAGCAGATCGCGAATCCCCGAAAGATCTCCTCTGGATCCGGGAAGACTGAAGCAGGCAGAACCGATGAACAGCCCCGTGAGTTCGCCGATCAGATGATTGTTGGCCGATGAATATCGAGACCGGTGCCGTTTCAAAAACCGGAGATGGTCGCCGATCGATCCCATCCATTTCTTGTAGGAGTCGGGATACCGCACGAACGGATCAACCTCTGTTTGCGCGAGAATTTCGTGCGTCACACACCAGTTGATGAGCCGGATCGCGACTTCAAGCGCACTTGACCAGTTCGGGCCGCGGGGACAGGGACATGCCTCGATCCACGAATCGATCTGACGAAATACTTCGTCGGCATAGCGGTGATCGCCGGTCATGTAGAAGCCCTTCGCGAGCTCCGGGAGGTGCAGGAACCGATTCGGCTCCCAGAGATACTTGATGTCGCCGCAAAGCGATGTGTCCCGGTAATCCATGGCAGGCCCGTACTGAAGGGGAGCCGTCACCCCGTTCAGAATATCGGTATTCCATGGGATCGAGGGTCCAAAGTTTCTTTGCTGCAGTGCGAAAAACGAAAACTCATGCGCGAGAATGCGATCTGCAGATGCGGGTGACCAGGAATAGACTCTTCTGGCCACATCCAGGATGTGTGCTTTGTCTGCCAGGTGCGGAAACAGTGCGACGGGATTCGGTTCGGCATGCACGGGATGGGGTGGCCGGGCCTGGAGATGAAACGCAGCCTTCCTGATCGCCAGACCGACAGAGAATGCGCATCGATACGCAATCTCAGGTGGGGACATGAGCGAAAGACGGCGGAGGTACCAGCGCACATCCATGGAATCTTCGGGCGTCCTGCCTTTTAGGTTCTCTAATGAAGGATGTCCTGACACACCGAATTCGCCGACCGCGCCGGTGTGCCGCCGCCTCGCGAGCGTTCAATGACGCGAAACGCTTTCCCCGGTGAACATGTTGGGAATATTCGAGACCACCCAGCGTTGCTTGGTATGCGAAGGATCGGCGATTGCCTCAACAGATTCCACGTCGATATGCATGGCTTCCCCGACACAGGCGTGGAGGTTCCGGATGATCGCCGGCCCGTCAATGTCTGCGCTGCGATCCTCAGCCACGACGCGGACGGTCAAGTGATCGCGCGAATCTTGTACGACCTGCGTCCGTGAGACGTTCCGAATGCCGTGCAAGGCCATCATCAAGCCGTTGCCCGGCACGATCCTCCCCTCGGGCGTAAGAATCAGGTCAGCGCCTCTCCCCTCAATTTCGTGAAGGAGAGGGGTTTCCCAGCCGCAGGGGCATGGGCCTTCGGCAAGCGTTGCAACATCCCCAGTTCTATATCTGATGAGCGGCATGCCGTAATTGTTTAATCCTGTGCCAACTATTTCTCCGGACTCCCCAGGCCGAACGTCCTCTCCATTTTCGAGGATTTCCATGATTCCATATTCGGGGTTGACGTGAAGGCCATTATGAATCTCGCATTCTGTGGCCATAACAACCCGCTCGGATTGGCCATAGAGGTCGAACACCTTCGCTTGAAAGCTCTTTTCTATTAATTCACGATGCACGTCATAGAGCCGCTCTGACGATGTGAAAACTGCCTTCATCGGAATTGTGGAGCCAATTTTGTTGAGGAATTCAGCAAGAAGGAGAATTGTCGAGGGAAATCCCTCGATAAACGCTGGTTGGAATCTCGCCAGTCGCTCAACATAAAGCGGGAAAGTCTCCTTCGATATGTGATAATAGGAAAGGAGCAATTGCCGGTCAGCGGCATTGTGGCGCCAATACGGAGGCCGATGCTGGGCTGAGCGCACAATCGTATTGTTCCAAATGGTTCCCCAGACCGCTGCCCTGCGGTCGTGGAGCGATACACCGGCCAGGTGCCGTTGTCGCCAAATGGCCGCACTCTCAAACACTATGGACCGCCTGTCGCGGAGCGCATTGATAGGCGTCCCCGTAGAGCCGGTCGTCCACCCGGATGCCAGTGCCGCCTTGGGGAAGTCCCTTGCGACAAACGCGTCCGGCTGTGAACGGAGATCATCCTTTGTCAATATCGGGAGCTTCTTCAGATCCTTCGCTGTCCGAAAGTCTTCCGGCGTCAGGCGGAGTCTGCGAAACTGATCCCTGTAGTATGGAACGTTCAGATATGCATGCTTGAGAAGGGCCCGGAGTTTTTCGTCCCGGACGGCCTCGAGGTCGGACGGCGAGCACCTGCGGCACTTCTCCAGTTCCGCCACGGTCTCACGGAAGTCGCGACCGTATTTGATCCGATTTACGGCAAATGCCTTCGCGGAGAGGTAGGCGCTGGAGAACGCATACGACAACACGCTGCCCGCCGATGGAGTGATCAGGTGCTGCATGCTCGTGTCCTACAAAGAAACGTCCTGGGGAAGATACCGTTCAATGGAAAGATCGCGCTCGGCACCGCGCTCGAAATACATAGGCGCCATGAGACGGAGCATTCCTTCCGGGACCCAACCGTGCCTGACCACTTGAAGGCCGGCCGCGTACCATCGGGACACGCCTTCATACTCTTCCGCGTTCTTCTTCGTTTCGGCAAACCGTCGCAACGCATATTCCTCCGCGAGGATCTCTGGAGGAATATTCGATGCCGCGGATCGTTGGATCAGCTGCTTGATCCTGGGGACATTGTGTGCCCTGAGGTATCCTTCAATGTACACGTCCGAGACTCCGAGCACCTCCATCCTGTTCCCGATGACCCCGCCGCAATTCGCCGCAAAGTAAGGGACCGAAAGAATCCCGCGTTGGTGAAGAATCTCGTCTGCCTCGGCTGTCACCGGTGTGTTCGCTCCCGGCACGACCAGCGGAGCCGCGATGCGCGGAGCATTCTCGGCGGTGATGCTGAACTGTCGCGCGCAGGGAGAAAGCACCTCGACATCGAGCAGGAAGATGTCCTCCAGATCGATCCGTTCGGCTCCGTCGTAGTGGAGGACGAACTCATTCCCGTAGCGTTCGCGCAGGTCCATCATCTTGTTCACGTCAAGTCCCTGGCGATTGTACAGGGCGCCCTTCGTCGTCGAAACCGCGACGACCGTCGCCCCGAAGTTGTGGGTGATCAGCCACCCGAGAGCGCTTCCCACGGAGCCGTAACCCTCGATGGCGATACGGGATTTCGAGAGATCGATCTTTTTCTCGGATGCCGCGGCTTCGATGGCAACCATCACCCCCATCGCGGTGAACAATCCGGACTTTTTTCCCTTCCTTCGCCGACCGCGAGGTACGGTCAACCCCGCCCCGGCAAGAAGTTCATCGATATCTTCGTGGGTTACATTCATGTCCGGACCCGAAATATAGTATCCGGATTTCAGCATAGGACCGATGAGCTCGCCGAAACGTCGGAGGAGGGTCCTCTTGACCTCTGAAGGCATATCGGGGTCGCCCACGATCCCGGCCTTGGCGCCCCCTTGCGCCATACCGCTGAAGCCGTATTTCAGGGTCATCCCCCGCGCGAGTGAGGCGATATGATCTCTGTCAACATCCATCGTCAGCCTCAGGCCGCCGCAAGCGTGCCCGTCGATGGTCATGTCGACGACGACGTACCCGCGAAGACCGAAGGAGGTGTCCGACACCTCCGCCGCAAATTGCGGCATGTGGATCTTCTCCAAGCTCGCACCGGAGACGGCGGGCTTGCCTGAAGCTGAATTCGGTTTCTTGAGCCCAATATTTTCCATGATCGCGAAGGGAAGACCCCTCCTCCTGTGAATCAACAGTGGCTTACAATTTCCCGGTAGACGTGCAGGTATTCATCGACGACACGCAGAGGCACAAACGCGCGGGCCAGTGCCCGGTTGTTTCGTTCCATGGATGATCGCAGGTCGGCGCTGCCGAGCACCTCAATGATCTTTGCTGCAATCCCTTTCTCATCCCCCGGATCGATCCAGAGACAATTGTCGGGTTCTACAAGATAGTCGGCGGCAGCACGGATTTTCGTCGTCACCACCGGCAGCCCGGCTGCGACCGCCTGAAAGATGGTCATGGAGAAGCCTTCGGTCCGCGTCGGCAGGACAAGCATCGATGATGTCAAGTAGTAGTCTGTTGTCTCGGGCTCAGGGACATATCCCTGGAAGCTCACCGCGTCGGCAAGGCCAAGCGTCCGGACGAGCCCGAGAGCGGCCTCCATTTCCTGCCCATCGCCGACGCACAGAAGACGCGCCGGAATGCCGCGGTCGACAACGATCCGCATAGCCCGGATCACGTCCAGAAGCCCCTTCGATGGGACAAATCTCGCAACGAACAAGACCTCCGGCGGGCCGGGTTTCCCGTGCCGGGGTCCGGAAAAACGATCGACATTGACAACATTCTTGACGACGACGATCTTTTCGCCTGGATGTCCTCCGGAGAGGAAGTTTTCGCGCTCTTCCGAAGAAAGCACGCCGATTTTTCGGGCTCCCCGGAAGACGAAATTCACCAATCGCCGCTTCATGCCCTTCGCTTCACGGGCGAGAAGCTTGCTCGAACCGTGGTACTTAATGAACAATCGCGCTCCAAGGAGCCGCGCGAAGAAGACGTACCCCGTATCCCTGAAAAGGGCACGACTGTCGAACGCCGAATTCAAATGAACGACATCGGGACGCTCACGAAGAACGGCAAACGCAAACCGCAGGAGATCAAGAACAAGCCTCCAGGACTTTCGGAGCGTCGATTCGTACCCCGACAACCCTCCATACGGAAAGGTCGCTACATGCACGCCTGCTCTGCTTCGCAACTCTTCGAGGAACGGTCCCTCGGTCGCAAATACGCCTCCCGCGCGGTTGGGATTGACCACGCCCACGAGGATCCGGAGCGGTAGCTCTGCTTCTTTAGGTTCGGGCACAGACGTCGTTTTTCATTTGTGCCACCATGTCGCGCATGGTGAGAACCGAGATGTCCCCGCGGTCTCTTCGCTCCGCACAATACGTCAGGAGCGGCACCAGCAGATCCCTGATCTCCGCTTCATCCATCGAAGGATGATACCAGAAATGCGCGGAGAGCCTTTTTTCCGCGGCGATGTCGACATACCGTTTCAATCGAGACAGCCGCTCCGCCATCGTCCATGCCGTCCCCCGTTCGAGTGCGGATGACGTGGGAATTGCCCAGAGCCCATCGGGTCGGCGGAGGGGCAACGACACGCGCACCGAAGGATCCGGGAACGAGCGGACAATGCGGATACCGCCTGCGATCAGTTCATTATAGTGGCCTTCCGAATTGCCGGGGAAGACCAGAGTCGTCGGAACCAGACCGAAGGGCTTCATCGCAGCCGCGCAAGCCTCGACCTCCGCCCGCACCACCTCCGCAGGGCAATATGGACCGAGACCGATGTGCGAAAACCCATGACATCCGATTTCATGCCGGACTTTTGCATGCAGGATCTTCTCGATCAGGTCGGGGGCGTACCAGGCGGGACCCCGGCGCAGATCGGTACATGGATCGTTGCGGAACCAATCGCCGCCGCCGTACTTCCAGTTTTCCGTTCGAAACGGAGGGACAGGGGGGATTTCGGGATGCGCGCGGCCCGAGGCATCCCTGGTACACGAACTCAAAAACAGATGACCGACGGTCGCCCACGTCGATGGAATCTGGTATGCGTCCAGAAGATCGATGATCTTCGGAACCTGCGCCCGCTCTCGCAGGCCGATCGAAACATAATCGAGGTCGTTTCTCAGCGAGTACTGCCACGCCCACGCGAGTTCGAAGTCGAGCGAAAATGACACAACGCCCCGCCCAAAGACATTCGAGGGGTGTTGCACCGGGTCGCGATACGTCTTGATCCGGCTTGTCCGGGCATAATCCACCATCCCCACCACTCTCCGGACTGGCGCAGGGAAATCCCTCATCATTTTCTTGTATTCGGTCTTCAGTCTTGTGGCGAACTTCGAGCCCATGCTGGTTCCACGTTCTCTGAGGCCCTGTGATCAGCGATTAACGATACCCGGTTCGTGCAAAGCGACTCCATCGTGAGCGCCGGCGCCTGCCAGCGCATTGAGTTTCGGAGCAAGGACATTCTTCACGATTTCCTCCCATGAGTACTGCTGGCTCGCTTCCGTGATGGCACGGGAATCAAAATCCGTGAGGCGGGATGAAATCTGTTCAAGACCCTCGCTGAATCCTTCAATCGTATCTTCGATTACTGCCCCATTCCCTGCGTTGATGACGCGCACATTTTCCGTTGTGTTTGTCGCAATTACCGGCATCCCCGCCAGAAGGTACTCAAAGACCTTCGTCGAGGGTTGGCAATCGTAAAAATCCGTTTGGGGGACGTAGGCAACGCCGACGTTGCAGTCCCGGAGAAAAGGGAAAATCTCGGCGTTTGGAAGCCTCCCATGGAACCGGATCGAGTCACGCAGTGGGCTCCTCTCAATCGCGGCGCGCAAGAGCGCTTCTTCTTCATCGCGACCGCTGCCGACGATGTCGTACGATACAGCGAACCGGGGTCGCCGGGTGGTCCACCAGCGATCAAGACCAAGGACGGTCTCGTGGATGCTACGGTATTCCAGGGTGCCTACATAGAAGAGGTGGAGAGCGTCGAAGATCTTCGGCGGCAAGCTGACATTCTCCCCACCCAACGGGAGAACCAGGAAACGCATCCTTCCGAGAGAGAGAAAGTTCTGAAGACTCTTTGAAACGATGGATCGTTCACGGAACAGCAGGCATTCGAATCGCAGGAGCGCATTCTCGAATTCCCTCCGGAACCAGCCCGGCCGGTCGGATCCGGTCCGCACATCGATCATGGTGCGCCGCCGCGCGACCCAGGGAAGGAAGCACGATGCTCCTGCAAAGTACACGATGAGCACGGCATCGTAATCCTGTCTCCGCAAACTGGCGATCGCGGTGAGAATGTAGCGTGCAAGACGGAAGGGCTTGCTGCCGCGCCGGGAAACATATTCCACCGTCACACCTTCCATCTCGACTTTCTTCGCATCATGATCCCATCCGACATACGTGATGTGCCACTCGCGTGAGAGATACTTGCACCACGCGTACGAATCGGTGAGGTAGCCGAACTGGTGCTGGTTGAGGATAAGGAGTGTTTTCATCCTTCGATCAAGGCTTTCGGAAGGGGCCATCAAGGTCACGCCGACATGGCCGGTTCAACGGCCGTGACCTCTGATTCGGCCTCGGGTCTGCTCTCACTCTGCTTCCCCCCCATTTCAGCCCATACGATCAGGTAGGCGACCATCGGGGCAAACGCCCGGTCGAGAAGCGCCTCGTTGTAGAACCATGAGAGGACGATACTGAAAAAAAGGAAGTACGCAAATCGTCGCGTTGCGAACGATTGGATGTACGGAGACCGGACAAAGACCGCCGAAGAAAAACACAAGATAAGAATGGCAAGAAGCCCCCCTTGGATCCACGAGGTGAAAAGGAGGATTTTTGAACCTTGGAGATAGGTGAGGGACCGGGTGAGACGCGTGGGGCCAAGAATGTCATTTCCCAGAAACAAACCATATCCGAGACCTATGGTAATCTCGAGCGGATCATAATCCATGAGCCGAAACATGATGGGGAAACGGGCAAACCGGGGGAGATCCTCCCCTTCCTGGACGTCGTAATACAAGTATTTTTCTGCAAACTGGACGTTAAGAATCTTGGATGAATCCTCTGCGGTCTTGCTATAGTAGAAGTTGAGCAGGTAGATCAAAGCACCACCAATAGCAACCAGAGGAATGGTCTTGTACCACTGCTTCCTCGTCATCGATAACAACACAATGAAGGCCGGCAGAAGGATAAATGACACCTTTGTCTCGTTCAGAGCACAAGGAATGAGGAGAACCAAGTACGGCACGGCGCGCCGCACAACGAAGCCGGATCCATCAGGCAACGCAGCGAACGAAGCGATCAGGAAGAAACTGATAAGAAAAGCCTGCTGTGTAATCAGGCCACTTCCTCCTGTCAAACCGTAGGTGCCACCGACAGGGTCTCCTGCACCGTATTTCAGGAATTGCCAGACGGAGACGGGAATCTGAATGAGCGCATATCCCACCAGGAAGCGTGTGAACCATTTTGAGAACGATGCCCATAGTTCATTGTTCGCAACATCGTGGACGAAGACCAGGGCTCCTAGAAAAGGAAGAGGCTGGCGCAAGCCGTTCAACTGGGCAACGACACCGAGGCTGTCTTCATGGTAGAGAATGGTAATCAGGGAGGCAAAGCAAAACAAAAGAAACGCCTTTGCGCCGTAGTATCCCCTGTTGCGAAACAACACGGTCGCGCCAAGCGCGATCATGATCGCATCGCCGGCAATTCCCGCGAGACGAAAGGAATAGAGAAAAGAGGGTAGGAACTCCGTTGCAACGAGACCGGAAAGCGAATGAAATGTGAGAACTGCGAAGAAGAGAACGATCTTGAACCGCATTGTCTACGGAGTGTTATGAGACTCTTGGATTTGGTTTTTCCACCTGGTTCCGAGGCTTTTCGTATGCTTGCACGACTGACGCAGCCTCGAACAACGCGCGCCCCTCCGGAACAGTCATCATGGGGAGGGGCGGCTGTGTAATCGTGCGTTCAGTGTCGGTTAGTGACGGGAAGCGTAGATAACGCTCGCCACGGAACCCGTAATGATTGCCGCAGTGGTAATGATATTGACGATATCTCTTACTTGGAAGGTCAAGGAGTCGATGTAGATGGTATCCCCTGCTTCAAGAGACAGCGCCAGCGCGTCGAGGCGCTCCAGATGATTGAGATTCACCGTATACTCCACCTTCCGGATCTGATTGTCCCGCTGGATGATGCGAGTGATCTTCACCGAGCCCAGATCCGCGTCGGCCAAAGGGCCGCCTGCATACGAAATCAGTTGGACGAGATCCGTGGAAATGGGAACCTCGTACCGCCCGGGATTTTTCACATACCCCCACAGATTGATCGGCATCGTGATTTCCCCGGATTTGGAGATCAGATAATATGCCGCCTGAGAAGATCCGGTAAGGCCCAACCCACCTCCGAGCGGATTTTCCAACTGGGCGTGAGCGATCCCCGTCAATGCTATGCCGAAAAATAGTCCCGCAATAATCGTGCGTGCTCTTACAGGTTGCATGAGATATCCGCCTCTCAGGAAATGGTGAAGTCCAAGTGCTGTGCTTCGTGTGTTGTCCGCGTCACCCGCCGGGATGGCGAGTGAGCGCAGGGGTTATTTCCCTTTTCCGTTTCCGCCGGGCTTTTCGCTATCGACCGTCGACCCCTTCTTGGCGTACAGAGGTGTCTGATGGCCGTATCGTTGCGCATACGTGCTGCGGTAGCCGAACCCGTACGAATGGCGCAGATCGAGGTTATTCAGCACCACCCCGATCAGCTGCCCGCCGACGTTGGTCAGGATTTCGTACGCATGTTCGAGATTCTGCACGCGCGATGCGCCGGCCGACACCACAAGAATCACCGCATCGGCAAGTGTCGCCAGAATCGCGGGGTCGGTCACGGCAAGGACGGGGGATGAATCCAGGAGGACGATATCGTACTTCTCCTTGAACTCGGCGATGAGCTGGCGCATTTTCTCCGAGCCGAGGATTTCCGACGGGTTGGGAGGAATGACGCCGCACGGAAGGAGACTCAGATTCTCCACCACCGTGGATTGCACCGCCGCCTGGATCACGGACGCGCCCGAGAGGACGTCCGACAGGCCTGGCTCTCTCCGCGTGCCGAAGAGCGTATCGGCTGTCGGTTTTCTCAGGTCCGCATCGATGAGGAGCACCTTTCGCCCCGATTGGGCGAAGGCAATGGCGAGATTGGCCACCGTCGTGGATTTTCCTTCGCCGGGCATCGGACTCGACACCATGAGGACTTTGGGCGCATTGGTTTCATGTGCGAACTGGAGGTTCGTCCGCAATTGCCGGTAGGATTCCGCCACGGGGGAGAAGGGATAGTAGTGCATAACAATGTGGGGATCGAGCCCTTTCTTTTCCCCTTTCCCCTTTGCCATAGCATCGAAGTTCTGCACGCTCGAGCCCATCGATGCCACAGTGGCAATCACTTTCATGTTCCGCCGCTTGAGATCGTCCACCGTCTGCACACGGACATCGGTATACTCCTTCACGAACACAAAACCGAAGCCTATGGCGAGGCCGAAGATCGCTCCCAGCATCAGGTTCACAAGCTGTTTGGGGCTCGAGGGTCGGAACGGAACGGAAGCAGGTTCGATAATCTCGATATAGCCGAGGTTCGACTGCTCGGTAATATTCGCTTCGTTATATTTCTCCTGCAGGACGAGGAACAGCTTCTCGTCGCTTTGCCGGGTCCGCTGCAGCCGCGCAAGTTCCATGCTCGTCTGGGGAATGCGGTCGAACTGCCCCTCGTATTGCCGGATCACATCGTCGAGCGCGCGCTTCTTCGCCTGGAGCGCCTGCAACTGAACCTGCGTCTCGACGATTTTCTGCTTGATGTTCTGCAGATAGCTCGTCGCGTCCATTCCCTGACCGCCCTGGGAAGGCGTGAGGTTCCGCAAGAAAGCGTCTGTCCGCTTCTGCAGTTTCTGGGTCAGGGCCTGAATCTGCAGATCGATTTCCTTCACCTTCTCATTCAGGATGTCCCGGCCCATCGAGGACGGGTTCTGCGCGACGGTGACGTCACGCTGGACCTCGAGCTTGGCAATCTGTTCCTGCAGCAATTTGATGTACGGGTCATTCGCTTCACCCATCACGCGGGCAGCATTCGTTTCCTGCTGGGGGAGCTGCTCCTCATAGGAGGCGAGTTCTTTCGACAGCTCCTGGACCTGGATATTCGTCGCGTCGCGGTTTGCCTCCAGCTGCGAGAGTTTCTCGATGACGTTCTTGGATTCCTCATCGAGAGACACGATCCCCTTCTTCTCCATGAAGGCCTGCAGAGTCTGTTCCGTCTGGTTCAACTCTTTGCGTTTCTCGCCAGCCTGCTCGTCAAGGAATTCCCTGAACGATCGTGTCTTCGTGCGGCTGAGGTAGATGTTCCTGTCGCGGTAGGCCTCGGCATAGGTATTGGCCATGATCGACGCTTCGACGGGGTCTTTGCTCTTCGCGGAGATGGTGATGACGTCCGACTCGCGAACCGGATCGAAATCCACATCGGCGCTCAGCCGACCGGAGATTTCACGGAGAGTGGCGACGGAATCGGGGAACTGGTCCCCTTTGCCGTACTGGATGATCGGCAGAAGGCGTTTGTTCTCCTTGTCAGCATACCGCACCGCCAGCAGACGCGCCGCGACTGTATCGGCGAGCGTCGTGGAATTCAGCATCTGCAGCTCGTTCTGGGTGATATTCTTCATTCCGTCCGGGCGCGCGGCGTCAAGAAAGATCGTCGATTGCATCTCACGAGTATTGATAAGCACCTGCGCGCTTGCCCGGTAGACAGGGTCGACCACCTTATTGATGATAAACGCAAGCAGCATACCGACCCCCAGAGCTCCAAGGATGATCCACCGCCCGCGATTGATGATGGCGATGTAATCCTGCAGCTTCCGGTCTTGCGAAGCCGCATGGGAGCCATGCGCGCGAATTCCGAGATCCATAGAAATGCCTCTTAGTTTAATACTGACTTCCTCACGGTCGCACCACCCGGCACGGGATGTCCCGGGAATGGACGACGACTTCACCCCTCGTACGCTCCGGCGCCAGCACCGGTGCAGCCTGCACGAAATACCACTCCGGACTTGACAGGAAGAAACAGCTTTTGTATGTTTCTTTCAACTACCGGATTTCCTTCCCCCAGGCCATCGGAGTGTTCGCCGTGACGCTCGTCGTGGCGCTTGTGCTGTACGTCGTGCTCGTCGTGTGCATCGTCAGGTTCTTCCGGGCACTAGCCCTCCTCGACCGTCAGATGCGCATCTTTTCCGCCGAGCTGATTCCCCCCTCCTCGCCCGATCGTGCCGGGTGAGCACCTAGTGTCTTGCTTTTGTCTCAAACGTCAGGAGTCGAGGATCCGGCTCCTGTCCCAACTGCTGGTGCACTTCCACGCCCAGAGTCACCACCTGGTCGGGCACATTCTCCGAAGCATTCAGATAGAAGATGGCGTACTGGCTCTGTCCGGGGGGAATGTCCCCGACGACGATCGAGTCGTTGAAGGTGACGCCGATCGGTTTGTCAATGGGGACGAGCTTTGCGCGGACGTTGCGGACAGCAACTTCGCTGGTGTTCGTAATGGAGAGTCTCAGCCGTCCCGTTTCCCTCCCGGTAATGAACTTCTCCCCCGACGGCGTTGTAAACTGCATGTCGAACACCAGCGCACGAGTCTTCAGGACATTGGCAATGTGCGCGCTATCTGATGGGGCGAGCGGCAAGGATCCAGTCGGACTCCGGCCGGAAATTTTCTGCGACCATGCGGAAGCCTGGAATGACATGAGAACGCCACCGAGTACTGCATATCGCACCAGACGAGAATTCATCACGATCTCCAGAAACAAGTGTTACGGCCTTGAGGGCGGAGTGGGGAATTGCGGGCTTGGCTGGGGAGGATTCGTCGATCCTCCTTTTGCCAGGATCGCAATAACCCCCCCCACGACAACTGCCCCACCGCCAACCCACCACCAGGTACTCAAACCTTCAGACTCCGGCACCTCGACCTCCACAACAAAGTAGTAATCATCCCCCTGAAGCCCCCCCGGAAAATCCTTCAGGAAATCCCAGGTCACCCGTCGTTTATCTCCCGGCAGGACGATGCCGCCGAGGTCACCCGACACGTGCACAGGGACGGCAGAAAAGGTGGGGTCGCTCTGTTTTCGGAGTGTCACCGACACACGATAGAGCTTGTCGGGCGAGCCGCTCAGGTCATAGTAGATGCGCACGAGCTCGCCGTTGATTTCGAAACGCACATTACGGACGGCAAGGTCGTCCCCGGCGAAGGCTTGCCACGGCATGCAATCGAGCAACAGCGCCCCTATAAGGAAATACGCGACCGCAGCAAAGGTCCTAGACACATTCCTCATTGCCGTTTCCCTGGCCTATTTAATGAGCAGCATTTTTCGTGTGAAGCTCGGACCACCCGTTACATTCATCCTGCAGAAATAGACGCCGGTCCCGGTCATCCTTCCCGCTTCGTTCGTGCCATCCCATTGGAAGAAATGTCTCCCCGGAGCGATCGGTCCGCTCTGGAGCACCCTCACGCGAGCGCCGAGAATGTCGTAGATGGTCACACTCACGCTGGCCTTGACCGGCACAGTCAGCGAAATGGTGGTCGTCGGATTGAACGGGTTCGGATAGTTCTGGTCAAGGCTGTATGCCTTGGGCCCGATGGCGTCAAGCTCCTTCTTGACATCTGCTGATGCGCCGATCAGAATGGAGAAATCCGAAGACGCGGTGATCGCCGTGAAGGTGTACCCGGCGTTCGCCCGAAGGTCCTGGTACGTCTCCCGCTTACGGTCCACGAGATAGACATCACTGGTGGACGGAACCGCATCGATTCCGCTGAAGCGGATGGTGAACGGCGACTTCCTGGAGACGCCGTCGGGGATCAGCGCAGTCACATCCCAGCTCTGCACGCCGCTCGTCGGAGGCCGGATGTCGGATGCGAACCGCGGCGCCCGCGGATCCCAGCTCGGCCGGTTGAACACCAACTGGCTCAAAGCGCCGATCGATCGCGGCTTATGGAAATCATGCCTGTTGTTGTCCGGACCGGCGTCTGGCGCCACCCCGAACCATGTCGACCGGTCGACCAAAACGCCTCCCTGGGCCAACGACATGCTGACCGTCCACGAGGTGTCGCTCGGAGCGGTAGGCACGGTGGTCTTCGAGAGACTCAATCCACCCGGGATAGACAGGGATTTCAAATTCGACTTGTTCTCGAAATAATACCCTAGATATGGCCGGAATGTCTGCTGCACCCCCATGATCGTCCCATCAAAGCTCCAGATGCTGTCCTGGATGCCGCCGTTCGCCGCCTGCACCTTTGACCAGGGTATGGACAAATCCAGAGGGTTGGTGATGATGTTCCACCCCTTGTGAAGGGGTATGCGCAACCGACCGGCCGAGTCGGGGATCATCCCGGTGACCTGTCCACTCACCGCCCATGACCCGCGTCGGAGTATCCAGAATGCTCTTCCCCGCGCAAAGGTGAAGTTCGTGTCCCCCGCACTATAAGCTACAAGATAACTGGAATCCGCACCATTATCATAGTAGGCAATCCAGTCCTGCCCTGCCGTACCGGTCAAATACTTTGTTATCTGGCTGTTATCCGAACCGGGCACACCCAACAGGCGATAGTCGTTCGTGCTGTATTGGCCGGGAGAATCATGTTGCGGGAACGATACCGTGTTGCTCACGGAGATCTGCGTCGGGTAGGTATTGAACGACCAGGACGCGCTGTAGCTGCTTGTTATCCCGCTCGTCCGTTTTGCGCGCACATGCCAGAAGTAGGTCGCATACCCGGTCAAGGAACTGAGTTGAATGGACGTTCCGGTGATGGTGGTATCGGCATACCGTGTGGCATAGTTCGTATCCGCCGACACCTGCAGCTGGTACGAAGCGACGGAGTCGCTCAAAGGAGCGGTCCACTGGAGCGTCACCTGGGCCGACTGGGCAGAATAACCGGACGGCGGTGCCGCCAGGGACGGAGGCGACGACGGATCTGCATTGACGGTGAACGTGATGGTTTGCGAGGTCCCTCCTCCCGGAGGAGCATTGACGACAGTGATCTGACGGTCGCCGAGTTGTGCCGTCGTGGAGATCGTAATGCCCGACGTGATATGCGTTGCGCTGTCGACGGCCAGGGTATTCACGGTGATCCCCTGACCAAAATCGACGGAAGTCGCCCCGGGGACAAAATTCGATCCGGACAGGCCGACGGTCATGGATCGACCCCGAACGCCGGAGGCGGGCGCGATGGAGGTCAGCGTGGGTGTCGGATTGTTGCCCACGATGAAGCCGCTCTGCACAATGACCGTCCCACCGCCGGGCTGGATATTGGCGATCGTGACGTTCTTCGGACCGGTCGTAACGGAGGAGTCGACCTGAACCGTTACCCGCAACTGGGTGAAGGAATCGACGATCGGCGTCAGCGCGTGGATATGAGCGTCCGAGAAGAGCACGACCGTAACGCCTGCGATGAAGCCCGTCCCTCTGATGGTGATCTGCAGCGTTCCTCCGGCCAACCCGTTCACCGGGGTGAGCGAGGTGAACGTCGGAGGCGGATTCTGTACGTCGATTGAATCGCTGACGCCCGATTCCGTTCCACCCGATCGCCGCACGGTCAGGAAATACGAACCGGCGGAATCAAAACTGACAGGGTAGGAATCCAGGACGCCCGCTACGAAATTCGGCGTCGTTCCGCTCCCGCTCAGCAGAACACCGGAGCTGCCGACCACCGCTGCTCCCGTGAACCCCGTTGCGACGTTGCCAAAGGAATCCCTTGCCGCGATGCGGACAGGGAAGGGCACCTGCGTATATTGCGTGCCGATCCGACCACCGTTTGTCGAGGTGATGGTGAAATTGTAGATGGGCGCGGAACTGTTCGTCAGAGCAAAGAGCGCCGGCGTGGCGCCATGGACCGATGCGGTATCGAAGTAGGTACCCGAGATCATGTTCGCCTGCATCGGAGGTGCCGTGGCGACACCGGAGGCGTTCGCCATCACGCTCGTATCCTGGCGTGAGCCGAAAATACTGGACGGGCCGGACAAGGGAGCGGAAAACCGGACGACTGCTGCAGGAACCGGGTTCCCGGAGGAGTCGACGACTTCTGCTGCAAGTGGAGTGGCGAACATCGTTCCCACCAGCGTGCTGAGGGGCGTAGTTCCGGACACAGGCAGCAATGCGGCCGCGGACCCGTTGACCACGGTGAGGGTATCTGAGCGCACCCCGGACAGGGACCCGCTGCTTGCAAGAACCTGCGCGCGTCCGACCCGGTGTCCCGTAAACACCGCACTTCTTTTGTCCGTGGAGGCGATCAAATCCGTATCAGCGATGCCACCCGCGAGTTTGACCAGGAGCCAATCGGCTGCGATGTTTGCCACGAAGTTGTCCGATGCATCGCGCGCGATGGCGTACATAGTCACCGAGTGGCCTGAGATCAACGACTGCCGCGGAACAACCTGACCGGTCCCGTTGCCCGCTGTCTCCACCACCACCTTCGTGGGACTCCCAGCCTGAACAACCGTCAGGGTATCCGAGGGCACGGATGTCAGTCCCGCCACGGCCACGTTGATCCTCGCCGTGCCGATGACGTGGCCGGAAAACACCGCGCTCCTCCTGTCCGCACTCGGCACGAGATCCGAGGCGACAATTCCACCGGTGAAAACCGTAATCGTCCAACCGCCGACGTCGGCGGCGACGTTCGCGACATAGTTGTCGTAGTTGTCGCGTGAAACGCTAAACACCGTGATCGACGTCCCCGACGAAACTTTTTGGTCCACGAGCAGAGTGCCCGTCCCGTCAAACTGGGTCTCGATTCTCACCTTCTGCGCCGTCCCCGCCGCGATGGCAAAGGTGTCGCTTACCGCAACGCCGCGGGTCGGCTGCACCGTGCTCCCGGTCGCGGTGAGCGTATACCGGTGTCCGGCTTTGTTGATGGACAAGTTGGTGAATGCCGCGCGGCCGGTCAACGTGTCGACGTTCGCCGTCAACGAATCGACCTTGACCGTGTGCGTCGAATCCAGCAGGAAACCCCCGGCGGTGGCGGTGTCCTTGATGAACAGCGCGACCTTCTGCTTAACCCCGGTCACCGTGTTCCCGTACTGATCCTCCATGGTGATCACCGGAAGCTGGCCAAGGGTGATACCCGCTATGCCGTTTCCGGGCTGCGTGGTAAACACGAGCTTCGAAGGAGTCGCGGGTTTGACGTCAAAGGTCGTGCTTGTGTCCGACCTCAGGCTCTTGGCGCTCGCCAATAACCGCTTCCCGGTCCCCGAGGTCGAGATGATCAGGCTGTCAAACGTCGCGATCCCGGAAGACGCCTGCTTTTTGCTCCCGCCAACAAGCGTACCCCCGCCGAGAAGGGTCACCCCGATGGAATCCGAAGAGGTGGTCACGACGTTGCCGAAGGTGTCCTGCACCGCGACTGCGACCGCGGGAAGAATCCGGCTCCCGGCATTGACGGTCGTAGGCTGCTGGGAAAAGGCCACATGGACCGCGGAGCCCGGAGAAATAGTGAACGAGGCGCTCTGACCGCTCTTCGAGACGCTCGGCGAAGTCGCTTTGAGTGTGTACGTGCCGGTCTTGTTGACCGACAGGTTGTAGAATGTCGCGTGTCCTGTCGGCAACGAGTCGGGAACGGTTGTCGTTCCGCTGAGGATTGCCCCACCCGGGGTGGTCAACGCCACGGTAACGTTCAATGCGTACCCGGTCACCACGTTCCCGAACCGGTCCCGAACTTCGACGATCGGCGGCGTGGCGAATGTTGCGCCGGCCTTCGCGTTCGATGGGTTCGCCACAAAGACCAGGGTGTCCGGTGTCGCAGGACCGACAGTCAGTGTGTCGCTCACTGCGCGCTGGAGCGGCGAGGAGGTAAACTGCAGGCGTCTTCCGCCAGTTGAATTGAACAAGATATCCGGAAATGTCGCCAGGCCATTCGCATCCGTTGCTTGAATCTTTGTCCCCTGCAGTTCGGGGTTTCCGCTCGCGACAGCGAGCGTCACGTTCGTGCCGGATTTTGCGACCGCATTCCCTGACCTGTCAACCAGTTGGACTTTCAAGGCAGGAGAGATCACGGTGCCGGCTGCAATGGTTGATGGAGCCTGCTGCTTGATCGCAAGGGCGTATGCCGTGTCCGGGGAAACGGTGATCGTACTCGTGACGGCTTTCGAGAGACCCGGACTCGTGAACTGGATGACGATCGGTTCCGCGATATTGTAGCTGAGATTGCTGAATGCAACCTGCCCGTTGGCGGCGGTCATCTGCGTCGTCCCCTGCAACAACCCCGTGCCTGTGCTCAGCGTGGCCGTGATCAGGGAGCTGTTGTCCGACGTCACGATATTTCCCGATGTGTCCTGGACGGACACCGTCGGATTCGGCGCAAAGACCCGGCCGGCGATTTGGGTCGGATTCGGTTGCTGAAGAATAACGAGCCTCCCTGCCGCGCCCGGCGTGGCTGTCGCCGTGAAGGTAATCGGACTCCCCTTGAGCGCTGCGCTGGCCTGTGCCGTGTACAAGCCCACTTTGTTCCCCAGCGTCAACACGCTGCTCGCATTCCCGCTCGTCGCAGAAACGGCGCTTGCGGGATTGAGCGAGAAGCTGCCGGTCGCTCCCACCGGAAACCCGGTTACATTGAAGGCGACGTTCACGCTATCAACAGCGTTCCCGTAGCTGTCGGAAATATGGACGACCATCGGGCTTAGCGCCGTCGAGATCGGCGCCGTCTGACCGTTCCCGGAGACAATTGCCATGGAATCCGCAGCGGCATGGTTGACCGCGATCGTTACCGACGTGTCCGTGACGAGGCTCCCCGAAGCGAACCGCAGCCGGATCGATTCCATCTTTGTGTAGTTCAGATTGGTGAACGTGGCAACGCCGGATGCAACAGTCAGTGTGGTCGTACCGTTCAATGTGCCGCCTGTTCCACCGAGCACCTGCACGCCGATCTGCGATGCATTGTCGGCGGTGATCACGTTCCCGAGCGCATCTTCAATTGATGCCTGCGGCTGCGTGGAGAAGTTTTGTCCCGCAACGGCATTCGTGGACGGCTGACGGGTGATGACAACCTTACTGGCTCCTCCAGCGCTGACCACAATCGCTACCGATGTGTCTGCAAGCAGGCCTCCCGCCGTGAAGCGGATCCGGATGGTCTCCGATTTCAAATAACTCAGGTTCGTGAATTTCGCCACTCCGCCTGAGGCGTTCGCCGACAGGTTCCCGCTCAACGTGCCAGTCCCGCCGATCGCGGTAGCGGTCACAGTCGTGCTGTTGTCCGTGGTGATGATATTCCCGAGAGAGTCTTCGATGGCCACCCACGGCTGAGTCACGAATGCCTGCCCTGCGACTGCCGATGAGGATGGTTCTTGAGTCACGACGACTTTCTTGGCAGCTCCCGGATTGACCGTGAACGTGCTCGATGCAGGAGAAGTGGTGATCGATCCGCCGCTTGCAGATATGGTCTTCGAGGATCCCGCGTTCGTCGGCACGATGCCGACATTATCCACCAGCCCGTTTGCGGCGATGGTCGCAATGACGTTCCCGCCGAACGCGGTCGACGTCAGCGTGACCGGCCCTGTAAACGACGTTACGGTATTCCCGTTCGCATCTTGCGCCGTAACGCGCACCTGGAACGAGACGCCTGCGGTCTTCGCCGTGGCGGACAACGGCGTCGTGCCGCCGGACATCGTCACGGCAAATTTCGCGAGCGGCCCGGGCGTGAACACGACGCCCGCCTTGTTGGTGATCGGCGTCGAACTGATCGTCGCAGTGACACTGTCCGTGCCGGCGACCGTCCCTGATGTCAGTGTAGCATTGTAGCTGCCGTTTCCCAGGTCTGACACCGAGCCGAGAGATCCAAGGGGGGCGGTCACCCCCACCGACGATCCGCCGGTTGTCAGGTTGTTGCCGTATGCGTCTTTCAGCTGTACGGTGATCAGCGATGTGCTTGCTCCGTTGGCTACGATTGACGTGGGGTTTGCGCTGACAGTCGACGTCGAAGTCGATGGCGGACCGGGGTTCACCGTAAAAACTCCGGATCCCCCGACGTTGATCACGCCATCGCTCGTTGTGATCGCGTCATTAGTTCCAGCCACGGTCGGTGTAATGGAGATATTGTCAACGAGTCCGGTCCCGTTGTTTAGGATCGTGGCAGGAACGGATCCCACATACGCATTTGACCCCAGGTTCACCGTGCCGTGGTAACTTGTCGCTGTATTGCCGTAAGTATCCTGGGCAGTGACTCTGACCAGAAATGGCGTTCCCGCAGTCTTGGGTGCCGCCGAAAGGAGGGTCGTCCCCCCCGACATCGTCACGGCGAACTTCGAAGCGGCCCCGGGGGTGAACGTCACGGTAGCAGTGTTGCTGAGAGTATCCAGATTCAGGTAGGCTCGTACTGTCGCCGAGCCGGTCACAAAGGACGAGACCGTTGCCGTGTAAGTCCCATTGCCGTTGTCCGTCGTCCCACTGCTGCTGCCGAAATTCGTGATAACGGCCCACGCACCCCCTGAACTCGTGAGGTTATTGTTGTTGGCGTCTTTGAGCTGGACCGTGATTGTCGAAGCGGTCCCATCAGCGGTGACGGAAGTCGGGTTCGCTGCAATAGTGGACGTCGTTTTGGACGCCGGACCCGGAACCACGGTGAATACACTGCTCGTCGCACTCGACAGCGGATCGCCTGACGTCTCCGTTGCCGTGAGGGATACATTCGATTCGGCTTTGGTGTACGTCACACCGCTGATGACGACTGAGTCGGTCCCCATCTGGATGACCCCGGTCAGATTCCCTCCCAGTGTCCCCGTCCCGGACGCGCGGCTCAATGTCACGACAGTTGGCGCACTCACAGGTATAGGCGTGATGCCATCGGTGGCAAAGACCGTCACGCTGAACGCTACACCGGCTTGCGGCGACGTGCCGCCGTTGATCGATCCGAATTGAAGACTGTTGGCGGCAACTGCCTTACCGACACCGAGGGCACTAAAGACTATAACCGTCAGCACAACGGCTCGGACAATCTTCATGAAACGCGAAAGAATGGTAGTGTTCATCGAGTCAGTCATGGTGGCACGAAGTGACAAATCGCCCAACACATCCCTCAAACAGAATTTTGCCGCAATCGTCGAAGGGACACGAATACCAGCCCCCGAACTGCGCAAACCATTTGGTACTACCTGTACAATGTAAATCTACTTCAGGAATGACAGCCGCTTGCACACGGGCGTGTGCAACGAAACAGCGTCCCGCCGACCTCCCGGGTGATCGAAGATGTGCGGCATGAACGGACGAGCCCCTCTTCCCACCTGCTCCATGCGCTTGTCTGGGTCTGTTCGTTGATCTGTATATAAGAAGAGAGGAAGGACATTTGGTGTGAGGCAAATCACACGCTGTCCAATGCCCTTCAAATGCCCATTGCGGGGGTTGGTGGCAGCCCGTCGGATGGGTATTGGGGCCTGCTGCGGGGGGTGGATCGAAGCTCCGAACCTCACACTTGTGGTCAACGATGACGGAGCGATCGGTTTTCCCCTGCTACGACGCAGCTTCCTCTATTCCCCGATGCATGGCATCGGGGGCCGATATCCCGAGCAACTGCAACCCGTTGCGTATGACGATCCTCGCCGCTCTGCACAACGCGAGTCTTGCAATGGTCATCGCCCGGTCGCTGGTCAAAACGTCACACTCATGATAAAAACGATGAAAGAGACCTGCAAGGTTATGAAGATATTCTGTCAGATGGTGCGGCTCGTAGATCTCCGCACACGTCTGGACGACGTCCGGAAACTGCAGGAGCGTCTTCACCAATTCAATTTCCGGAGGGGTCGAAAGCAGCGCAAAATCAGGGGATTCGTCCCCGCGAAGCCCGCCGTCGGTTTCCGATTTCCGGAAAATGCTCATAATTCTCGCGTGAGCGTACTGGACATAGTACACAGGGTTATCGATCGATTGCTTGCGCGCGAGGTCGAGGTCGAAGTTCAGATGACTGGTAATTGTCCGCATCAGGAAGAAGTAGCGAACGACGTCAGCCCCGACGTCCTCGAGGAGTTCATCGAGCGTGATGAAGTTGGCCTTGCGAGTGGACATCTTCACCACTTCACCCTGCTGCATGATCGTCACGAATTGATGAATCAACACGGTCATCTTCGACGTGTCATAGCCGAGCGCTTTGAGCGCCGCGAGGACATCGGGGTAGGTCGCGACATGATCGGCGCCGAAGATGTCGATCATCCTGTCATACCCGCGTGCGTATTTCTCACGATGGTACGCGATGTCGGGCAACCGGTATGTCGGTTCCCCGGTGTTCTTGATGATGACCTTGTCTTTCTCGCCTCCCAGCGCCGACGTCCGAAACCAGACGGCGCCCTCCTGTTCATAGACCAGCCCTCGCGCGCGAAGATCGGCGACGACCGCGTCGATCTTGCCGTTCTCATACAGGTCGTGCTCGTTAAAAAACGACGCGAACTCGATGCCGAGACAGCGCAGGGTCTTCTTGATGTCGTCGAAGATCTCCCGCTCGGCCTGTTCTTTGAACATGCCGGTGGCAGGCTCATTCCTCAACGTGTCGCTCCGCTCCTCAAGGAGATGTCGCGCGATGTCCCGGATGTATTCGCCCTGGTAGTAGTCCTCCGGGAAGGTGATCTGCTCACCAAGCAGCTCGAGGTAGCGCACTCGCACAGAGTCCCCGAGGATGCGCATCTGCCGACCGGCATTGTTGAAGTAGTATTCCCGTTCCACATGCCAGCCGGTCCATTCGAGGAGGCGTGAGACGGTATCGCCGAAGACCGCCCCCCTGCCATGGCCCACCGTCAGGGGCCCGGTCGGGTTTGCGCTGACGAATTCCACCTGTGCGCGCCTCCCGTTCCCTGCCGTGGACCGACCGAACCCGTCTCCCAACTCGAGAAGATCGTGCAGCTGACTCTGGTAGTAGTAGTCCGTGAAGGCGACGTTGATGAACCCCGGCCCGGCACATTCAATATTCCGGACGAGCCGGGGGTCCACCTCAAGCGCATCGATGATCTGCTTCGCAAGATCGCGGGGGTTCCGTTTCAAGCGCTTCGAGAGCGACAACGCCACGGTTGTCGTGACGTCCCCGTGCTCTTTCTGCCGGGGCGTTTCGAACGCCGGCTGAATATCCATGGGAAGCCCGAGTCGCTCCATCGCGGCGACGACGCGGGAGAACAGATACTGTTTCATTATGAGGCGAGTTTGCGGCGCGTGGTCGACGCGGATTTGCGCGCGCGTAGAGGGGGCTTGTCCACGACTCGTTGAATTCGTGCGTCGCCCCAGAGCTTCTCAAGATTGTAGTACGACCGGGTGGTCTTGTGAAAGACGTGAAGCACCACATCGACAAAGTCCAGCACAACCCAGCTGGGACTTCCGCCCTCCCGGTGCCAGGGAGCGCTGTTGGCGTTTTCCGTCCCCTCTTCGACACCGTCGGAAATCGCCTTCACTTGGACCTCGGAATCCCCCGAGCACAACACAAAGAAATCTGTCATCGCGGTCAGGCCGCGGACATCGAGAATCACGACATCCTGCGCTTTTTTCGCAATCGCCAGTGCGGCGATCTTCTTCGCCAAAGCGGGTGCTCTCAATGTCGTCCTCCTATTGTGAAGGTTTCAGTGAGTGGTAGTCCTTGCCAATAACGACGGTGACATCGACATAGTAATCAGGGTTGAGCTGTTCCACGATATTCGATTCCGCGACTCCGAGAGCGTAGGCAACGCGTTTTGCATTCTCCCGGTTCGCCGTTCTGTCGATCACCAGCGTCTCCTGCACATCGAAAGTTTTGTAATTCCTGAGGTCCACAACGTCGAACCCCCGTCCCCGCAGATACGAGGTCAACTCCGATCCGGCACCGGAAGAACCGCAACCGTTCAGCACGTCAAGTTGGATCGTTGATCCTCCGCCGCGGGAGCCGGATCTCCGGGGATCCACGGAGGGATGAATGAGCGTGCGTTCTACGAAGGAGTAGCTGAGCGCGAGAACGAGAAGTCCGAGAGCGCCAATCATCCCGTTCAACACGAGTCGGCGGGTACGGCTGCGCCGGGGCAAAGGCGGGTGTGCTGCCACTGAACGACTCTGCTGCTCACGAATCGGAGAAATCATGCGCTCCCGGCATAAAAACGACAACCGGACATGCTCTCCCGTGAAGGAAGGGTGTCCGGTCCACGTATATTCCTACCCCATGCATCAACAGAAGCGACACAATTCGTCAATATCCTCCGTCCAAAAACCATGGATCGTAGTATGGGGAGAAATATCCTCCCCCGTACGGCACCTGTCGGAATTGCACCTGCAGAAGCACATTGTCCCAGGGCTTGTAATTGACTTCCGCCCTGCTGAGAAAGAGCGAGCTGAGATCGTTCTTCCCTTTCGTTCCCAACGAGGACAACGAGTTGTAGGGACTGTACATGAACGTGAGATCCGCGCGGGCGTTCAGTCGATCTGTGAAATCGTACGTCATGCTGTTCGTGTACGATCCCAAACTCATTCCCTGTCCTCCCATCGTCTGATACGAGAGGCTGAAGGAATGATGCATGTGGAATTTCTCTGGATCAAAGAAACCGAGAATCATGGATGGTTGTTCGGCGGGCGCCATACCGTCCGAAACCCGGTCTTCCGTGTTCAGTTGCGACTTGAACTGTGCCTGCGCGCTCCCAAAACCGATGAGCAGGAGCCCGAGGAGAAGCAAAATTCCGTCCTTTCGCATCGCCTACCCCTTCGAAATGACGAGATTATGAAAAAAGTATACTGAATAGTCCTTTCAGAGTCAACTGCCCCGGGAAGCAAGAACGTTCCTCGCTTCCTCCAACTGTGCAAAGGTATTTACCCCACGGACTTCCAGCGGATCGTGGCACACCACCGCTGAGACAGGGAGCCGGTGGCTCCAAAAGTACCCGAAGACGTCCGTCAGATAGTACTCCTTCTGGGCATTATTCGGGGTGATGTGCGCCAAACCTTCAAAAAGCGACGCCGTCTTGAACACATAGATCCCGGTGTTGATCTCACGGATTTTCAACTGCTCCTGGTTTGCATCCTTCTGCTCAACAATTGCGGTCACTCGTCCGTCCTTGTCCCGGATGATGCGACCGTAACCCGTGGCATCCTCAAGGATCGTCGTCAGGACGGTGGCGGCCGATCCAGCGTTGCGGTGAACGGAGACAAGCTCATTGACGGTGGCAGCCCGGAGCAGCGGAACATCGCCTGAGAGGACAAGGACATCGCCGTCAAATCCTGCCAGAGCACTTTTGGCCTGCATCACGGCATGACCTGTCCCAAGCTGCGGGGTCTGCTCAACGCACACGACACCCGGCAGCACTTCCGAGAGATGGTCGATCACCGATTCCTTCTTCCATCCCACAATCACAATCGTTCGCTCGGCACGCAACCCGAAAGCGAGACGCACGACGTGTTCCACCATCGGCCTGTCGCCAACCGGGTACATGACCTTGGCGACATCTGGATTTTTCATTCGCGTGCCTTTGCCGGCAGCCATAATGACGACAGCGAGAGCGTTGTTCATTGGAAGAGGGGGTAGGGTCATGAATTGGGCTTTGGGACTTCGACGACAATATTATCGATAAGGCGCGTTGAGCCGAATCGCACGGCAAGGGAGAGCATGACCATCGAGCCAGGTTTGAGCTGCTCCTGTTCCACAAGTGTGCCTGCATCGGCAAGCGAGCAATAGTCGATCAGCCCGCTGGAATTTTCTCCGATGAGTCTTTTCATGAGCTCCACAATAGCCACGGCATTCTTTTCCCTGTTCAGGATCGCCTCCTCGGCCTGTCTGAGAGCGCGATAGAGGACCGGTGCTTCAGAGCGCTCGCGTGCCGACAAGTACACGTTCCGCGAGCTCATGGCAAGGCCATCGGCTTCGCGCACCGTCTGCCCGACAACAATGCGCACCGGGAAATTCAGGTCGGCAGCCATCCGACGGATGACCGCGACCTGCTGTCCGTCTTTTTGACCGAACACTGCGACGTCGGGCAGCGTGCAAAGGAAGAGTTTAGCAACGATTGTTGTTACGCCGCGAAAATGCGTCGGCCGCGCCGCCCCTTCAAGAACCCTTGTGAGTCCCTCCACGGCTACGCTGGTCGCGAACCCGGCAGGATACAATTCCTCCACGGGAGGAGCGAAGATGAAGTCTGTGCCCGCAGTTGTTGCGCGTTCGACATCGCGTTCGAACGGACGCGGATACCGTTCGAGGTCTTCCCCGGGGGCGAATTGCGTCGGATTGACAAAGATCGTGGTGATGACACGCTCCGCATGCGTGCGGGCGAGACGTACGAGGGAAAGGTGCCCTTCGTGAAGCGCCCCCATCGTCGGAACGACGGCAATGCGCCGTCCGGCCTGCCGTTCGGCGCGGGAGGCCTCCTGCATAGCATGGACTTCACGGATGATCGTGGACATGGGCGGCCTCAGGAGAGGTAGCCCAGCACCTGCGACACCGTCGCCTTCAACTCCCGCCGATGCACGATCATATCGAGGAACCCATGTTCCAGGAGAAATTCAGACCGCTGGAATCCCGGAGGAAGGTCTCTGCCGATCGTCTGCTTGATGACCCGGGGTCCGGCGAAGCCGATCAGCGCGCCGGGTTCGGCTATGTTGACGTCCCCCAGCATCGCGAAACTCGCTGTGACACCTCCGGTGGTCGGATCGGTGAGAATCGAGATGTAGGCAACCCTCGCCTCGGCCAGGCGCGCGAGCTTGGCGCTGGTCTTGGCCATCTGCATGAGGGAAAGCGCGCCTTCCATCATGCGCGCCCCGCCGCTCTCTGCAACCACCAGGAGCGGGGTCTTCGTCTTCCATGCCTTGTCGATGGCGCGCCCGATCTTCTCTCCAACGACGGAGCCCATGCTGCCGCCGATGAATTTGAAATCCATCGCCGCGAGCACCACCGGGCGGCCGTCGATCTTGCCGGTCCCCCATCGCACGGCATCGAAGAGGCCGGTTTTTTTTATGGCTTCCACCGCGCGGTCCCTGTACCGCTTGGAATCGGTGAACTTGAGCGGGTCAGACGAGCGCATCCTGCGGTCGTGCTCATGGAACGATCCTTCGTCGAGCAGGATCGCGATGTATTCAGCGCTGCCGATCCTGAAGTGGGCATTGCATTTTGTGCAGGTGAAGAGGGCCTTCTCCAGCTCCATCTTATGGATGATCTCTCCGCACTGTTCACACTTCGTCCAGAGCCCGTCCGGCATCTCCCTCTTCTGCGTCTCGGAGGCGATATTCTCCTTGGATCGTCGAAACCAGGACATCGGATCAGGTCCTTTCCGTCATATCGGCGTTCAGGAAAAATTCCAGTGAATACTGAGGCTCGAGTTTCGCCACATCATCGCGCTTCCCTTCCCGGATCAACCGATCGCCGATGATGCCGACCATCGCCGCGCTGCAGCGACGGAGGGGTGGCTCGATAACACGCTGGCCGGGAGAAAGTGGAAGCTGATCGAACTGTCCCGTGAGGACGACGTGATCGACCGCCAAGTCTTCTGCGATCTGCGCGGCGCGGCGGATTTCGATCTCATTGTTCCCCTCACGCGCGAAAAAGTATTCGCCACGCCGTGCAGGCAAAAGAGCGACAATCCTGTCCTCCGGCGTCAGCGCTCGGCTCTCGCTGCGGGCACGTGCGATCAACGCTGTAAGCGTCGGAACGCCCACCAGGATCCGTCCTGTGCCGTAGACCAGCCCCTTCGCTGCACTTACACCGATCCGTAGACCGGTGAACGAGCCGGGGCCGATGGAAACGGCAACTCCCTCGACCGACTGAATCCCCCCATGATCCCGAAGCACGCCGACAATCAAATCCAGAAGTCGTTCGGCGTGCACATTGGCCTGGTCCACCTCATCCGATGCGACCACCTTCCCGTCCCGCACAAACGCCACGCCGCAGATCCGCGTCGCGGTTTCAATTGCCAGGATGTTCATGACGGGACCCTGCCGATGGAAACGACTCTCTCGGTCTCCTTCTCACCGTGTCGGATCTCGACGGAGTAATGTTCCTCCGGAAGGATGGTCGCAACCAGCTCCGGCCATTCGATAAGACAGATCCGGTCTCCGGTAAAGTATTCCAATATGCCAAGGTCGTTGAGCTCGCGTCTTGCCGTCAGACGGTAGAGGTCAATGTGGACCACGGTGACTTCCGCGCCGGGATATTCATTGATGAGCGTGAAGGTCGGGCTCCCGACATGCGTCCGCACTCCCTGTGCCTCACAAATCCCTTTGACAAAACAGGTCTTCCCGGCGCCGAGGGTCCCGGAGATCGCGACGACGTCCCCGCCGTGCAGCGTCTGCCCGAACGCCTTTCCCAGGGAGACTGTTTCTTCCGGTGCCGTTGTCCTGGTTGTGGTCATCCTTTCGGCGTGAGTCTCGCGACGGGAAGAATCATCTCTTCCATCGATACTCCGCCATGCTGAAAGCTGTCGCGGTAATAGTTGAGATACTTATGGTAGTCCGTGGGATACACGAAGTAGTAATCTTCCTTGGCGATAATGTAGTTCGTCGTCACCCCGCGTTTCGGAAGCTTGAAGTCCAGGGGGTTCTTCACGTAGATGGCACTCTTTTCGTCGCACTTGAGGTTTCGGCCGTATTTGTATCGCAGGTTGGTCGACGCCTCCCGGTCTCCGAGCACTTTCGCCCCCCGGAGAGAACGGATGCTGCCGTGGTCGGTGGTCAGAACGATCGTCACATTGGGCATGCGGGACAGCGCCTTCAGCATGCCGAACAACGACGAATGGAGAAACCAGGACTTCGTGAGCGACCGGTACGCCGGCTCGTCGGGCGCGATCTCCTTGAGCAGGGAAGAATCCGATCTTCCGTGTGCAAGCATGTCGACGAAGTTGACCACGATGGACGTGAGCTTCGATTGGGCATAGGAGGTGATGTTGTTCTCGACACTCCGGCCGAATTCCGCATCGAGGATCTTGATGTACTTGGCCTCGGGCTTCAGGACAATGCGCCTGCGCTCGAGGAGCTTGTCGAGGAACTGCCGTTCATACCGGTTCCGGCTGTTCTCGTCATCCTCGCTCAATTCCCAGAGCTCGGGAAATCGCAGTTCCAGATCGCTCGGATACGATCCGCTGAAGATGGCATTGCGGGAATACGGCGTCGCCGTCGGGAGAATACTGAAGTAGAATTGCTTTGTTATGTCGTAGTATTCGAGAAGGGCTTCCTCCATCATGAGCCACTGGTCCAGCCGGAGGCAGTCGATCACGAAGAAGATTACCGAGCGCCCGTCCTGCAACTCAGGGATGACGTAGTCGTCGACGACTTCCGGCGACAACACCGGCCGGCGATTCTTCTGCTCGAGCCAGTCGCGGTAGTTTTTTTCGACATATCGTCCAAATGCCAGGTTGCAGTCCCGGATCTGGTCGAGCAGCGTTTGCCGAAGCCCGAGTTCCGCATGGTCGTCCAACTCCATGCTCCAGTTCACCAGCCGCGCGTAGATATCGATCCATTCCTCAAACCCGGGCTCGGTTCCGAGCGCCGCGGTGATCTGGTTGAACTCCTGGATGTAGTCCTTCGAGACCGCCGCCCCCCGGATCGATCGGGTTTCGAGGAATTTCTTGCACGCCGCGAGGACCTGGCTGGGATTGACCGGCTTGATGAGGTAATCGCTGATCTTGCTCCCGATGGCATCTTCCATGAGCGATTCTTCTTCGCTCTTCGTCACCATGACCACAGGGAGATTCGGACGTAGTTCCTTGATCTCCCCCAATGTTTCCAACCCGCCCATGCCGGGCATCATTTCATCAAGAAAGATGAGGTCGATCCCCCCCTGACGCACCAACGAAACAGCGTCTTCGCCGTTCGAAGCCGTATCGACCACATACCCTCGTTCCTTCAGGAAGCGGATATGAGACCTTAAGATATCGATCTCATCATCAACCCACAGAATATGCCCTTTTTGGTCTTCCATGACTCCCCCTCCACAGTACAGAAAGGATAGCAATTCCGATTTACAGAAACAACGATCAGAAAATGCCGGTTGGGTCGACCGGACGATCACCTCAACGAGGTACGAATGCCTATTGGACGGCTCTGGCGAGCCGTCCCACATCTGCCGGTCGGATCACTTGACCGACCATTCCACCAAACCTGGATGGTCGGGACTGGTAGGAGGTGTCGGAAGGGTCACGTTCACGGGTGGGCAGATCTCAGTCAGTCCTTGACGCCGACGCCAAAAATGCACCATCCGTAAATATTCCACAAGGAAGTCACGAATCGCTCTCGATTGCCCCGGACGAACGCCCAGAGGATCATGAAGAAATCAAAAGGCACCCTGAGCCATACGCGGACCGTGCCCACTTTCGCCACGCGCAGACCGCAAGCTCCGGAGAGGAACACAAAGAGGCTTTGCTTCGTCCAGGGTCTGATATGCGTGGGGTCGTCGAAGAAATTGAAGGGATTACGTTGTTCGCGGTGAAAACCAAACGACGGCACCAGCGCCGACGTCCAATTGGGCGCCTCGACATAAAACATTCCTCCTCCCTTCAACACCCTCCGGATCTCTTTCCCGAGCGTCAACGGAGAGCGAAGATGCTCGATGACGTGAGTCATAATCACGGCATCAAATTCGTCGTCCGGAAATGGCAGGACACTGTCGTCCAGGTCGACTCTTTTGTAGACGTAGCTTCCCGGCGCATCCGCGTCCGGAACGATGTCGATCCCGTAGAGGTCGATGGAGGGATAGAGCTTTTTGAGAGAGGCGCCATTGATGCCGGATCCGCATCCCAGGTCCAACACTTTCGCCCGATCCGACAATCGCCGATAGAACCTCTGCCGCGCGTCCTGACGATGGAGATAGCTTCGAAACTGTTTGAGCATACGTTGTCCTGAAGGCAAGGCACAATCTATCTCCCCCTCTTCACATTGTCAAATGCACGAAGCGCGATAGCCCCGCTTCATCGAAGGTTGAATTTTTTCTATTGAATGCTGATATGCACATCCAGCCCGGCTTCGTTGGTTGTCGATCCCGGGATCCGCGAGCCGGTGGCGTCCGGTTCGACTTTGGTGAGACGGTAGTAGACCGATGCGGTGACGCGGGCGCTCAGGACGTACTTGATGCGCGGTTCGAAGGTGGTCGTTGTGCTGCCCTCGAGAGGAACACCGGTGACGTCCTGATCGAGCGTCGAGACATCGTACGTGGTACGGGAATTCTTGGAAACGGAATACGAGGCGCTCAGGTCGATGTCATTCTGCAGGGCGAGCCCGAAGAAAGGAATTTCGAACCCGCGCCGCGTGTAGTTGGCGGTGAAGTTGATTTCCTGCGTCAGGGCTTCGACAATGTTTCGCGACGACGTGGTCAGATCATACGATGTATTCGTGTTGTATCGGAACGTCGCCCCGAAACTTCCCTTCGCCAACTCCTTGAACGTGAAGTTCAATCCCATAAGCGGCGCAAAGCCGTACCCCACGTGCTGTCCGGTCGTTTGCTCGCCCCCGCCGCCGGGAAGATCCTGGAATGACCTGGTGTAGTTGGAGGTGTAGCTGTGATCGAGCGACAGCCGGCTGACGAAGGACTTGAACATCGGGAGCTTTTCCAGCCCGTCCCAATGGAACGTCCAGTTGACCCGCGGGAAGAACTGACCGAAGATCTTGCTGAAAAACGGGAGCGCTTCGAACCCCTGCTGAAACGCCTGCCCCAGCTTCTCGTCGTCCGTGGTGCTCGAATCGCCCGCCGTCTTCATCGCGGCGTATTCTTTGCTGACTTCTTTCAGGCTCGTCTTAAACATCCCGAGGAAAAGGACGTCAGGCATCGTGAGGAACGATCGGTCGACGTTTCCCGTTGTCGTGACGTTCTGGATGGAAGGATTCCCGATAGAGTCGGTGATGAGATTTTGCGTCCTGTTGTACGACCACCCGACATTCCAGTTGAGGTCCAGGTGGGCGCCATCCCAGAGCGCCCGCGACGTTTTGAGCGTCAGCCTGTTGGTTTGCCGGTAGGTGTTGATGAGAACTCCGCCCGGTGCGCGCAGTCCCGGCTCCACATCCCACGCGAAGAAGGGCGGCTTTCCCGTAAACCGGAAATTCGTCAGTCGACCCGAAGGATCCGAGATGAGTCCGAGCTGGTAAAGGCGCGAGGGCCCGTACATCGGATCCGACTCCTGGAAGAACGGGACACGTGCCCAGAAATTGAGGAACCCTTCCCCGCCAATGATGCCGTTGTTCTGTGCGCTGTTCGTTTGGGTGAAATTGATGGCGATGTTGTCGTAGTCCAGGAACGGAATTTTAATGAAGACCTTAAGGAGATTCTGGAGCTGTTCCATCATTTTCTTCCCCCCCTTCCCCTTCGTGGTATCCGCCACGGCCTTTGTCGTGTCGACCGCCGCCGGTTCTGCTTCACGCGACCGGCGACCGCGCGAAATCTCCCCTTGCGGCGGAGGTTGACCCTGCTGCTGCGCCATCCCTTCGAACAGTGGATCGAACATCTGCTTCAGGCGAACCGTGAGACCGAGGTTGATGGAATTATTAAACCCGGCGGACTTGCCGAGGACTCCCGTCAGGGTGTTCTGCCAGCTGTAATCCACCCCGTAGCCGAACTGGACATCGATATATTTCTTGATGCCGAAGATGTTGGGAATGACGGGATGCGTGTTGAATTGGTTATGCTGACTGTAGCGCGTGTCCTGTCCGAAATTGATCAGGCGGTCGCCAAAGAAGATGCTGCTCAGAATTTGCGAGAACGGCCGCTGTTGATTGAACTGATCGAGTTCCATATTCAGCATCGACGACTCCACCGAGATGCTATAGTCGCCGGATGGGTTCAGGATGCCTCCCTCCGACAGCTTCCAGGAAAAACCCATTTGCCGCGAGGCGCTGAAGTTGCGCGAGATGATCTCCTGCGCTCCGTCCGTCCGCTGGAGCGATCGGTCACGGGAACGAACCGCGGAGACTGACCAGCTGAAATTCGATGGCGCGTAGTACAGCTTCCAGTCCTTGAAGTCGTCAAACAACCAGAGGCCGGCGAAGATGCTCTTGAACGGTTGAAGGAAATAGTCCGGTGAGAAGGAGAGCCCGTACTGGATTCTGGCGTTCCACGACCAGGAAACTCTGTACTCGGTCGAGGGACTGCGATCATTCGATTTGTTGTAGGTGAAACCGAGCGTCAGTTTGTTGACAATGTCGCGCACATACCACGCCGTGGAGGGAACAGCCAGACGGATCGAAGGAGCAGTCCATGAGTCGCCGACATGGCGCGTCTCCGAGACATAGGTCACGCTGTCCGCCACCGTGCTTGCCTGAGCGGCCCGCCCGCGCGCGACGGCCTGTTGACGGGAAAGATCCGCGGCCTCGGACACCAGGACGTCCGAATTCGGAAGGTACTTCGGCTGGGAAAGTCCTTCCTGGTGCGAGTAGGAGATGGGCAGCGACGTGCCGTTCCAGTCAGGCGGCAGAAACTTCGACAGCTCGACATTCGTGCTGAGCCCCCAATTGGTGGTCGTCTGGCGTGACCCGAACCGTTGCTCCAGCGTGTGGAAATTCGGGTCCACGCGAGAATAGTTGAATCCGACATTCCCCACATCCGCCAATTTCAGCTGCGAGTCCATGCGCCAGGCGAACCCCTTGGAGTCATCCACGCCGATCAATCGGAGTTCGTTGAACCACACCTGCCCGACCAGCGGCCGCCCTGAGCTCGAATTGCCGGGGTTGGTGACACCGATCGCCAGGTACACCACATTCGTGAGCGAGGGATTACCCCGGACGCTGTACGTCGAGCCCGGCGGTCCTCCGTTGACCGGGACGGGGGGCGTAGCAACATTGGTGGAATCCCGTCCGGTCTTGAGAGCGGTCACATCCGCGAAATTGATGATGACATCGTTGTTGGGGCCCCAGTCGGGATGAATCGGTTCACGGTACTCGTAGTAATTCAGGCTGTCTGTGCCGAACCGGTAGTACATCTGCGCGTCGTAGCTCGTCGGACTCGAATACTTGAAGTGCAGGTCCCCGTGTACGAACATCTTCATCGTCTTGTAGTTGAACAGGTCCAGCGGCTTGAAGTTGAAATACCTGACCGCTTCGGCATCGTGATGCTCCTGAAGTCCAGTCAGGAAAATCGCGAGGGACTGTTCATTCGCGTACACGTTCTGATCCGGCTGGGTCTTGTCCTGTTCGCGGATAACGCCGGGAGGCGAATTGTATTCCGGCCAGTTGTCTTCGATGCTCACGACGCCGACGGAAAAATTCGTGTCAGCCGGGGTCTTCTGGACCTTCTGCCACTGGTTCCCCACCAGGTTGAAATCCTGGATGCGGACAAACACGGTGTCGGTGGCGTTGACAAAGGCGACGCGGATATACTCGACGTTCTCCGGTGTCGGACTTCCCACCGTGCGCACCCAGTCCTTGATCGGAATCCGGTACTGATACCACCCCTTGCTCCCACCGCCCGAGACATAGGGATTGGTCACGCTGGAGGAGTCGAGCGGAAGCTCGTACTCGAAATAGGAATTTGCCAGATCACAGATGCCGTTCCCGTTGATGTCCTCGGTATCCGGGATCCTCCCCCCCGGTCCGTTTTCATTTCCCTCAGTCCCGTTGATGTGATCGAAATCGCTCCGGTTGCCTACCGAGCTGTTGTCGTATCCGTAGTCGTCGCCGCTGGGATCGTTGTACAAATCCTTATAAAGCGTGATCAAATCGCCATGGTCCTGACGCTCCCCATTATCATCCCGCATGTCCAGGCCTACATCTTCGCCGACATTGAGGACACCGTTGGGGTAATCGCCCAGCACGAGGTCTTCCGAATTCGGCGTCGTGCTCCCTGCCGCGCGAGCTTTGGGCCCGTTGGGGAGGACACGCTCCGAGATCGCGCCCAGATCGATGATCATCTTCGCGGACTTGTCGTTCGGAATCTTGTCGATCTGCATCCAGATCTCGATGAAACTGATGTTCTCCTGCAGCAGGTTCACCGCGGAGACCGACAACGGCTTCATGATGCCGCCCCAGTTCTGGTGCGAAGTCAACGTGTTCGAAAGATTAAGGCTATAATTGTACGTTCCCCGCCTCGTGGGGTAGTAGCACAGGTCGAGCACCGTCGCGATGTTGTTCGCGGGGTTGGTGCCGACCGCCTTCTGGGGATAGATGTCTGTGAGGTGAACGTCGCTGGGAAGACGATTGAACCAGACCATTTTGGCCTTCGAGAACATCTTGGTCGTATCAGCCATACCGTTGAACCAAAACGACCCGGCAAGAGGACTCGCCTGTGTCCACATCGAGAATGTGATCCCGACGGGAACCGTGCGCCGCGAGCCTTCGAAGTCGTCGAGGTAGGCGATGGATTGCCCGCCGTCGGCCGGGATCGTGCTCTTGCTGGTGTTCGGGTCCGGCATCATATACGCCGCTTCACCGCTGATCTTGAACGAAGATTGCTCGTGCGTCTGGATGATGGGCAGCGCATCGATGGCACGCGTCAGGAACGGCATGTCGAAGCTTGTCGATCCATCGATCCCCAGAATCGTGTTGTTGCTGGGCTCCTCGCCGAGTCGCACCTTGTCGGACAACGTCTGCTGGTTCAGGTTCATGATGGTGAACCCGATCGTGGTATTCGACCCGAGGGCGATATCGCCGCGCGCGCCAAGGAGAGTCTTGGAGGCAAGCTGGAACAGGTCGTTCTGCTCGAACTTGATCGAGAGGTTCGCTCCCGGCACAAGCGCGCGTTCGTTCTTGACCACGACTTCGCCGAGGATGTAGTCGACCGTATAATCGACATTCGGCACCAACGCGGCGCCGTTCAGGAAGACCTGGACGCTCCCCTCGACGACGTTGAACCCGAGGGAGAACTGCGAGGTTGCTTCGCCGGTGGCGGAGCCCTTGATCGTGTACCGGTTTCGAAGGCTCTGCTGCGCGAAGGTCACCGTGGTATCGTAGACTTCCGGATAGAGATAGCTCGAATCCAGCGTGAGTCCTTTGTCGGCAAAGTATTCGGCGATGCCAGTCTTGAACGGCTGGAGATACGGGAATATGATTTCCGCCCGCGCCGTGCTCACCGTCCTTCCCGGCCGGAAGTCGAAATTCCCGTCAGGCGTCGGTGTTTGCGCGTCCGATCCGGAATACTTGTCCAACCCGAACACCTGCAGCAGCGGCACGTTGGACATGTTGTTCACATCCGATTGACCCGGAACGGACCGGAAGATGTCCAGCTTGAAGCCGTCCGGCTTCAGGTTCCGGCCGATTCCCGGGATGGGATAGACGTTCTTCATGAGCATCTGCCAGGCGGTCTTATAGTTCGGGCCCGACGAGATCAGGTTCTTCGGTTTCACCATCTTCAGGATGATGCGCTTGCCGCCGCTGGTGTCCTGGAAGTCGCGAGCAAATTCGCCGTACTGACGTTTGTCTGCTGTCCGATACGCAATAGCAACGACTTGCGCCTCGCCCACGCTGACGTTTAGCGACAGTACACCGAGGTACCCCTCTCCGTCCAGCTCATATTGCGACGGATCCAGTTTGATGAACGGCGCTGTTTCCACGACTCCGGGGCTGTCCACCTGGGTTCGCAATGAAGGGTCATATCCCTGTCCCCGCTGAGGAAGGTTGATGAAGGCCAGCCCCTGGCGTTCATTCGGATCAGGGATAGAACCCTGGCGCTGGACCCAGACTTCCGCCTCTACGATCTGCGCATTCTGCATGTCCGTCGTGACGGTCGGCGGCTCCTTCTGCATGTACGGCTCGTAGTACGGGATGTAAGAGAGATCCACGAAATAGTGGTTGGTGGCATATTCGTAGGGATGAAACTCGAAGTCCTGCTGTTTCGCCCCGCCCGTCACATTCACCTGCTGAATCTGGCCCTTCTTTTGCGATGCCAGCGTTGTCAATGTCAGCGGACCGAGCTGCAGCTTTGCCTTTATGCCGAACAACGCCTGACTGCTTCCGATAAAGGAGGATGGCGTCTGCAGAGAGACGTTTCCCGCCTCGACGCTCTGCACGACCTCGTCATCGTATCCCGTGTACTTGATCTTCAGCTGGTTCTCGTATTCGAATTGCCTCTGGGTATTCCAGTCCGCTCCGACGCTCAGTTTGTCGCCGATCATGCCGTTGACGGTGACCTGCACCTCCTGGCTGAAATCCGGCTCGTTCCTCGTCTGATCGAGCACCGAAAGCGTTGTCTGATCGGACTTGATGTTCCTGAATCCCGCCTTGATATCCACGGCGCCGCTGACGTTGATACTGATGAGATCCTTCCCGAAAATGCTGAACACCGGATTGTGCGGAACGGGGATGGTGATCTTCGTGAAGTTGCTCAGCAGCTCGCCGAGATCGTTCTTGGCAACGACTTCCTTCGTCTTCCGCGCAGCATCGGCAAACATCTTATGCATCTCATACCGCCGCCGCATTTCGATGTAGTCGTGGAGGGAAAGTGTGACGGGGACTTTGATCGGTGTATCCCCGTACAGTTCTTCCGCCGTCACGACGGTGCCGGTGGAGTCTATCAGGAGATCGCGACGGAATCCGGTTGCGTGTGCGGTTCCGAACAGCGGATACTCACGGTCCGGGAAGAGCTCCACCTGCGGCGAATCAACACGCTCGTAGGTGAATTCCTTCAGGCGGGCGGTGGAGTCCTTGTCGACGACCCAGGTCGTGTCTTTGATGAGAGAGGAACGCGTCCGAAGAGAATCCAGGTGCAGCGAGTCCTGCAGCTTTCGCGAGAGAGAATCACGAAGGGCTTGCGCGGCCTTTGCCGTGTCTCCGCCGAACAGCTTGTTCGCCCCCCTGGATGTGTCCTGCGGCGGGATCTGATCCCCGGGCGCGGCCTCGCCGGGGATGGAATTTTCGGCGAGGATCCAATCGGGACTTCGCGCATGTGCGTCCGCTTCCGGTGTGCGCGCCGCGGCGGACGGTCGGGACGTATCCTGAGTCTGGAAATGAACTTCGCTGAACGGATCCGATAGGGAAAAGGTGTGAAGGATGTCCGCAGCCGCGCTGTCGAGAACTGTCGACGTATGAAGTGCTGCGAGGGAGTCCTTGCTTGACGTGGAATCTGCGTGCCCTGCGAACGCGTCGGTGAGAGGAACGATGGAAAATCCCGTCGAGTCGGGCGGCATCGGGATGTCGAGGGTCGTCGACCGGCCGTCGTCATACAAGCCGCAGAGGCGCGACGGCGCTGAAAACAGCATCAGCACGATGACCAACAGGGAGCGATGGCGAGATAACCCCTGCGGGATCAATCCTGAGGCAGACCACTGCCTTTGGAGAGAGGAGCCCAATGTCTGATTCTATTCTTCCCTAACATGCGGAGACACACTACTCGGACCTGACTGCTGTGTCTCGAGATTCGCTATCGAACAGAACGATATGGGACTCCTTAACGGTGGAAGGGATGCACAATTGTAGGCATTCACTCCGACAATTGCAAGCAAGGGAAACCGGGGCAAAAAGGCGAAAAGCAGCGGGCAGCTGTCAACTCTCCTCATCGCACTAAGGTCATCTTGCGCACCGCTGTGTAATTCCCTGCTGTCAATCGGTAGAAATACTCTCCACTCGAAAGGTTGGTACCATCGAAGGAGAATTGGTATTTGCCTGCAGGATAGAGCCCACTGGCAAGGACAGCCACTTCTCTGCCAAGCAGATCGTAGACCACCAGCCGTACCCAACTGTCTGCTGTCCACTGTCCGCTGACGACTGTTGTTGGATTGAACGGGTTCGGGAAATTCTGGAATAATTCAAAGCTCTCGGGAGGACTCCTTCGGTTAGGTGACACTCCGGATGGCAACGAGGAAACGCGCACCACGCAGGGCATTGACCAGTTGGACTGCCTTCCACTCGTCTCTCCGACTCTGACCCGATACGTAGCGAGGGCCGCTCCCATCGAATCATAGGTAACACCCTGATCCTTCCACCGCAGCGACGGGCCGACGTATACGGTCACCCATGTGTGCCCATCGGTGGACAGCCGCTGAAGCTCCGAAGAGTTCACCGTTGCCTCGATAGGCTGTCCATCCTGCCACATCGCGCCCCAGGCGAGTGAGACGGCCCCTCCCTGAACCGATGCGACAGAAGGATCGACGCCCAGGTATCGACGCGACGGGGCTGGACTGAGCGGATTCGAAGATGCGGCAATGAGCAGCGTGCCGTCGCTGTTCCCGGTGAGCTCCAGCGTCAGACCTGTCGCTTGACCGTCCCATGTATTGCTTGACGGATTGCTGAAGCGGGAGAAGACCGAAGCCCTGCACGTGTCGAAGCTCCCTGCATATTGCTCGCCGGCGTAGAATTGTCCGCAGTGCACGGTGTCTCCGGCGCCTTCCACCATCATCAACCAATTCACGTCCGTCGCCTTCGACGCGATCATATCACGATGCGAGGGTCCCGTGACGACCCCCGGCTCTCTTTTCCTGAAAAGTGTCAGGTCCTGACCGAAGCAAGAGTTCCGCAGGCCGCCATCGTCCCATTGCCATCGTCCATCCGACGGTTCGATGCGGATGTTATCCAGTTCCTGGTATGGCCCCTGCTGGTGAAGCACCCACACGCCTCGATCATCCGGATTGACTGTGACATCGTCAAACACCGACCGACGTTGATGATTCTCGATATAGAAGTACTCCAGAGGGCTTCCATTTTCCGGGTGATACTTCAGGGATTTCCCCGACGTGAGATAGTCGGGGAGCGCGTACGACGAATCGGGGACCAGTTCAGGAACGGAGACCCATCCGAGCAGTTCCCGTTCATACGAGTTCACACACGAAGAAATCCTGTGCCCGTCGCAGAGGATCCCCCAGTAGGAATGTTTCCCCCCGAGTACGTCGCCGTTGTACGGATGCGCCCCGCCCAGCAGCCAGTGACCCACTTCGTGGGCGATCGTCCTCATGACCTTATCGGGAGTATCCGTGTACAGATACTCGCATGTGACACCCGAGCCGAGGGGATGCGCATAGTCCTCGGGATACCCCATGCCGATCTTGACCCCGTCAAGGACGAGCGTCGGTTTGCGGCCCAGCGAAGCTTCGCCGACATACGGGAAGGTGTTTGTCCGCCAGACCATGACAATCATGTCGACGACGCTGTCCGGCTCGGGAATGTTGACGTAGTCCGCCGCATTGGTCCAGTGGTCGTACCGGGAAAAGTCGACTTGGGTGTCGAGCTGTTCCGTCAACAAGGTTGTGTTGGCCCGGCCGTAGGAGCCGTTGGAGAATTCGCTCGTCCCATGCGTCGATTCCACCCAGACGACATCGCCCACGAAATGGAACTGTCCCAGCGACATCTGGTTGAAATAATTCGTCAGATTGAAGGACGCGGTGGAATGCGTTGCCGTATCAGGGTCGAGGAACAGCGACATGGCAACAGGCGGCTGGTGAGGAGGCCAGTACGGATTAGGAGCATCGTCGTCGGAGAAGCTGGCAAAGACGAGGAGGATGCGGAGAGTGCCGCTCGCGGTGATGTGCCTGCCGCCGGTTTCATCGGTCGACCGGAGAAGCGCGTGGATGCCCCGTGTGCCGCAGAGCGCCCCCGCCGGGACGACGTCCTGTGCGCCGGCGTGCACCGCCGTGAGGACAAAGGCAAGAGCGATGAGGGCAAGGGAACGCATGGGCATCATACAAGAACGGCAAAGGCAGACAGCATGCGCCGCCTGCCTTTGCCATGATGATTTTGCAGTCGCCTGAGAAGACCTCGATCGCCCCGTTACTTCAGGAGCAGCATCTTCTTCGCAGCGACGAAGTTTTCCGATTCCAGGCGGTAGAGATACATGCCGCTGGCGACCTTCATCCCGGCCTGATTGGTCCCATCCCACACCACTTCCTTGTTTCCGGGACGGACTGCCTCATCAAGAAGTGTCTTGACGAGCGCGCCGGTGATGTCAAACACCTGTAGCTTCACCGGGGATTCCTTGGGCAACGAGAACCGAATGACCGTCGAGGGGTTGAACGGGTTCGGGTAGTTCTGGTCGAGCGTATACGACGTCGGAACTGCTCCCGGGACGTCCTTCACCCAGAGCGGTGTCCAGCCGAGGGTCTTGTACAGCAGACGGGCGGCATACTCCGCGTTGTGGACGCCCATGCTTCCGTCGCTGCTCACAAATTGATAGTTCCAGATGCCAGCAACGAGATCCAGGCGGTTCTTCAGCGCAACCGAGTCAGCATGGGTAACTTTACTTCCCGTCGCAGCAATCGACACGACGCCGCTGACCGTATCCTTCGGCAGAATCGCAAACACCTGATTCAGAAGTCCCTGGATTTCCGTTTGCACGCCCTCGATCCGGCCGTTGCGGTCGAAATCGTAGAAGGCCTTGACATCGTTATAGTCATTGATGGAGCCGTGGCAGTTGGTGCAAACGGCCCTCGGATTAAAGCCGTAGGCAGTGTCGGTCATCGACATGCTGTGGTTCGCCTGCGGATTGTTGTTCGACTTGCCATTGGTGATGCGGACACGATCCTGCATGTGGCAGGTGACGCATCCGTCGGCAAGACCCATATGCGTATTCACGCCGGTGAACGACGTGTCGCCGAACTGATAGCCATTCGAACCGACGAACATATCATACTGCGGATTGTCGTGGGGTCCGAAGCGCGAGGTGATTCCGTAGTACGGCGGGCTGTTGGGCAGAACACGTGTCGTCACGCTATAGCGCGAGCTGTGGCAGAACGAACAGACTTCGCTTGCGCCGGGAGGCGTGAATTGATAACCGTTCCGGAGATGACCGACGGAAAGGTCACGCAGTCCTGGATCCAGGGTGCCATCGGCATTGATTGTCGCGGCCTTGTGCGGATCGTGGCAAGCCACGCAGGCGATTGGCGTATTGAGCTGGTCGGCGGTGAGCGTCGATGCCCAGCCCGTGGTGTCCTTTCCGCTTTCAGACCACTTGACGATCGAGTAGCCCTGGTGGCACGGAGCGCATGTTGCGTTGGGTTCGACCGGCGGATACTTTGCATGGACCGACATATTGAAATACGTACCGATGGTATGGCGCGTCGAGCCGTTGTGGCATTGGTTGCAGAGGTCGGCGCTGTACGAAATTGCTACCGAGCCTTCGCCCGCGAACCCGCTATTGAAATCACCATGTTGGGCCAACGGACCATGACAGCTCTCGCAACCGATGGTGCCAAGAGCCTGCATGTTTGCCGGCATGGCATGGAACCGGGCGCGAGTAGGATCGGTCGGAATGAAGAGATTGCCGCTGCCATCAGGAGCAAGCGGAAGTCCCGCGAACCACGTTGAGTCCCAACCCTTTTGACCGGGGTTCGTGACGTGGCTCGTGTCAGTCACTGTCCAATGCGCGACGTAGCCAAAGTTCCCGTTGTTCTTGGATGGCTCCCAGCCGACTGTATGGCATTGGACGCAGCTTCCTTTGTAGAGGCCGGATTTTACAAGCGCATCAACTTCCAATTGACCGGAAATACCCTGCGCGAAGATCTGGGCATGTCCCGTGCCCTGCCAATCCTGGAACGGACCCGTCAATGAGGGCGGGATCGGGCCGGAGCGATGGCACGTGGCACAGGCCCCGCCGACGCTCGAGACTCCCATGTACGTTCCCGCAAAGATCGAGTCGACATCGCTCTGGCTTCCAGCAGTGACCGTGATGTAGTAATAGCCGATGCTGTCAGTCGTGAACGAGGTTCCGAGGCTGGTGGAGCTGTCCAACGCTGCGGCGGAACCCGAAGGTTTGCCGGTCATCGTCCAGGCAACCGTTCCACCGGCCTTGCTGCTGGCGGTGTCAACTACCAAAAACACCTTCACCCCTCGCGGGACCACCCGGAGTCCATTGACGATGGACCACGTCATCCCGGGGTTATCGTTGAGCGCTTTGCCGACCTCCCGAATACGGATCGCCGCCGCCGCATCAAGAACTCCGATGCAGAGAGCGCTCAAGAGGAGGGCGAGAAAAGCAGAAACAAGGCGCTTCATGATACTGTGCCCTTTCTGTTGGTTGATCAATTCACTGTGCCCGGCCATGCAAACCCATCATCGACACCCGGGTACACTCGAAGCTGCGAAAACCTGAATCTGAAGATTGCGAGCGGCGTGCGCGATCCCGCATCGCACCTGGAAAGAACGGCCTGAAATTAGGCTGATGCTCTGCAAAGGGTCAGAAGCGACCCGTCAGGGCTCAGGACGCGAAAAAGAACCCAACAGTTATGCCAAACGGGGTGCGCGAGGGGATTCGGGAATTCCGACAGTGGGACGGGAAAACTGTGGAAAATAGATACAGATTCGGTAGTTCTGCCAGAATGGTGATCTTGATAGTCGCAAATAATCCGTTTGGAGGAAAATCTCCTTTTCAAACGTGCGAAGAGTAAATCAAGATTGAGAAATCTCTCATTCTTGGAAGGTCAAGATACCACGGAGTTTCTTGAAGGTCAAGCGAAGGTAGCCAGCCGAGTCGGGAATTCCGGCACGACTTACTGGCCCGCCCTGCGCAGCCGAGCTTCCCTGATGGCATCGCGCAGCTCACTTTCGAAGCGGCGTTCAAAAAGAAGAAGCTTGCCGCGCTGTTCGGTTGTCAGGATGTCACCCAGCCCCGCAAAGAAGGATCGGTTCTCTTCCGAAAGTTTCTGATCGATGGCTGCAATCTGAGCAAAGGGCGCTTCGTATTCCGCGTCGGCTGCATGGTTCCTCACCAGCCTCTCGACCTGGTCGAGGATGTCGTTCCGCTGCTTGCGCAGTTCATGCCTGGCCTGATCGTGCTCCTTGAGCCGGGCGAAGAACCGTACGGACTGGTCCTCCTTCAGGTCGAGCATTTCCACCATGCGGAGATTTCGCAACCGCTCCAGTCGCTCGATGGGCTTCTCCCCCTGCACCTGTCCTTGCCCCTGCCCATTTGCCGGCGCTTGAGCCATCGCAGATGCGCCGGCCAACGCTAGAACGCACAACGCTCTTACCAGTGATTTCATGGATAGTCTCTGCTCCCTGGAGTTTATTCTTGAGACAGCGCGTTGAGGAAAGCGTTCGCCTGCTGATCATCCATCGCCTCAATCAGCTGAGTTTCCCTCCCGTTGTCGATCATATAATCGGCAACCTGTTCCCGCGATACCTGGAGGATTTCGTCGCCGATGCCCATTGCCGGAAGCGCACCCTCCCCCTGCCCTGCCCCGGCCACGAGGAGCGAATCGACCGTCTGATCGGGAAGCGTCTGCACCACCGAATTCAAGCTGGCGGCCAGCTCTGGCCGCTCAGGGGCATAGTAATGCAGGGCAAACACAAAGCAGAGAACGGCCACAACGCCCGGGATCGCCACGCGGGCGGCCCAGCTGATGGAGAGGGCGCGCGTGCTTGTCGCGTCATCGATCCGTTGATTGGTCCTCACGAGCAGGTTCGCCCAGTACGCCGCAGGCCGTTCTGTCCGGCCCGGATCAGGTGACTGGCTGGCAAGTGTTTTGATCTCCTCGACGAGCGACCGCTCCGCCAGGTCGTCAGGGATGGTCTTGTCCGCCCGAAGTTTCATGTTTCAAGAACTCCTGCACTTTTCGCAGGGCGTGAAAGTAATTTGCTTTCAAGCCGCCAATGGATGTCTTGAGGATCTCCGAAATCTCCTCGTACGAAAGCTCATCATAGTACCGGAGCACAAACACCGCCCGCTGTTTTTCCGGAAGCCTCGCGACCGCCCGCTCGATCATTGATTCCGTCTCTTTGAGCTCGACGTTCGCCGACGGGTCGTCGCCCGACGGAAAAAACCGGTTGATGATGTCGCTTTCCCTCAGATAGTTCACGAGCTGGCGCTTCCGGACGACGTTGAGCGACAGGTTGACCGCGATGCGATAGAGCCAGGTGAAAAGACTTGAGTCTCCCCTGAAATCGCCAAGCGAGGTGAAAGCCTTGACGAAGGTTTCCTGCGCGACATCGTCCGCATCCTCGTGCGTACCGACAATGCGGCGCGAGACCCAGTACACGCGGGTCTGGTAGCGTCTCATCAGGTCGGTGAATGCCTGACGGTTGCCGTTCCGGACTGCCTCCACAAGTTCAAGGTCTGAAGGCGGTTCCATGCAACCATTCAGGTCTGTGTATCTTTGACATTACCCGTGGGGAAACGTTTAATTGTCGCAATTTTAGCGATTCGGGGCGGAAATGGGTTTCGATCGTCCCTCTTCGCCGTCCATGTCCTGAAACGCTTTCCTCAACTTTGTCAACGTCGCCTTCATGTCCTCGGAGATCACCTTCGTGTCCGCCACCACCGGCATGAAATTCGTGTCCCCGTTCCAGCGGGGGACCACATGGAAGTGCACGTGGTCATCGACGCCGGCCCCGCCGACCTTGCCGAGGTTCGCGCCGATGTTGAACCCCTCGGGATGGACCGCCGTCGTCAATGCCCGCACCGCCATCTGCAGCGTCCGCATGACGTCCGCCTGTTCTTCAACCGAGAGAGAGAGAAAATCATCCGTCTGGCGGTTCGGTACGATCATCACGTGACCGCTGTTGTATGGATACCGGTTCATGATTACGAAGCAGAGCCTGGACCGCCAGACGATGAGGTGCTCGTCGTCGTCGCCGGCATTCAGAGCGGCGGTAAAAATGCTCGCGTCGCCCTTTTTCTTTTCCTTCGGTTCATGGAACGTGGCAATATACCGGGACCGCCAGGGAGACCACATGCGATCCATACGTGCTCCTTTCCTTCGACAAGAAAAAAACAGGTAGCGAAGAGCAATAAGCGGTGAGTGCTCGAGGCATCTTCTCGCTGAATGCTGTGCGCTACCTGTTCGGCACCGAATAACGGGGTGCGAAGCTCCGGCGGCCAGTCGACCTTATGCCTCGACCTCTTTGTTCTTGTTTTTCTCCGCGGCGGCAATCACCTTTTCGGCTTGTTCTCGCGGCATCTCCTCGTAGTGTGAGAAGGTGGCCTTAAAGACGCCCCTCCCGCCGGTCTTGGACCGCAGGATCGTCGCGTATTTGTGAAGCTCGGCTGCGGGGACGGTCGCCCGGATCACCTGGTATTTCCCCACGGATTCCATGCCCGCGATTTTTCCCCGCCGCGACGAGATGTCTCCCATGACATCCCCCATGGCATCTTCCGGAACTTTCACTTCGATCGTGTAGATCGGTTCCAGCAATACCGGCTTGGCCTCGAGGAATCCCTTCTTGAAGGCCTGCGACCCGGCGATCTTGAATGCCATTTCGGACGAATCTACGTCATGGTACGATCCATAATGAAGCGCCACGCGGACATCGACCACCGGGTATCCCGCGATGACGCCGTCCTTCATCGATTCGACCACTCCCTTCTCGACTGCGGGGATGAACTTGCCGGGGACCACGCCGCCGACGATTTCGTCGAGGAACTCAAAACCCTGACCGCGTTTCAACGGCTCGAGGCGCAGGTGCACATGGCCGTACTGCCCATGGCCGCCCGTCTGCTTCTTGTGCTTGTACTCCGCGTCCTTCACGACGGCCTTGATCGTTTCCCGGTAGGCAACCTTCGGCTCGAAGAGATCGACCTCGACGCTGTAGCGCTGTTTCAATCGGTTGACGACCACATCAAGATGGAGCTCTCCCTGCCCGCTCAACACGGTCTGGTGAAGTTCCCCATCGACCTTCATCACGAACGTCGGGTCTTCTTCGTGAAGGGTATGGAGGCCGGTCGCGATTTTATCCTCGTCGCCCTTCGCCTTCGCGACGATCGCCGCATGGAAGACCGGCTCGGGGAAGTGAATCGGCGGGAACACGACATTCACGCCCTTGGCTCCCAGCGTATCGTTCGTATGTGTGTCTTTCAGCTTCACGACAGCTCCAAGATCGCCGGCGAGCAGCTTGCCGATCTCCTTCCGGTCTTTTCCGTTCATCACGTACAACTGTGCGAGCCGTTCCGTCTTCCCATTGGTCCCGTTGACGAGATCGAGACCGGGCATGGCTGTTCCCCCGTAGACACGGAAGAACGAGAGCTCTCCTACGTGGGATTCGGACACCGTCTTGAAGGTGAACAGCGCCGTTTGACCGGCCGGGTCCGCGGGAACTGTGATGGTTTGCCCGTTCGCGCCCGCTACTGTTGCTTCGGCCGGCTCCCGTTCTGACGGGGCCGGTGTGAAGTCGACCAAATAGTCGAGAAGCGATGACGCGCCGACGTTTTGCGTCGCGGAGAGACAGAGCAGGGGGAAGAGTTTTCTTGATCGGACGCCCGACTTGATCCCCGAGCGGAGATCGTCGTCCGACAGCGTCCCCGCTTCGAGGTATTTGTTCAGGAGCGTCTCGTCGGTCTCGGCCACCGCCTCGAGGAGCTGCTGGTGGAGCGTCTCCGCCCTGGCCTTCACTTCCGCGGGGATCTCCGTTTCCGTAGCTTTTCCATTCCCTCCCGGTTGGTACTTCAACGCCTTCATCCTCACGACATCGATGATCGTGTCGAATCCCAGCCCTTGTTTGAGCGGGAACTGCATAGGCACGATGTCATGGCTCAGACCTTCGCGGGTCTGTTCGACGGCCCTGTCGAAGTCGGCGTTTTCCTGATCCACCTTGTTCACCACGTAGACACATCCGCAGCCGTACTCCGCGGCATAGCGGACGACGATCTCAGTTCCCACCTCAGGTCCTTCGACGGCCTTCACCAGCACGACGGCGGTGTCGGCGACACGAAGCGCCTCCTTCACCTCCCCGGTGAAATCGAGATAGCCGGGAGTGTCGAGGATGTTGATCTTCGTGTTTTTCCACTCGGAGAAGAGAAGGGAGGTGTTGATGGAAATCTGGCGGGAAGTTTCGTCGGAATGATAATCGGAGAGGGTGTTCCCCTCTTCGACCTTGCCGAGGCGGGTTGTACCTCCGGCGGAGAAGATCATGGCCTCGGTGAGAGATGTCTTCCCCGCCCCTCCGTGCCCGATGAGGGCCACGTTGCGGATGCGGTCAGGCGTATATTCCTTCATAACAGTGTCGAGTCCTCCAGCATGTTCTCCCGCCATCCTGGCGGGCGTGGTCGATAGCGAATCGTCCTCGGGGAGCTCCGGGACCCGCCGGCGTGCTGCGCTTGTCTGCCGTCGCGCCTGGCGTCCCTCTCAGGAACGGATGCGTTCAGCAAATGTCCGGATGCCGCGCACAACAGCGGACGCGAACGAAATCCCTTCCAGCAACGGCCCCTCGATCCGATCCTGCACGCGACGTTCGAGCTCGACGATGTTATCGGCGACCTGACGGATGGACGCAATGGAGTCACGCACCGTCAGAACCTGGTCGTCGATGCTTTCGGCGATGCTTTTCAGACGGGTAGTGACGTATTCGGTGTTTTCAAGTATCGGGACAACCCGCGTACTGATATCCTTCACGTCCTTCTCGACTTCGCCGAGCGTTTTCTTGAGCCGGACCAGCACCGTGACGAGGTAGAGACAGAGGAGCGTGAGGGAAAGAAGGGCGATGATTTCGATGACAGTCAGGAGATCGTTCACAAGCGGCTCCAGGAAGAAGGGGATTTCCGCGGGCGCGGATTGAGGTTGTCCCGCGTTCCCGGATTGGTTGGCCGGGAGCGCGGGATGAACTCGCTGGCGTTACGACCGTCGGCGCTCTTCTTTGAATGCCTCGACGCCGGCCTTCAGCGCGTCCTTCACTTTCTGTCCCTCCTCGACAATCGGGCCTACCTTTGTGCGAGCGTCGGAGAGCACCTTGTCCGCATCCTGAAGGAGCGTGTCGGCTTTCTTTTTGGCTTCGCTTAAGAGTTGTTCGGAGCGGTTTTTCGCCTCGCTCACGATATCGCCCGCCTTGGTTTTTGCCTGCTGGAGCGCCTCTTCGGCATTGTCAACGAAATCGCCGGCCTTCTCTTTGATGTCCGCCCGCAGCTCTTTGCCGCTCTTGGGTGCGTACAACAGTGCCACGATGGCGCCGACAGCGCCACCGGCGAGAAGACCAATCACCAGGCCCTTAAGCATTCCATTGTTTTCGGCCATACGTGCCTCTCAGAGGATATCTAAAATGTCCTTGGTCGTGTCTCCGGGCGCCGGTACAGAACAGCGCCGGGAGAAAAATCCGCTACGGGAGCGAGAACCGCGCGAAAAGGAAGGAGCGTTCCCACATTTGAGAATAGTATATCAACTTCAACCGAAAGAAGCAACGAGAAGCCCGTCGCCGTAGAATCCACGCACCCCCCTCAGCAGACAGCGGACAGCCGACAGCAGGCAGGAGAACCATGGTTTTCACTGTCGGCTGTCTGCTATCCGCTGTCGGCTGCAGGAAGACGTTGTCTGCTCGCTCGAACGTCTAACGGATCTTCTTCTTGTGACGCATCTTTCGCAAGCGCTTTTTTCGCTTGTGCGTCGCCATCTTGTGGCGCTTACGCTTTTTGCCGCTCGGCATTGGACCTCCTTTCTTGCTCGTGACCTAAGTCTGGGCTGGGTTGCTTGGAGTATGAATTAGTCGATAGCACGTTGGCAGAAAAATGATTCGCGCCTGCTGCACTTCCTTGTTCCCACCACCTCTATAGTCTCAACGTCCCCAGGTCTCCCTTTCTCCCACTCCCCCCATCTCCCTCTCCCGATTATTGGACCTTCCCGTGTTCCTCCAGAATCTTCTGTGCCCGCTTCCCGAGATCCGTCTGCCCGTTGATCGCTGCCGCCCGTTTGAACCACGCGTTCGATGAGTCCATCTCCCCCATCTGGAGAAAAACAATCCCGAGATTGAACGCCGCAGGCTGATGGGAAGGTACGGCGGAAAATGCCTGCCGCATCTCCTTGACGGCCGCGGAGTAATCGTCGAACGCGTGCACGGAGTCGGTCAACCCGAGGTTGTAATAGCAGACGCCCATGTCGACTTTTGCATTTGCGTCCGTCCCCTCCTTTGCGAGATACTTCTTGTAGTTCTCAATTGCCGGCAGGTAGAATCCTGCGTCCTGCTGGATGTTCGCGAGGTGCAGGCGGAGCGACATGTCGTCGGGTTTTGCATCCGCTGCCTGCCTCGCCATCTCGATGTCCTTCGCGCTCACCTTCGGGGCCTGGGCCGACGGGAAGTCCTTCGCGGCCGACGAAGAGGAAGCCGGCGTTGACGAGAACCATTCGGTATAAACGACGACGGCGACAAGAGCGAGCGTCGCAACGACCGCCACGTACGGCCAGTAGTCCTTGCCCTTCTCGCCGGCCTGGGGTTTGCTGCTTTTGGGTGGCTTCGGTTGCTTGTGCTTCGGCGGAGGAGGCGCTCCCAACCGGACTCCGCACGCCTGGCAGAATTGCGCCTTCGGGTCGTTCGTCTGTCCGCAGGCCTTGCAGACGATCGGCCCCGACGGCTCGACGACCGAAAAATCCACGGGGGAATTGCACTGCGGACAGACGGTGTCCTTGATGGTCAACCGCTGCCCGCACTGCCCGCACGTGATGATTGCCTGCGCCATCCTTCGCCCTTCCTATTCCTGAACCTCTGCAGCACCCTTGTGCTCCGATGCGAGCTTCTTCATGCTGTCATTCACCAGGGTCTTGACTTCTTTGGAGACCTTGAAGAGCGGCACCCAGTGCTCGCCCACCATCACCTGCTGGCCGGTCCTCGGATTGCGCGCCACTCTTCCCTTCCGCTTCTTCACCTTGTAACTCCCGAACCCCCGAATCTCGATGTTCCTCCCTTCCTTCATTGCATTGATGACGGTGGTAATGAACCCATCCACCACTGCTTCGGTCTCCACCTTCGTGAGCCCGGTCGCGCTGGCAATCGCGTCAACGATGTCCGCCTTGGTCAACGTGTTCCTCCGTCCGGATAGTGAGAGTAATGGGAATTACGGTTCGACAAACTTGAAGGACAACACGGGACGATCAATGAGATCCTGTTTGAGTTTCTTGATGGCTCCTTCCGTGTCGCCGAAAAGCGACTGGAACACTCCCACTCTCGTGCGCTCGCGCACGACCGCCGGCTCGCCCTTGATCCCTGCCATGGAGGCCGCAATGTGGATCGCGTCCTCGAAGGTCCCGAGCGTGTCGACAAGGCCGAGCTTCACCGCCTGCTCTCCGGTGAACACCCTGCCGTCGGCGAGCGCAACGACATCATCGCGCTTCATCTTCCGCTCCGTCTCAACGACAGAAATAAACTGCTGATGAACGTCATCCATCAGCGTCTGGAAGTACGCCTGATCCCCCTCGTTCATCGGCCTCGTGGGAGAACCTGCGTCCTTCAGTCTCCCCGCCTTGATGGTCTTGACATCGATCCCCAGCTTCGCCAGCGCATCGTAGACCTGCAGGAACTCCGATATCACCCCGATGCTCCCCGTGAGCGTGCCTTTGTTTGCCACGAGCCTGGACCCGCCGCAGGCGACATAATACCCGCCGCTGGCAGCCAGCGATCCCATGGAAACCACCACCGGCTTCCCGTCGTCGCGCGTTTTTTTCACCTCTTCGTACATCTCCTGGCTCGGCACAACGGCGCCTCCCGGTGAGTCGATACGGAGTACGATCGCCTTGATGCTGTGTTGCCCGCGGTATTTCTTGAGCTGGCGGACGACGTCGTCGGAGGACGTGATGGTGCCCTGAAGGTCAACAATGGCGATCTTCTCGCCCGAGCCCGACACGACAGTCTCGTTCTCGGTCCCCACGCTGCTCAGGATGGTGAAGAAGAGCAATATGAAGCCGCCGGCGAACAATGCAAGGACGACCAGAATTGCAATGAACCACTTGGTGGACTTTGACATGTAAGGGCCTTGTGTCAGGATAGAAAGTGCTGAACCACGAGCTGGGTCATACCCGTGTCGCTCGGAACAGGAGGGCTGTAACTTGTTGATTTGATGAGAATTGTACGAAATTGAGGAATGAATGTCAACGCGCGGTGCGACGAATCCCCCGTCGCACCGCCTTCTGCCTACTCCTTACGGCATACTCCCTACCCCCCGAGGTTGTTTGGTATCGCCCTAATTTGCCGCCAGCGGGTGAAGCTCGGTCGTTTGGCGGAGGCGCTGGGATTCATCCGAAGGAAGAAGCGCAATATCCAGAACGGATTTCATCTCCTTGACGAAATGGAACTGGATCGGCTCCTTTCCTTCGAGCGCCGACTTCGGCACCTCTTCGAGATCCAGCCTGTTGCGTTCGGGTAAAATGATCGTCTTCACACCGGCTCGATGGGCGGCAAGGACCTTCTCTTTCAGACCACCGATCGGGAGCACGGAGCCGCGGAGAGTGATCTCGCCCGTCATGGCCAGATCGTTCCGCACAACTCGCCCTGTCAGAAGAGAAGCGAGAGCTGTCAGCATCGTGACACCTGCCGACGGGCCGTCTTTCGGGATCGCTCCCGCCGGCACATGGATGTGAATGTCGGATTGCGTTCGGAAGTCCTCCGGAATGCCGAGTGATGCTGCGTTCGCTGCGATATAGCTCAACGCCGTCTGGGCGGATTCTTTCATGACATCGCCGAGTTGTCCGGTCAGGATGAGTTTTCCGGATCCTTTCATTTGGGTCGCTTCGACGAACAGGATATCGCCACCGACGGGAGTCCAGGCAAGCCCCACGGCGATGCCGGGTCGGTTGATCCGTTCCGCGACATCGGGGAAGAACCGCTGCTGGCCGAGGTACTTTGACAGCGAATCACGGCCGACGATGACGTTGCCCGTGGACCCTTCCGCAACTTCCCTCGCCACGCCACGCGCGACAGCAGCGATGGTCCGCTCAAGCGAGCGCACCCCCGCCTCGCGCGTGTACCCCGAAATCATCTGACGCAGCGCGTCGTCCTCGATCACCAGCTGGTCGCTCTTCAAACCATGTTCGCCGAGCTGCTTCGGAAGGAGGAATTTCCGTGCGATGTGCAATTTCTCGTCTTCGACGTAGCTCGGGATCTCGATGATTTCCATCCGGTCACGCAACGGCGCAGGGATCGTTTCCATGACGTTAGCCGTCGCAATGAACATGACCTTCGAAAGATCGAACGGAATCTCCAGGTAGTGATCGCTGAACGAATAGTTCTGTTCCGGATCCAGCACTTCGAGAAGCGCGGACGAGGGATCGCCGCGGAAATCCTGCCCGATCTTGTCCACCTCGTCGAGCATGAACACCGGGTTGTTCGATCCCGCCTTCTTGAGCCCCTGAATGATCCTGCCCGGGAGCGCGCCGATGTACGTACGCCGATGCCCGCGGATTTCCGCTTCGTCGTGAACGCCGCCGAGCGAGATCCGTACGAACTTCCGGCCGAGCGCATTTGCGATCGACCGGCCCAGGGACGTCTTGCCAACGCCGGGGGGGCCGACAAACACCAGGATGGGACCTCGCATGTCGTTCTTGAGTTTCCGCACCGCCAGGTATTCGAGGATCCGTTTCTTCACCTTGTCGAGGCCATAGTGGTCCTTCTCCAGAATCTCCTGGGCATGGGCAATCTCCAGGGAGTCCTGGGTCGCCACACTCCAGGGAAGATCCAGAATCCACTCGACGTAGTTCCGGGAAACGGAGTATTCCGGCGATGCCTGGTTCATCTGGGAGAGCTTGCGCATCTCCTTGTCGACGACCCCCTTGGCTTCTTCCGGAAGCTTTGCCTCGTCGATCCGTTTCTTCAGGTCGTTGAGGCCCACGTTCTGATCGTCTTCTCCGAGTTCCTTCCGGATGGCCTTCATCTGCTCGCGGAGGTAGTACTCGCGCTGGGATTTGTTGATCTCTTCCTGGACTTCCGACTGGATTTTCGTCCCGAGTTCCAGTTTCTGAAGGAATTTCGACAGCATGAGCATGACCCGCTCCGCTCTCACCCGGAGGTCGTCCTGCTCCAGGATCTCCTGGCGTTCTGCGACCTCCACGGGCAGGAACGCGGCGATCATGTCCGCCACCGCCTCAGGTTCTTCGATGTTCAGAATCAGCGTGAGCTGGTCTTCGGTGAGCTGGGGGGAGAGATCGACGGCCTTCTTGAACTGGCTTTTCAGATTCGCCGCAATGGCATCGATCTCGGCGCCGCCCGCGTTCTTCTCTGCGACGTCGCGGACAACGGCCCGCACATACGGTTCGGCGTGAAGTACGGAGAGCAGCCGCACCCGCCGCAACCCCTGGACAAGCACGCTCCGCGTGCCATCGGCAAGATTGAAGGTCTTCAGGACTTTTGCGAGTGTCCCGACCCAGTAGATATCCCGCTCCGTCGGATTCTCGACGGCCCCATCCGTTTGGGCGACGATAACGATCGCACCGTCGTCCTTCAGGCTTTCCTCGACCGCCCGGATGCTCGATTCCCGTCCGACGGTGAGCGGCGCCACCTGGCGGGGGAAGAACACGGCATTCCGTAGCGGCAAGACCGATACAGCCCGTGGTATGGAGGATGCTGACAGGCTCTTTTCATTCTCTGCGTTGCGGTCCATAGACACTCGTCCAATCCTTGAAATGGTGATAGTGCTGTGCGCACAAATACAAGAACGGGATGCCGGTCCCACCTCCGGCAACCCGTAGTCCTGTTTCGTAACTGCTTCCTTACCGCACCTTCACATCGATCTGTTTCGACTTCGCCTCTTCGGCTTTCGGCATCCGGATGGTCAGAATGCCGTCCTTGAATTCGGCTTCGATCTTCTCGTTCTTCACGGTTCCTGGAAGCTCAAAGCTTCTCTGGAAGGAGCCGTAGAACCGTTCGACGCGGTGGAAGTTGACGTCCTTCTCCTTCTTCTCCTGAGACTTCTCCCCGCGAATCGTGAGGACGTTGTTCTCCATCGTTATTTTGATGCCGTTTTTGTCGACTCCCGGCAGCTCGACCTTTGCCAGATATTCGTCTGCGGTCTCGGCGAGATCGACAGCGGGCGTCCAGGAGGAGGTCATCAGATCAGTATCTTCAAGACCGCCCCGGAAAAAGTTCTCGAACATTCGGTTGATTTCCTTCTGCATGCCCAGGACGTCCGATGGAAAGGTCGGAAGTTCGTGTGCGGGTCTCCAACGTACGAGTGTCATATCCTCATTCTCCTTTCTTGCTTCTGAAGTTCTTCACTACCGGATCGTAATCTCGCGTGCTTTCACCTTTTCGCTTTTCAGCAGCTTCACGGTGAGAACGCCGTTCTCGAGCTGCGCATCGATGTTGGTCATGTCGACATCGTTCCCCAGCGAGAACACCCGATCGTATCCGTCGGCAATATGTTCCCGATGCAGGATGACAGCGTCGGGACGATGCAACGGGCCCACCTCCGCGCGAACGAACAACTCTTCGTTTTCCACGCGGAGCTGAATCGTCCCCTTTTCCACACCGGGCAGATCAATCATCAACACGTAGGCCTCGGGGGTTTCGTACACATCGGTGGCAGGAAGGAGGAACTTCCTATCGGCTTTCACCGGCAGATTCCGGACTTCCTGCGCATCACGGGTCTTGAGTTCATTGCTGTTGCTTGTCATGGTCTTATCTCCTGGTCGCACTGACGCTGAGCAGAATTCGTGAGGCGATGGTCACCTGATGGCGATCTCGCGCGGCTTTATTGCCTCCGCTTTCGGGAGGACGACTCTAAGGACGCCGTTCGTGAGCTCCGCCGCGATGCCGCTCTCGTCAATCCCTTTCGGGAGCTCCAGCGTTCGAGAGAAATTTCCTTCCCACGACTCATTCCGCAGCCATTTGCCGTTTTCAGGAGCAGACCCCCGCATGCGTTCGCCTGAGATCGTCAACGCATTTCCATTCTTCGTGATCTTGACAGCTTCCTTCTTTACACCGGGCAGCTCAAGCGTCGCTATGAACTCACGCCCTTCATCCACAAGATTCATCGCAGGCGCGCTTACCGGCGATATGAAGCGGCTGGGAAGAACCGCACCCTCGAAGAGGCTGTCAAGGTCTCGCTCGAGTCCGAGGAGGTTTTCAAACACTGAATTCAGCATGGCACATCTCCTTTGCTTATTCTACCAATTGACTTGTTCTG
>DATJPR010000043.1:0-3917 GCA_035506295.1 Bacteroidota bacterium | reverse complement strand
GCCTGGTTCACGAGAATCTGCTTTTGTGCCTTCTGGAGGTCCGTAACCTGGTCGGAAAGCACCTTCTGCTGGTCTATAATGGATGTGTCTCCATCATTAAACTGGAGGGTGGCGTCGGAGGAGTTGTCCGCGTTTCTAATGCCGATCTTCACAGCCAGCAGGCTCTTTCCGGAGGTATTGTCCACAACGTTCAGTTTTCCGTCGCTCGCGATGGATGCGGTTACATTGCCAAATATCGCTTCGATTTTACCGAGAAGATCCCCGACGGTGGTTGTGGCGGTGATGGTCAGTGAGTTATCCAAAACGGCATTCCCGTCCGTATCCGTCCCTGCCAGGTGGACGTAGTCCGTGCTCGAATAACCGGTGTAGCCGTCGATGTCCTTGAGCAGCGTGGCCGAGGTGACAGGTGTGCCGCCTGCTGTGTTGGCGACGGCATCACTGGACAGCGCGTCTTTCAGTGCATGGAGCGTTTCAAAGACGTCGATGCCGCTCGCGCCCGCTGCAGTAAAGACCTCCGCGCCGGTGAGACTGTATTCATCATTCGTCCCGCGATTGATCGTCATGGACAGATTCTCGTCACTGCCCTGATAGTAACCGGCAGCAGTGGCGTTCACGTAAAACACGTCGTTTACGCCGAAAGGCTTTGTCCCGCCGGCATCGTTAAAGGTAAGGGTCACGCCGTCGCCCAAGCTGATGACGCCGTTGGCGGGCGTGGGGGCATCCGCGCTCCACGTCCTGCCGCCGTCCGTTGAGAATTTGTACGTCGCTGCGCCCAGCGCGCCTGCGGCTGTGATCTTAAGAGCATAGGTCTTGTTGGTGTCGCCCGTGTAGGCTCCCGATGACACAACGGTTCCACCAAATGTATTGCTCCCGGCCGCCCGGGCCTGATCGATCGTCGCACCCGACGGGGCGTCGGTGAAGGGCAACGTGTCCTGCCTCGTGCCGGAAAACAGGTAGCGGTCTTCCCATTTGGTATTGGCCAGGCTCCGCATGGAATCGATGATGTCCTGGATATTCGCTGCCGAGTTCTCGTTGGTTGCCGCATCGGCCCCCGTGCTTCCCAGCGCGATCCCCGTGGCCGTCTGGAGCATATCATACGCGCTGGACAAGGTGGTCGATGTCGCCGAAATCCAGGAATTGCTGAATTCCATATTTTGCTTGTACTGTTCGATTGCGGCTTTGCCCTGCTGAATATCGAGGATCCGGGTCGCCGTGACCGGATCGTCCGAGGCCCGGTTGACCTTTTTCTGGGTGGCAATCTGCTCCGAGATGTCGTTATAGTCGGATTGCGTATTGTTGAGGTTGTTCACCATTGTGTTGTATCTCATGCTATCCGTGATTCTCATGGGTGCCTCCCTAAGTCAAAAGACCCATCAGGGTGTCCAGCATGTTATTCGTCGTCTTGACGAGCTGGCCCGCCGCGTTGTAGCCCATCTGGTATTTGATCAGATTGATCATCTCCTCATCGATGGACACGCCGGAAACAGATTCCCTCTGGTTGGTCAGGTTATTCAAGACTGTGGTTTGATGGTCGTTGTCCGTTTTGGCGTTAGCCACTTGCTGCCCGATTTGCCCTACCACGGCGGAGACAAAACTATTCAGGGTAGCTTTGTTGCCATTCATCGTCATCTCGTCCCGGACGGCGGCGATCCGGCTTGCCATCTCACCATCCTGAGTGACCGACGCGGAAGCGGCGATCCGGTTGGTATCTGTGACGATGGCGGAGTTCACGGAGATGGTGTCGGCTGCCTTGGCTGGGTCTGCGTCAATCGTGAAGAAATCCAGCCCGGTATTTTTATACGCGTCGAAGCCGGTGCGGTGCAGATCGTTCACGCTGGTTGCGAGGGTGCTTGCGACTTCGTTTATATTACTGATATACGCGGGAATAATGGTCTGCTGCAGCTCGATGTAGGCGCCTAGTTTGCCACTGGTCAGGGAACCGTTGATCGGCGCACGGGTCGTACTGTCGGAGTAGACACTGCTCTGGCCGTTTGCACCCACTGCAACACTGAGGGGGTAACTTTGTGTACCCTGGACCAACGGATTACCGTTTGACAGGTAGACATTGATGGAGCCGTTGGCATTTTCAACTGAAGTGACGTTGACCATACTACGCAGTTCCTTCAGCGCCTCGGCCTGGCTGTCCAACAGGGAGTTTTTTTCTCCATTGTCTCCCGCCATTCCCACAATCTTTGCATTCAGATCGCTGATCTCACTGGCTTTACTATTAATCTGTGACACGATATCGCTGATGTTGGTGCTCATATCCGTACTGACGGAGTCGAGATCATTCTTATAGGACGCGATGGTGCCGGTGAGGTTTTGCGCGGCGGAAACCAGGGCGTTCCTTTCCACGATTCCGTCCGGGTTGTTGGATAGAGTATCCCAGGCGCTCCAGAACTTGTTCAACTGATCGTTGAGGCCGCCTCCCTGACTATCGTCCAGGATCAACTGGATATTATTCAACCCCTGCAGCATGGCATCACTGTAGCCGCTGTTCTGCCGTTGCTCGCCGAGCTGCGATTCGATATATTGGTCATAGATCCGGTCGATCCGGTCGACGGTGACGCTGAGCTGACTGCCGAGATTACCCGACTCACCACCACCGGTGGATTGCAGTACCGCCCGCTGCCGTGTATAGCCCGGCGTACCCGCATTGGCCACATTGGCGCCGGTGACGTCGATGGCCATCTGGTTCGCTAAAAGGGTATCCCGTGCTGTGCTTAAAAGGCTGGTGATGGACATATAATGATATCATCCTCGTTGAGATGCCAGTCTGTTTTGCAAATTTCCGGTCTTCCTCTTTCCGCTCTGATCGTCTCTCAATTGCCCCCTCATAAAGGATCCGATACTTGACATGTCCCTACCCTCTCTGCGAACAGATCCGCCCGTTGAGGCCGTCCGTTCTTATCTGGCCCGACTCGGCGTAAGTCGATCCGCTGCACATCATATTGGCAATGAAATTCACAGCACTTTCGTTGAACCGGATCGAGGATTCGATGAGAAGCCCGTTCTGGTTGTTCATCCCCGCAATTTCCGCCACAAGGACCCGCAGGACAGTCTGGCATTCCACCATGTGCTTTCGCTGCTCCGGGGAAGCATGGGAAAGAAGGCCCGACAGGGAGATCTCTGCCGCATCCAGGCCGAGATGAGAGGCAATCCGGCCCACAAGACCGGTGCGGACCTCCTCGAGAAGCCGCGTTTTGAGAATGCAGGTCTCCTTGCGCGAATTGCTCTCGTGGAGAGCCTCCAGGGAGGGTTTCATGATGACCTTGCGCTCCTGTGCGACTGCCTCCCGCAGCTCCTGGTGGACTTCGACTTCCTTCCAAAGGACGTCCACGAGGCTATCCAGGAGACACTTCAGGGTCCCTTCGACGGCTGCATCCGGCATGATGTTCACATTTTGACTCAACATGTCATACCCTTCGTCATCAATCCCGCTGCAGGAGGATGACCCTTTTGTTGGCATCGGGCTGGCTTGTGCGGGCGTCCCCTGGGGGACACCCCGCTGCATCCGGTGTCATGCCGCATCAGCGCGGCTTTGCCCGCGGAAAAGAGTTGCCGTTGAAACGGTGTCGGGTGGGGTTCAGGAACGCCTGTGATCAGGCAAAGATATCGAGGAGCGACTCTCCCACCATTTTCTCGGCTGTTTTCTCCGCGTCAACCTTGTAGGTGCCCTTCTCGATCTGGTCCTTCAGTGCCTGGACTTTCTCATCCCGCACATCGGGAAGATTCGAGATGGCATTACTGAGGCTTTGAACGTCTTTCGCCGTGGTGGAAAGATTCACTTTTTCCTCGGGTACGAGACTGGAAGATGCCGCCTTCTCTGGTGCCCGATCCTCGACCTTGTCGGTCTTCTGGTACTGCTGGATCATCTGGAGGGTTGCATCATCGATCTTGGAAATCTTCATTTCGTA
>DATJPR010000042.1:0-31888 GCA_035506295.1 Bacteroidota bacterium | reverse complement strand
GTTGTAGGCGTCATAGTACTTGAACGGGGCCCAGCCGGTAGGGGAATACAGGAACCCGTACTTGTTCATTTCCTTGTAAATCGCGGTGTTCGGTCCAACCGCGGGCCAGATCGAAATCATAAAATGAAAATTCATCTTGTGGAGACTGTCGGTCATCGCTGCAGGCTGCGGGAACAATGTGCTGTCGAAAAACATGCCGCTCCAATTCTTCGGGCCGTTCCAGTAGTCCCAGTCCTGGACGATATTGTCGATCGGCATTCTTTTCTCCCGGTACTTCGTTGCGATCGCAAGCACCTCGTCCTGTGTGCGGTAGTGTTCCTTGCTCTGCCAGTAGCCATAGGCCCATCGGCCATACATCGGCACGATCCCGGTCAGCACTCTGTAGCCAGCGATGACAGAATCCATGGTCTCACCGGCGATGAAGTAGTAGTCAATGTTGTCCCCAACATCCGACCAAAGGGACATGTCGCTTTTGCCGTCATCGCGAAATACGGTCTTCGAGTAGTTGTCCCAGAGGATTCCATAGTTCTTTGTCGAGACAAGGAAGGGAGTCATTGCGTTGGTGTTCGTTTGCACGAGCGTGACGGTGTCGCCGCGATAGTTCATGTAGCCGTGTTGGTCTGCACCGAGGCCGTAGATCCCTTCGTCGGGCGAGAGTCGATACGTTTGGCGAACGGAGTAGGAGGAATCGCTGCCATAGACGACCGTAGAAACAGCGCACCCGTTCTCGCAGAGCAACGCCGGTTGCTTCTCCTGGCCGGCGGGCGAGCCTGCGCGGAAGAAGCACACCCTTCCGTCGACACGGGAGATTTCGACGGAAATCTGGCCGGAGGAAATCAGAACGGTGGAACCGCGTTCTTGAAAAGAGACTCCCTTCATCGCCGGTTCTGTCATGATCACGGAAAGACTCTTTTTTGTGTCTGACCCCTGCGGGGTCCACTTTTCGATCCTCACAATCCTCTCGTTGTAGAACCGGGCCTGAACATTGAGTCCGGGAGTCTTCATGAGTACGCCGTTTCCTATGTGCACTACTCCGGTGGTCTGCGACAACGTCGAAAGTGGAGCAAGGAACAGTGCGAGGAAGAGCATCCGCATAAAAATCATTGTCGCCTCAATTGAGTCTTTGGGAGAAGTGGGAGCCGTTCGTGCTGAGATGGAAGGGGGCATCATCTCGTCTACCTTGCTCATTTCCCAGAGATAATATCGATTCTTTCGATGAGTCAATCAACAATTGATACTCATCGATGTTGGGGCTATATTTGCATCAAACATCTGCGCGCAGCTCCCGGGGACATGGCGGAATGGCAGACGCAACGGACTTAAAATCCGTTTCCGCGCAAGCGGAGTGAGGGTTCAAGTCCCTCTGTCCCCACCCTTTGTTGTCAAGTGACTATTGTCCGTTTACTATTGACTATTGATCCCGCCACACGACGTATCCGTTACCTGAAAGCTCATCTATCGGACCATGCCGCGAGAAGTGGTGCATCTGAACATTCGAGTGTGCTTGATTCGAACGATGCAACGAGGTATCTTTTCTTCTGAGGACAACTGGAATTTTCGCATGAGTGTGCGAGAAGGGGGGCCTCACGCCTTCCAAAGCTCCATGTTCATAGACACCCAGGCCTGTCCATCAATGATTGGTGATGGGTGGGCTTCACCTTCTGTTCGAAGCGCTCGAAAAAGAGGGAGGAAACCATGAATACTGCTCTTACACACGACGAGCAGTCTTATCTGGCAAGTCTGCTTCATGACAAATCTCGGAGCTTGCGCTCCTTGCGGGCGACAGCTAATGCGCTCCTTCTTTTTGGCGGTTTTCTGCTCGCCGGCACAGCGATCTACCTCTCACGGAACTTGACAGACGTCTCAGTATACTCGGTGGGGTTTCCGAATTTCTGTGGCGGAATCCTTCTTGTCGTTTGCGGCATTATCCTCTTTCGCAAAGCTACAAACGCTAAAATACTTCACTCAATCCTGCTGAAGTTGGCGCGCACTTCGCTTGACGCCCCAAAGGTGGACGGTTTCCCGCACTAGATTCGGGACCAACGTTCCTTCCTACTACGTTGAACAAGGCTTGTGCTGCCGGATGGCGGGGCAGGCTCGAACTCGCGAGCCCACGTTGGGGTATACAACCCGCGGGAAACAACCCTCTGCACCGACATTCCGATGACGCTCGTCTCTCACCTCGCCCTGCACCAGGTGACAGGTGCCGCTTGAAGATGCTCGCGATGTGAGATTCTTTTGGAGCAACCTATCATGATCGGCTCTGCTTTAAAGCAGATCTTCGTCGTGGGTTCAATCGTGGCTTTCTCTCTCCCCCTGGCCATGGCCACGGCGGATGCTCAGCCGTATCCAGGAACGATGCTGCCGAATGCCGGACCGGTGAGGCTCGACAAGCCGAATGGACGAGCCGCTTCCATGTACACGAACAACGGCAAGGTCTACTCGGCGCAGGCGATCAGTCCCGATCAGTCTGTACGCATCATCGTGAGCTTCAAAGCCCGGCCTCTCGCAACGTACCAGAGCAAGAATTCATCACTCCAAAAAGCTTCTGTCGCTTCCATCTATTCTTCCCTACAATCGAGTCACGCGTCGTTCAGAACAGCGCTGGACACATTGAGCCATCAGCTGTCAAGGCAATCAACGTCTGACTACAGCTACACGATTTCCCACGAATACTACCGCGCATTGAATGGCCTGGCCCTGCAATGCAAGCGCGGCATGATCGCCGGCATTCGCTCCTTGCCCATGGTGAGCAGCGTCAGCATTGACGGAGAGGTGAAGGCAGATCTTCAAGAATCGATTCATCAGATTCGAGCGGATGTTGTGCGGGATAGCCTCGGGTACACGGGCAAGGGGGTCGTGGTAGGCGAAGTAGACACAGGAATCGATTATGAGAATCCTGCTCTCGGGGGAGGATTTGGCCCCGGCTTTCGCGTGATTGGCGGATACAATTTCTCAGGCTTTGACAATGATCCCAGGGACGACAATGGCCACGGAACGCATGTCGCTGGGATCATCGGGGCAAATGGAGGCGATACACTCCGCGGCGTGGCGCCCGACGTGAAGTTCCTTGCCGTGAAGGTTCTGGATGCCAATGGATCGGGTTGGATGTCGAACGTGATTGCCGGGATCGAGTACTGCCTCGACCCGGACAACAACCCGCAAACAGACGACGCTGTGGACATCATGAATATGAGTCTCGGAGCGGATGCGAGTTCGGAAAATCCTGTTGATAGCGCTGTCGACAACGCTTCGAAGGCGGGGGTGCTAAGTGTCGTCGCTGCAGGGAATTCCGGACTAGCCGGGTACGGATCGATCGGGTCGCCGGGCACGAGCGAAAGCGCGCTCACAGTCGGCGCCTGTGATTCGGTTGATCGGATTGCACTCTTCAGTTCGCTAGGGCCGGATCCCATCCATTCCTTCATGAAGCCGGAGGTGGTGGCTCCCGGCGTCGATATCCTCTCGACCGTGCTGGACAATCAAACGGCGAGCTGGTCGGGGACTTCCATGGCGACACCGCATGTTGCCGGAATTGCCGCGCTCCTCAAACAGGAGCATCCGTTGTGGCCTCCGGAGAAAATCAAGGCGGCAATCGTCAACGGGGCGCATTCCGTTGGGGACAGCATATCAGTCTTTGCCCAGGGAAAGGGATGTGTTGATGCTCTGGCCGCGGCAGAAGCGCGGCTGGTGGTTGAACCCGGGGTCATGAGTTTCGGCTACGTCGATCTGGCCCGGGATCCCTGGAGCGACACGGTGCGGCTGACCGTGAGAAACTTCCGTTCTGTTCCTCAAAACATCCACGTGAGCACCATGGAGGGTCCTCCGCCTGGTGCGGTGTTGGCCTTCGACAAGACATCCTTCGCTCTTGCCGCTGGAGAAGAGACGACAATCCTGGCGGTTCTTACGGTACCATCCTCGGTACCGGTCGTCTCGACAGATCCGTTTGCGTATGTCGGCAGGGTGACGGTCGCTTCGGACTCGGACAACGTCGACATTCCATTCAGCTTCGTCAAAGCAACAACCCTCGTCTTCACCTTCGACATAACGCCGATTGAGGTGTTCCTCACGGATGAGGTTGACGGAGGTGTCAAATGGGTATTTCCGAATCCGTATGAAACCGGTCCATTCCGATGGGCCGTTCCCATTAAGCAGGGTCACCCGCTCTATATGCACACCTACCTTTGGCAGGATAGCCTCCCCATGTACCAACCGGGGTATATCATTGACCGGAGGATCAGCAATCCTGTCGGATTGACCTATGTCTCTGTGCGTCACACTGATGCATCGATCAAACTCCAGGACGATAGCGTCTATGACATTCTTGGGAGCAGAGTCGACATTTCTCGTGGTACGTATTCGATGCTGATCGTTGATTCGATTCATCGTTCGAGCAGCGCCTACTCGAATTTTGTACCCTCGTATTGTCCTCTCTTCATCAGTCCAATGGATGGGACGATTTTCGTGCATCTGGAAATGGCGGTGCTGCACGGCACCGATCTCTATGCCTTCAAGAAGAGTGTCCATGGGATTGAGCGTCAGCAGGATGTCAGGTTCCCAAGCGGTCCGGACAACCTCGCAGGCTTAAATTTTTCGAGCACGTACCATAACCCGGTCGTCGCGCCGAAACCCGGGTATGAGAAGTTCATCTATGTGAACTTTGAATTGACAGGCCCAAACGGCGGAATCAAGAACCGTTTCGGAGCCCCCTTCAGCGACGGTACCTTCTACTTCAACGGTCAGGAGATAAACGATGAAAGCGGCACGCGGTCGGTCACGTATCTGGGTGCGGGCTACGATGAATGGGACAATTTCCCCGGAGCCCCTGAGTCCTACGAGGACTTTCCCTGGATGATGTTGTGCACCCCGACTTTCACCGTCAACAACAACAAGGAGGCCGTTTTTGAGAAGGTGAGGAAGTCGGACCTCTCCAGGGAATTCGTTGTTGAGGTCCTCAGGCCCGGGGATACGGTACGTGTGGAAGACAACGTCCACCTGAGTTTCCCGAGTTTCAACAGCTACGTGCAGGGTGATAACCTCTACTCCATCGACCTCGACTGTAATCCACTTTACTGGGGGCAGGATGGCAGCGGGGGAACGATTTCATCGGACGGTTCATATGAAGAGGACTCGTTCTTCTATCCATACTGGAACCTCCCCCGATTCACGGCACTGACGTTTGCACGCAATCGATCTCAGACGAACACAAAACCGTACACGTCCTGGAATTTTCAGCAGCACTATTTCGGGGCGAACGACTACACCACGAACGCCTATGCTGTGTACAAAAATGTGAAGAAGAACGCAGGCGTTTATCGAGTGCTCGGCAATGCCTCTTCGTATTCGCTCCTGGGCCAATCCGGTCGATGCACGTTAGACTATGAGTATCGGATGCCGGACCCCGCATCGTGGCCCACGGGGAGAGTCCTCTTTCCGTCGTTCCGCTTCTTGCAGGTCGCTGTCGATGGAAAGCCCGTGGACGCGGTTCGCCCCGATCAGACCGGAACGATCCGTCTCATTCTTTTCGATCCTGATAGTGCCATCACTTCCACGGACCTTTCGCTGCTTCTGGCCTCCGGGGAGGAGATCAGCCTGCCCCTTACCTATGCAGGTGGGCAGGAATATGATGCAACGATTCCGAGTTACCTGCCGACTGGGTTCGTCGATGTCGTGGCGAGGGCGGAGGATGCCAAGGGGAATTCGATTGAGCTCACAGCGAGTCCGGCATGCTATTTCGGCAGTGGAACGGAGAACGCGAAACCGGACGCGCGATTGACGATGTGTTCCTACGACTTGAAGAATGTCGACAGCGTCGCCTTCGTCCCGGGCGATACGTTGAAGTACGATCTGACGTACATCAACTATGGCAGTGATCTCGCCCGAAGCGTGGTGGTGGCATTTCCTACGACACCGTTCTTCAGGCCCGTTGGTTCGTCAACCTGGACGGCCGATACACTCGGGGTGAATGACACCGTTCGGGTGCCGCTACGTCTCGTGTTCCTCGGAAAACAACAGTCGACGGAAGACTATACACACTACGCGCCTTCCGTGACGTGGACCTCGGGCGGGACATCCTACCTGCGTACGCACAAAGTCCTCGTCGATCTTCGAAGCCCGGTCACCGGAATTGTCCCGACGGACGGCGTGATTCCCGGCACGTTCGCTCTGTACCAGAACTACCCGAATCCGTTCAACCCATCGACGACGATCAGATACGACGTGCCGAAGACGGCCCGGGTCAAGCTGGTGGTGTATGACATTCTCGGCCGGCAGGTCGCGACGCTGGTCGATGAGGTGAAGGCGGCGGGAAGATATCAGTCGACATGGCATACAAGCCGGCTCGCAAGTGGAGTGTATTTCTATCGCTTGAACGCCGGGGATTATGGTGCAACGCGCAAGCTCGTGCTTTTGAAATGACCGGCCGGCGTAATGAACTGAGACTCATCTCACTTCCGGAGAACCCTGTTGTGAGCTACCCTGCGTTATGGCGCATTGTTGTCGGCATCGTTGTCATAATGCTCTCCTCCCTCGTCACTTCGGCGGACGTGCATGCTCAGCGTTCCTCCGAGGGGGTGTTTTCAGCTGTGCTTGTGAAGGATGGAAAAACGCAATCGGTGTGCTCGACCAATCCAGATGATGTTGTGCGTCTTATTGTCTCGTTCAAGGATCAACCGTTGGCACTGCGTCACAGGAAGCAGTCGCTTCAGAAGTCGTCGGTTTCCACTGCCTTCGCATCGCTACAGAGCGGCCACTCGGGGTTCAGGGCGGCTCTTGCCGCCATCGGTCAACAGTTGTCGGCCCTGTCGCACGCTGATTTCAGCTACTCGATCACGCATGAGTACTATCGGGCATTGAACGGTGTCGCGCTTCAATGCAAGCGCGGCATGATCGCAAGGATCCGTGAGTTGCCCACGGTGAAATCCATCAGCCTCGACAGGGAAGTGAAAGCTGATCTGACGGCGTCGGTCCATCAGATACGCGCGGACATTGTGCAGGACAGTCTCGGGTATACGGGCAAAGGAGTGCTGGTGGGGGAAGTCGACTCGGGAATCGATTACAACAATCCCGCCTTGGGCGGGGGGTTCGGCCCGGCGTATCGCGTCATCGGCGGCTATGATTTTGTCAACAGCGACACCGATCCTATGGATGATGCAGGACACGGGACGCATGTGGCAGGCATCATCGGAGCAAGCAACGGCGACTCACTGCGTGGGGTTGCCCCCGATGTCAAGTTTCTTGCGGCCAAAGTGCTGGATGCCGACGGATCGGGCTCGGCGTCGAATGTCATCGCCGGCGTGGAGTATTGCCTTGACCCGGACAACAATCCCGCGACCGATGATGCCGCAGACGTCATTAACATGAGCCTCGGTGGAACGCCGGTGCCGGATGATCCGCTTGACAGCGCGGTCGCGAATGCGACGAAGGCGGGAGTGCTTTGTGTCGTCGCAGCGGGAAATAGTGCATACCTGGGGTACGGTAGCATCGAATCACCAGGCACGTGCGAGTCGGCATTGACGGTCGGTGCGACAGTCGCCCCCGACGCCATCGCCGGCTTCAGTTCTCTGGGGCCGGATCCGATTTACTCTTCAATCAAGCCCGACGTTGTGGCACCGGGAGTCCTCATCCTTTCGACCGCCCTCAACAATCAGACGGCCAGCTGGTCCGGCACTTCCATGGCAACTCCGCATGTGGCAGGCCTCGCGGCACTGCTCGAGCAGGAACATCCATCGTGGACGCCGGAGGACGTCAAGGCGGCAATCATCAATTCGGCTGTCGACGTGGGAGAGGATGTCTCCGTTTTTGCCCAGGGGAGGGGATGTGTCGACGCTCTGAATGCGGCAACGGCACGCCTGGTCGTTGAACCGGGGATCATCAGCTGCGGCATGGTCGATGTGCGGGCGGATGTTTGGAGAGATACCGTGGAGATGACGATCAGGAATTTCCGATCCACCTCGCAAGAAATCCAGATTCGAGTTGACGACGGACTGCCGGCGGGAGCGATGCTCGCGTTCGAGAACACATCCTTCTCCCTTGCTCCTGGTGAAGGAACGAGCATCATGGGAATTCTCACGGTTCCATCGTCAGTGCCGCTCCTTACGCAGGAGCCATTTGCATACACCGGACATATCGACATCACTTCGGATTCGGACAACGTCGTTGTGCCGTTCGGCTTCCTCAAATCCTCAAAGCTCGTTGTCACGTGTGATGCGCAGCCGACCATGATTACGGTTCTTGACCGAACGACGGGTTCGATTGTCAGCAACCTCGGGGAAATACCGGAAGGTGTGATGAAATTCTCCTACCGTGTAGCAAAAGAGGATTCACTCGAAATACTCGCGGTGATGGAGCAGCAGGACTCTCTCGGCGTTACCAGCTACTATGTTGTCGACCGTGGAATTGCCAATGCAGAGGCGCTGACGTACGCGCCATTAGGTCTCTACGAGGCAACGATCGATCTGATGGATACGATTAGCGATACTCACAACACGATGGTTCCTCGAGATTCCATCGCAGCACTCGAAATTGCTCTTCGCCTGTCGCTGCAGAATGCAGACTATCTGTGGGGGCTGTCCACGGGGACAAAGAGCCGAATCTTCATCTCGCCGCTTGATTCAGCGATACTCGTGGAAAAGGTCGTTTTCGCCAAGCGAGATACGGACCTGTTCATTCTCCGGAAGTGTTTTTCGAATCTTCGCGGTCAGCAAGATGTTACGATCGGCTCAGGAGCGGAAAACCTTGTCGGCTATCATGTCGGGAGTTGCTCCTATGAGGATCCCTCCCTCGGAACCCCTCCGTCGAATCTCCAGGAGACGATTGTTGCCGGGCTCAGCACGTCGTGGTGGACTTCCCGGGGGGCGTCCATATGGGCCTGGTCAGAGCAAATCATCAGCGTCGGCAATCTCTATGTGAACAAACAGGAAGGGGGCCCGGGAGTGCAGGGGGCGAGTGTGCTCACGCCGTCGATGTACCTGGGAATGCGGTATTGGCCCGATCAACATGTTTCGTTTCGTACGCCTGATTTCACGATCGGCTCTGGCGGGGAGGCGGTTTTTGGCCTCAGGCGAACAACGCAGAATGGATCGAGCACGGAGGTTCTCTTCGAGTCATTGAAACCTGGGGACACCATTCGGGTCGACCAGCGCGCTCACGTAAGTGTGCCCGACTGCATGACCTACATTCGTCATGGATCGCTCTTCCTGCACAGCAATAACGATTGGTTCCCACTTTCGTCAAGCTACGGTGGAACAAGGCAGGGCAACGGGGCTTTCGAGTCGAGGGATGCCTCCAATCCCTCCTGGATGATGCCTCTTTTTCACGCACAAGCATTTTCGCGCAATCGGGTCCTGGTCAACATGAAGCCGTTTCTCCGAAATCAATACATCCTGTACGATGACTTCGATAAACAGTATGCGTATTATGAATTCGCCAACATGCAGAATTGTGCGGGCACATTGCGATTGTTGTGCGACGCGCCAACGTACGCCATAGTCGGTCAGGCCGGCCAGTGTACCGCAGATTTCGAGTATCAAATTTCAAACAACCTTGTTGACAATTCTGTCGGCTCCTCGATAAATCTTCTGCAGGCTTCTGCGGTCTTTCCCTCTTTCAACCTCTTGCAGGTTTCTGTCGATGGGAGGGCAGTGGACGTCGTCCGACCTGATCAGCACGGGACGATTCGTCTCATGCTGTTTGACCCGGATAGCAGTGCGACATCGGTAACGCTGTCGTTGCGCCTTGCATCGGGGGACGAAGTTCCGCTATCCGTCACATCTGTCGGCGGAGGCGAATATGATGGCGCCCTTCCCACGGCGACGCCATCAGGATTCATCGATATCGTGGCAAGAGTGGGAGATGCGAAGGGGGACTCGTGTGAACTCGTCGCCAGTCCGGGCTTCTTCTCCGGGTCATCCACGGACTCGCGGAAACTGGATGGACGTTTGCGGATGAATTCGTATGTGCTTGATAACGCTGAGAGCATCACGGCAGCTCCAGGCGACACACTACGGTTCACGTTGTCGTATATCAACTACGGAAGTGATACGGCGCGCAATGTAGTGGTGTCCTTTCCCACGACTCCGTACTTCCGACCGGTCGGATCACCGGCATGGACTGTCGAATCGGTGGGTATCGGTGACACCATTCACATACCGGTCAGCGTGGTGTTCCTGGGGAAGCAGAAACCGACGGAAAGTGTGGCGCACTATGCCCCTTCCGTGAACTGGACATCGGGTGGGACGGCATACCACAGAACGCACAACGTGCTTGTCGATTTTCGGAACAGCATCACGAATCTCACACCATTGGAGGATCTGCTTCCAGAGGGCTTTGCACTGTACCAGAATTTTCCGAACCCATTTAATTCTTCCACCACAATAGCGTACGACCTGCCAAGGGACACGCCCGTACACCTTGTTGTTTTTGACCTCCTGGGCAGGGAAGTCGCAACGCTGGTCAATGAGACGGGAAAAGCAGGAAGGCATCAGGCCGTGTGGAATGCAAACGGCTGTGCCACCGGCGCGTATTTCTATAGACTTCAAGCGGGGGACTTCCACATAACCAAAAGGACTTTGTTGTTGAAGTGAATCGACGCGGGAACGGATGTCTCGGCGTTGCGAATCCACTTGATTCCCACTGAAATGAGAGATACATTGGTGTTGCCTGTCTGGCAGGGCCTTCGCCTCAGAACTACCCCGTTCTTCCTAACGCCACTGTGGCACTCCCTCATCTGGAGGTCCCGATGAACTCTCGCATCGCGTTGTTGCTGCTCCTGCTCTTGATTGCCGCTTTGTCGTTGCATGCCGATGTCCCCTATGCGATGGTGAATCCTCTGTCGACCGGCGTCCTCAGTGGAAATGCGGGATCGGGACTCTCTCTCGATCCTTCTCCGGTTGTGACCATAGAACATTCCGTCACCGGGATTGCAGAAGTGGGAACGGGATCAATGGAAGAGCCACAACGCGGATCGAAGGGAGGGAGCCACGGTTCGAGCCTTGCACGCTCGAACTTCTCCAGCGGTTGGATTCCCACCCACTTCGGAAATATGATCATCAAACACAAACTGGGCGGGAACCCCGACGACTATTTCGTGTGCGTTGACAGCAAAGACTCGACCGGTCAGATTCACGATGTCGACGGCCTGTACATGATGGGAGACAACTGGGTCGGGATGATGTGGTATGGACTGACGGATTCGTCGATCACGATTTCCTTGGCTGGATCTTCCCCCGCCGCCCTTTACAAGTCTGTCCGTGTTAGGATCTGGCTCGTTAAATAGCAGCCGACAGCAGACAGTCGACAGTAGATAGTGAACAGTGGTTGATCTTTCGTAGGCTGTGCGCTGACTTCTGTCGACTGAGTGCCGCTTGGTGACGACAATTGTTCTTCTGTCTGAAGAAATCCACCGCAATCTGTAACCCACCACTGTAATCCTTCAGCTTATCTTATAATTGCCCTCCTTTTTCCGAGCTGCCGGCTTGGAACGAAATTTGCGTTTTATCGCATAGTACCTCGAGTGCAACTCACGACGCAGAATCCTCAAAGGACCGGCCCATGTTGAAGGAAAACCTCCCGTGGTCGCTGAACTCGATCCTCGGTGCTCTCGATGCAAGCCTCAGGCAATCGATTGACTGGCAGGAGTGGGGGATTGAGAACCGTCTGATCGAGTCGCTGAGAAACTCCCTCTACAACCCCACGATCCAGGAGGCCGAACGGCTTGAGCGTGCGTCCGAGTCCATCCTCCATCTCTTTGTGACGATGTTTCTGAATAATGTCTCAAAGATGGAGCTCATGGATGTCGTCGACAGAATCGCGTTCTCCGGGAAGGGGACGAACATCTACCTCTCCGTCTTCCTTCGGGCGGGGAAAGGCGACTTCTACAACAAGAGCAAGATGTATTCGACGATATCCTCGCTTGCGAAGGTGCCGCTGTTCAAGAACCACGCGGTCGACTTCCGGATTCTCCCCACCGGCATGGATCAGCAGAACGGGAACACAAGTCCCTTCGCCCTTGAAACCACGCTGCGTTCGATTTCCGCTCCTCAACCGTAGCGCGACCACCGAAGGCACCGTTTAACCCGGCCGCTTCGATTGCATTTTCCGGCGTTTTTGATTATACTTGACGCTGGTGTGATGCACGGGCGGTTAGCTCAGTTGGTTAGAGCGCTACCTTGACATGGTAGAGGTCACAGGTTCGACTCCTGTATCGCCCACACTCGTCCCGCGTTGTATGGCGGGACGGACTTTTTTGTACACCCTATGCCCGAACATCCATCGGTCGGGCTTCATCCGCTGACCTTCTGTCGCCTAGGACTATGGACAACGTCAAGATCACGCTCCCCGACGGGTCGCACCGGGAATTTGAACGCGGAACGACCGGTCGAAACATTGCAGAAAGCATCGGCCCCAGGCTGGCGGAGGCCGCACTCTCCATCGGTGTCAACGGTGACACCTGGGACCTGTCGCGACCCATCCGCGACGATGCTTCGGTCCAGATCTTCACCTGGAAGGATGATGAAGGGAAGAGGACGTACTGGCATTCGTCGGCCCATCTGATGGCAGAGGCGATCGAGTCGCTTTACCCGGGGACGAAATTCGGCATCGGCCCGGCGATCGAGAACGGCTTCTATTATGACATTGACCTCGGGGACCGGACGGTGACGGAGGAGGATCTCAAAGCGATTGAGACCAAAATGCACGAGATCGCCCGGGGCGACAGCCCGTACGTTCGTGAAGAGCGTGCATGGTCGGACGCCGTCGAGTACTTCCGGAAGAAGGGGGACCAGTACAAGCTTGAACTCCTCGAGGGGTTGAAGAACGAGGAGATCACCTTCTACCACAGCGGGCGGTTCACCGACCTCTGCTCGGGTCCGCATATCCCGTCGGCAGGCAGGATCAAGGCGATCAAGCTTCTCAGCATTGCCGGCGCCTATTGGCGCGGCAGCGAGAAGAACAAGATGCTGACCAGAATTTACGGCATCACGTTTCCGACCCAGAAGGAATTGGATGAATACCTCCAGAGACTGGAAGAGGCAAAGCGGAGGGATCATCGCAAACTGGGCCAGGAGCTCGAGATTTTCCTCCTGACACCCAAAGTGGGGGGCGGATTGCCGTTATGGCTTCCGAATGGTACCATCATTCGGGAAACGCTTGAGGGCTTTCTCCGTGAGGAACAACGCAAACGGGGGTATCTCCCGGTAGTTACTCCGCACATAGGGAGTCTCAATCTCTACCGGACGAGCGGGCATTATCCGTATTACAAGGACAGTCAGTTCACACCGATCAAGGTGGAGAACGAAGAGTTTCTCCTTAAGCCGATGAACTGTCCCCATCATCACCAGATTTACCTGGCAAAGCCCCGGAGCTACAGGGATCTCCCCATCCGGCTGGCCGAATTCGGGACCGTCTACCGCTACGAGCAATCCGGCGAGCTCAATGGGCTCACCAGGGTGCGCTCTTTCACGGTGGACGATTCGCACATGTACGTCCGACAGGATCAACTGAGAGATGAGCTGTGCGATGTTATCGATTTGATTCAAAAGGTATTTACGACTCTGGGTTTCAGCGATTTCAAGACACGACTTTCCTTCCGCGACCCGAAGAACATGGACAAATACGGGGGAGAGGACCAGATGTGGGAACAGGCGGAAAAAGACATTAAAGCCGCCGCCGACCAGATGAAACTGAACTACTACATTGGGATTGGAGAAGCCGCGTTCTACGGTCCCAAGATCGATTTCATGGTACAGGATGCATTGCGCCGGACCTGGCAGCTCGGGACCGTTCAGGTCGACTATGTGATGCCGGAGCGATTCGACCTCGAATACACGGGGAGCGACGGTCAGAAACACAGGCCGGTGATCATCCACCGGGCGCCTTTTGGCTCCTTGGAGAGGTTCATCGGAGTTCTTATTGAGCACTATGCCGGGGAGTTTCCGTTGTGGCTTGCCCCCGTTCAGGCGGTGGTACTTCCCATAACGGACGCGCAGCTTGATTATGCGATGAAAGTTTACGATAATATAAAGAATAAGGGAATCCGTGCGGAAATTGACAGCCGAAATGAAAAGATCGGCTACAAGATCCGTGAGTGGGAGACGAAAAAGATACCCTACATGCTCGTCATAGGGGAAAAGGAACGCCAGGCAGAAAGCGTTTCATTGCGTCTTCACAAGAAGGGCGATCAGGGTTCCGTTCCGGTTTCAGACATCATCCGGCAAATCCGCGAAAAGATCGAGTCGAAATCGACCGCTCTTTAGCGGGCATCCATCATCACAATGTGAGGACCATCCCAGCCACCGTGGCCACCATACAAGGTTCACCCAGCGCGAGACAGCAGTCAGGAGCTCACAGCACCAAGGAAAAACGTCCACGGATCAACGATGAAATCCGCGTCCCCGAGGTGAGGGTGATCGACCAGCATGGAGGTCAACTCGGCGTCATGGTGCCTGCGGCGGCGGTAAAGATGGCCCGTGAACGGGACGCCGATCTGGTGGAGATCGTCCCCAATGCGAACCCGCCCGTCTGCAAAATCATCAACTTCGGGAAGTTCAAGTACGAGCTCGCAAAGAAGGACAAGATTCAGAAGAAGCACCAGCATGTGTCGCTGTTGAAGGAGCTGCGCTTCCACGTCAACACCGACACGCACGATTTTGATTTCAAAGCGCGCCACGCCCAGCAATTTCTCGCAGACGGTCACAAGGTGAAGGCGACGGTGGTCTTCAAAGGACGCGAGATCACCTACAAGGACAAGGGGGAGCAGATGCTCGCCCGTCTGGCGGATCGCGTGAAGGACTATTCGAAAATCGATCAGCCTTCCCACATGGAAGGGCGAAGCATGATCATGATCCTCTCGCCTGAACGGAAAAAGAAAGTCGAAACGAAGGGGGAGGCGAAGCCCGAGCCGAAAGAGGAGCCGAAACTCGAAACGAAGCAGCCGCAAGCATAATTCGAAAGACACGACGCTCATGCCCAAAATGAAGTCTCGAAGCGGTGCACGGAAACGGTTCAAGCTGACAGGAACAGGAAAAGTCAAGCGAGCAACCGCCTACCGGAGCCACATCCTGTCGTCGAAGACGACAAAGCGAAAACGAAAACTGCGCGGTCCGCACCTGGTGTCGAAGGCGGACGAACGCAATGTCAAGATCATGCTCCAATAGCGCGCAGCCAAGGATTTTTGTCTCACGCCTTCCGGAAACCCGGAAGGATTCTTTTCACCACCACCAAGAGCAACAATGCCACGTTCGCAGAACAAAGTTGCCTCCCACCGCCGTCGCAAGCGCGTCATGGCGCAAGCGAAAGGCTCCTGGGGTGCGAGAAGCAAAGTCTACACGGTGGCGAAGCATCACGTCGACAAGGGGATGCAATACGCCTACCGTGACCGCAAGGCCAAGAAACGGGTGTTCCGTCAGCTCTGGATTACCCGCATCAACGCGGCGGCCAGGCTGAACGGCACGACCTACTCACGGCTCGTCGCCGCCCTCTCGAAGAAGGAAGTCCTCCTCAATCGAAAGGTCCTCGCCGATCTTGCCGTGTCCAGCCCTTCTGCATTCGCCGAGGTTGTGAAGTTTGCGCTCGCATCGTAAGATCTCCTTCTTCCCGTCCGACCGTCCACGCCGCTGACTGCGTTGTGGACGGTGGATGGGAAGATCGCTTTTCACCCCAACCTGCTCGCCATGCAACCGCTCGTTGACCAACTTCTCGCCCAAGCCGAATCCGATATTCTCAGCGTCCGCGATCAACAGTCGCTCGATGCCTTCCGCGTCCGGTACCTCTCCCGGAAGGGACAAATTGCCGGCCTGTTCGAACAGCTCAAGAATCTCTCCCCGGAAGAGCGACCGGTCCTCGGCAAGAGCCTGAACGCCCTCCGTGCCCGCGTGCAGGCGGCCTTCGACAAGAAAGCCCAGGAGCTGTCCTCGACTTCTGCGGGCGCAAACGCGATCGACCTGACGCTTCCCGGCAGGATGCCGTTCGTGGGGTCGCGCCATCCCCTGACACAAACGCTAGACGAGATCCGCCGCATCTTTACCGGGATGGGGTTCTCCATTGCCGACGGGCCGGAGCTCGAAGACGACTATCATAATTTTGGAGCGTTGAATTTCCCGCCCGATCATCCCGCGCGGGATATGCAGGACACATTTTTCGTGAGCCGGAATGCGCTCCTCCGGACACACACTTCTCCTGTGCAGATCCGCGTCATGGAGAATCAACCGCCGCCCGTCCGCGCGATCATGCCGGGGAAAGTGTATCGGAACGAGGCGATCAACGCTCGCAGCTACTGCATGTTCCATCAGGTCGAGGGACTGTGCGTGGACAGGGGGGTGACCTTCAGCGAGCTCAAAGGAACGCTGATCTCTTTCATTCAACAATTCTACGGCAGCGGATTGAAATACCGGTTCCGCCCGACCTTCTTCCCCTTCACCGAGCCGAGCGCGGACATTTACATTACCTGCTTTATCTGCAACGGCAAGGGATGCCGCATGTGCAAACAACTCGGCTGGTTGGAAATTCTGGGGTGCGGTATGGTTCACCCCAACGTCTTCCGGTCGGTCGGCTACGACCCGGAAAAGTACACCGGGTATGCCTTTGGCATGGGGATCGAGCGGATTGCCATTCTGCGTTACGGCATCGATGATATCCGACTCTTTTTCGAAAACGACGTCAGGTTCCTTGCCCAATTCTAACGAACAAATCCTCCGATCATGCGTGTCCTTCAACATTGGCTTCAAGAGTACCTGAAGTTCTCGATTCCACCGGAAACGCTGGTGGAACGGCTGACCATGCTGGGTCTCGAGTTCGAGCGGTGGGAGGATCTTGGGAAGAAGTACGAAGGCTTCGTCGTCGGACGCGTTGATGCATGTGCGAAGCATCCGAACGCCGATCGTCTTTCTGTCTGTCAGGTCCATGTGGGGAAGGAGTCTCTCCAGATCGTCTGCGGAGCCCCGAATGTCGCCGCCGGGCAGAAGGTGGCCGTCGGTCGCGTCGGGGCGACCGTTCCGCGCGATATGCACGACCCATCGGGGAAGCCGTTCGTTCTGCGGGAGGTGAAAATTCGGGGCGTCGAATCGTTCGGCATGATCTGCTCCGAAGCCGAGCTCGATCTCGGTTCGGATGCGGGCGGCATCATGGTTCTCGACCCCGACGCGAAAGCCGGCCGCCCCCTCGCCGAGTATCTCGGCTCGAACGACATTGCCTACGACGTGGAGATCACCCCGAACCGGCCTGATTGGCTGAGCCACATCGGCGTCGCAAGGGAGATCGGGGTACTCGCGGGGAAGGCCCCCGCTCTTCCGAAAGTCCGCGTTCACGAAGGGGCAACACCGATTCGCCGTCACCTTTCCATCCGTGTGGAGGACCGCAAGAATTGCCTTCGGTTCGCCGCACGCGTGGTACGCGGCGTCAAAATTGCTCCGTCGCCATCCTGGCTTCAGAACCGCCTGCGGAACGCAGGAATGCGGCCGCGCAACAATGTCGTCGATGTCACGAACTATGTAATGCTCGAATGCGGCCACCCCTTGCATGCGTTTGACTATGCGCTGTTGAAGGGCGGAAGCATTGTCGTCCGTCAGGCCGCCCCCGGGACACGGTTTACGACGCTCGACGACAAGGAGCATGTGCTTCCACCGGATGCCGTGATGGTCTGCGATGCTGAACGGGAGGTGTCCATTGCCGGCGTGATGGGCGGCAAGAACTCGGAGATCAATGACACCACCGTCGACATCGTCATCGAGAGCGCCTACTGGAACCCCGCATCGATCCGGAAGACATCGAAAGCCCTGGGCGTTCTCACCGATGCATCGCAACGGTTTGAGCGAGGCGCGGATCCCGGGGCTGTTCGTTATGCGCTGGACCGTGCGACGTCGCTGATCCACGAACTTGCCGGAGGAGAAGTTCTCAAGGGGACGATCGACGTCTATCCGAAGAAGATCAAGGAGAGAACGGTCGTGCTTCGCCCTTCACGCGTGAACCACGTGCTCGGAACGGGACTGACGCCCGCGCAGATCGTACATGCTCTCAAGGTACTGGAAATCCCCCTGGTGCGACGCGCAAAAGGATCGCTGGCGTTCCGGGTCCCGACCTTTCGTGTCGATATCACGCAGGAGATCGATCTGATTGAAGAAGTCGCGCGTGTGCATGGCTATGATGCCATTCTTCCGCAAACGAGCGCGGCGATCGACTTCGGCGCACCCATGAAGATGGCTGACACTGCTGAGCAGATACGCTGTCACCTGATCGGGCAGGGCTTCAGGGAGATCATCTGTAATCCTATGAGAGATGAAGCTCGTTCCGTCCCGCCCGGGATTGAGCCTGTGAGAGTCCTAAACCCGCTCAGCAAGGATATGGCGATCATGCGCCCTTCACTCCTGCCCGGGATGTTGGAAGCTGTGGCGCTGAACCAGAACCACGGCAATCCTGATCTCCGGCTTTTCGAGGTGGGGCACGTCTTCCGCGTTGACCCTTCAGCAGAAGGCCGTCTGGTGGACGACTATGTTGAGGAAGAGCGGGTCGCGCTGGTCACGTGTGGGAAGGCCAGTCCGTCGAACTGGGGGACTCCGGACCGGAAGGTGGACATTTACGACCTGAAAGGGGCCGTTGAGGGCTTCGTGGAGGCCTTGGGGCTTGACAAACGCCGCTTTATTTCCTATCCTACCAGCAATGGTTTAACAGAACAAGGTCTGGCCGTTGAAATTCAAGGACTTCCCTCGGGGAATCTTGGAAAAGTAACGGCGGACACGCTTGCGCGATACGGTATCGAGGGTGAGGTCTTTGCCGCAGAACTTCCGGTGGCGCGGCTTGAAAATCAGAGCAGACCGGTCTATGAGCCCCTGCCGCGTTTTCCGGTTGTCCGACGGGATGTCGCCTTCATTCTCGACGTGAGCACGGAGGCCGGGCGGGTGGCGGAGGAAATTCGCCGCTCGGCAAGTGAACTCCTGGTTTCCGTCTCGGTGTTCGATGTGTATCGTGGGGCAGAGATGCCGGCAGGGAAGAAGAGTCTCGCTTTCGCGCTCATGTTGATGTCGAAGGACAAAACCTTGACCGACCGCGAGATCGACGAAGCCGTCGCCGGCATTGTCAAGCACATCGAGCAAACGTTCAGTGCCGTTCTGCGCAGCGCCTGAATCCTCGCAAGGCAGAGTGGATACGCAACTCTCAGATAAGAACACACTGGACACTTCTCTCAATGCATTGTGGGAGAGGGCTCGGGCAGCGGTCGAATTGATCGGCCGGCTGCGTGAGGAGAACCGGGTGCTTGAGGGAAGGATCCACGATCTCGAACAACGGCTGCAGACAGTCCAGCAGCAGTTTCGAGACGTCCAAGAACAGCTCAAGGCGCAACCGCTTCAGCATGTCACACAGGGATCTCCGGAGTCGTTGCACAACGGCGATCTCGAAGTCCTGAAAGGTCGTGTGAAGGAGATCCTGGCGAAACTCGACGCATACCTCTAAGATGATTCTGACCTGAACACGGAGCAACCCGCACCCTCATGGAACGCAAGAGCATCAGAGTAAAGATCTTCGGCTCGGAGTACCCCCTTCGCGGCGAGAGCGAAGAATTCACGAGGCGGGTTGCGACATACGTCGATGAGATGATCAGTTCCATACACGGGAAAATCCCTGAACAGCCGACCCTGACCGTGGCTGTGCTGTCCGCGCTGAACATCACGGAAGATCTTCTGAAGGAACGTGATCAATCGCGGGAGATGACCGCCATGGTCCGCGGGGAGCTTGACAAGCTGACCGAGTATTTCGACACCTGTCTGCACGCATAGGCCTGCAGACCGCCTTCAGCCGTTCTTTGCATATTGCTGTACTGTCGTGTACGGATGAAAAAATCCGCACCGCCAGCCGTCTCAACACAAAATAAAGAACCAACACTTTGTTTTCTGGGAGCCCGGCTCGCGTGCGCTGATTGCATGCCCCACGCCTCAAAAGCAGTCTTGCGATGATGCCCGATGTTTGGGAGGAGCGAGATGGGGAAGCGAAAAGCGCACCGGCGCGCACCCACTGTGCTCGGAAGGGTTCTTTAGATGTGCCTTCCTGATGCGGTTGTGTCGTGCGGATTTTTTTTATTGTTGGAGGATGTTTCCTTGGAACGCAGGAGGTTGTATGTCTTTTGAAATCCTCATCGCCGTCGCCTCCGTGCTGGTGGGTGCGGTGATTGGATGGCTGTCGAATGCCCGCAACGGACAGAACAAGATCACCTCTGCAAAAGAGGTTGCACGGAAGATCATCGACGACGCGGCAAAAGAAGCCGACACGCTGAAACGCGAGAAGCTGCTGGAAGTCAAGGATGAATGGTATCAGAAGAAGAAGGAATTCGACACCGACGTCCAGAGCAAACGCACCAAATTGCAGGCTCAGGAGAAGGCGCTGGAGATCCGCGAGGAGAACATTGACCGCAAGGTCGAACTCCTCGGCAAAAAGGAGCGCGAGCAGGTCAACTTCAAGCGGCAAATTGAAGAGCGGGCCCGCTTTGTGGAGCAGCGCCAGTCCGAGCTCGATCGCCTCCTCGGCGAAGAGAACCTGAAACTGGAACGGATCTCGGGCCTCGCGCGCGACGAGGCGAAGAAAATGCTCGTCGAGAATCTCACGAATGAAGCGCGGTCGGAAGCGGCCCAGCTCCTGAAAGAGATACGCGACAAAGCGCGCGACGAAGCCCGGAAGGAAGCACAGAAGGTCATCATCCAGGCGATCCAGCGGACGGCCGCGGACCATTCCGTCGAAACGACCGTCAGCGTGCTCAACATTCAAAGCGATGAAATGAAGGGGCGCATCATCGGCCGGGAAGGACGGAACATCCGCGCCTTCGAGGCGGCGACCGGCGTCGACGTCATCGTCGATGACACGCCCGAAGCCGTGATCCTTTCGGCGTTCGATCCCTTCCGACGCGAGGTGGCACGTATCGCACTGGAACGCCTGATCGCTGACGGGCGCATCCATCCCGCCCGGATCGAAGAGGTGGTGGAAAAGGTTCGTGGCGAGCTCGAAGAGGAGACCATGCGGGTCGGGGAAAACACCCTGATCGAAGTCGGCCTGCATCCGACGCACCGGGAGATCCTCGGTCTCGTGGGCAAGATGAAGTATCGCTCGAGCTACGGCCAGAACATGCTGCAACACAGCATCGAAGTGGCCTTCCTCGCGGGCATGATGGCGGCGGAACTCGGCCTCGATGCCCAGCTTGCCAAACGCGCCGGTCTCTTCCATGACATCGGCAAATGCGTCGACCGTTCGGTCGAAGGGCCGCACGCGCTCATCGGTCTGGAACTTCTCAAGAAGTTCGGCGAGCATTCCATCGTCGTCAACGCCGTGGGAGCGCACCATGACGACATCCCGATGGAATCCCCGATCGCCCCGCTCGTCCAGGCCGCCGATGCGATCAGCGGCGCACGGCCCGGTGCACGCCGCGAATCGGTGGAGGGATACGTCAAACGTCTCGAGAAGCTCGAGTCTTTCGCCGGATCATTTCAAGGCGTCTCCAAGACGTACGCCATTCAGGCAGGCCGGGAGGTCCGCGTGGTGGTGGAACAAGACCAGGTGGACGACGCACGGGCCGACCAGCTGGCGCACGACATCGCGGCGAAGGTGGAGAAGGAAATGGAGTATCCCGGCCAGATCAAAGTGACGGTCATCCGCGAGTACCGGTCAATCGCCTATGCAAAATGACCGCCCTTTCAAGCTCGTCGGCGTCACGGGAGGGATCGGGAGCGGGAAGAGCACGGTGTGCCGGTGTTTTGAAGCGCTGGGAAGACTGGTGCTGCGGGCCGATGACATAGCAAGAGATCTCACGGAGAGGGAGCCGGTAGTACGCGAAGCGATTCGGAAGGAGTTCGGCGGCGGTGTGTTCAGGGCGGACGGATCGCTGGATCGCCCGGGCCTCGCGAAGATTGCCTTCGCCTCTGAAGAGGCCACGGAACGTCTCAATGCCATCGTGCACCCGAAGGTGTTCGAACAGATCGACCGCACGCTCAACGCGGAACCGGTTTACCGGACGAAGCCGTATGTAGTGATCGAGGCAGCGCTCGTCTATGAGAGCGGCATGGATGATTGGCTGGATCTCGTTGTTGTCGTCGACGCGCCGGAAGATGAACGCATCCGTCGCGTTCTTGCCCGGGACAAGATGACACGAGAAGAAATTCTGAAGCGTATTGCCGTTCAGCTGCCGGTAAAGGACAAGTTGGTGTGGGCGGATTTTGTCATCGTCAATGACCGGAACAGTGTAAGCCTCGATGCAAAGGTACGCTTGGTTGATGCGTTGATTTGCGCGTTGCCCCTGAAAAACCAGCCGACAATAGACAGCGGACAGTAGACAGGAGATATCGGCGGGAAAAAGCTGCTCCGAAGTGCGCATAGTACTGTTCGCTGTAGGCTGTCCGCTGTCTGCTCTCTGTTATGCCCCTTCCTTGACAATCCCTCGCCTTCCAGCTATATTTTTGAAAATGACCAGCCATGACGAACCCGAAATACAAAAAGAAGCTGGAAGATCTCCTGGTCATTTGTGAGAAGAACCTTCCGAAGCTCGACGAGGCCCTGATCCGCAGGGCGTTTGAATTCGGCTTTAACGCCCATCGGCACGATATGCGCGCCTCGGGCGAACCTTTCTTCGATCATCCCTACGAAGTCGCCCGCATCGTGGCGAAAGAGATCCCGCTCGACGATATTTCCGTCGCCAGCGCTCTTCTGCACGATGTCGTGGAGGACACCGAATACCAGATCAGCGATATCCGCGACGAGTTCGGCGACACGATCGCGGATATCGTCGACGGTGCGACGAAGATCTCCGATCTGGTCAAGAGCCATGATGTCACCCAGGCCGAGAGCTACCGCAAAATGCTGCTCTCGATGGTGAACGATGTGCGCGTCATGCTTGTCAAGTTCGCGGACCGCCTGCACAACATGCGCACACTCGAATATCTGTCGCCCGAACGGCAGAAACGGATTGCGCGGGAAACGCTCGACATCTATGCGCCGTTTGCGCACCGGTTCGGTCTCGCGGGGATCAAGTGGGAGCTGGAGGACCTTTCCTTCAAGTACCTGTACCGGGATGCTTACGACGCCATCGCGCGGGAGCTGAAGTCGAGAAGACGCGAGCGCGAGCATTACATCAGGAAATTCAGCCAGCCGATCGAGCAACGCCTGCGCGAGGCGGGCTTCAAGTTCGAAATCACCGGTCGCCCGAAACATCTCTACAGCATCTACAACAAGATGCTGAAGCGCAACAAACCCCTCGAAGAGATCTACGATCTGTTCGCCGTCCGCATTATTCTCGACACCGAAGACAGCAATCAGTGCTTTGCCGTATACGGCATCGTGTCCGACATTTACATCCCCAACCCCGAGCGGTTCAAGAACTACATTTCGGTGCCGAAGAAGAACGGCTACCAATCCATCCACACCACCGTCGTGGGCCCGGAAGGGAAGATGGTCGAAGTCCAGATCCGCACGCGCAAGATGCATGAGGTGGCTGAAAAAGGAATCGCGGCACACTGGATGTACAAGGAGAACGTCGTCACGGTCGACGAAGAGCTGGCGAGCTGGGCCAACTGGGTTCGCGATATCTTCGAGAACGCCGCCGAAGGGCAGGTTCCGACGCAGCAGCTCATGGAGAGCTTCAAGCTCAATCTCTACCAGGACGAGATCTATCTTTTCACACCGAAGGGGGATCTGAAGATCCTCCCAACGGGAGCGACGCCGATTGATTTCGCCTACGAGATCCACTCGAACATCGGCAACCACACGCTGGCGGCGAAGGTCAATGGACGTATCGTGCCGCTGGACAGCACGCTCAAGAGCGGCGACCAGGTCGAGATCATCACGTCGAAGAACCAGACGCCGAATCCCGACTGGGAAAAATTCGCCACGACGCACAAAGCGAAGGCCCACATCCGACGGTGGATCAGGGAGGAGCAGCGGAAGGCGATCGAAGAAGGGAAGGAGATCTGGGAAAAGCGCCTCAAGAAGGCGAAGCTTTCGGTCAATGAGGACACCCTGCTGGAATTCCTGCACCGGCGCAAGATGGAGAACCTTTCCAGTTTCTACCTCTCCGTGCGTCAGGAGAAGGTGAATCCTGACGAGATGATCGCCCAGTTGCAGGATGAGCAGAAGCATCCGCAGTCCTCCGCCCCGGAAGAAGAGCATATCGACGGCCTCTTCAACCGATTCATCTCGAGCGCGCGGGGAACGTCGCCCAGCATCGTCTTGAACGGCACGCTCGACAACTTCATGCACCATTATGCGAAATGCTGCCACCCGATTCCGGGCGACGACGTTGTCGGATACGTTACGACGGGGGAGGGGATCAAGATCCACCGGCGTACGTGCAAGAACATCGAGGGGATGATGCGCCTGGAACCGAGCCGCATCATGGACGTCCAGTGGCCCTCGGAAAGCGTTGCGACGTTCGTTGCGGGAGTGAAGATTGCCGGCGTCGACAGGCAGGGGATGCTGAGCGACGTCACGCACGCCATATCGTCGTACCAGAACACCAATATCCGGAGCGTGAACATCGACGCGCAGGAATCCGTGTTCGACGGGACGTTCATCATCGATGTCAAAGACACAGGACACCTCGAGCGCATCCTGGAGAAGATCCGGCGGGTGCCCGGCGTAAAACGGGCGGAGCGGTTCGACGAATGAAGACTCCCCCCGGCAGGGTCCTGGGCATCGACTACGGCACGAAACGGCTGGGCCTTGCCGTGAGCGATCCCTTGCGGGTCGTAGCAGGCGGGGTCGCCGCGATCCCCCACGATGATCACCTCATGGAACGGCTCACCGACGTCGTGCGCGAATTGCATCCGGTCCTCATTGTTGTCGGCATCCCGTATGCGCCGGACGGCGGCAAAGGATCGATGGCGAAAGAAATCGAAGGATTCATCGGCGAGCTGCAGAGGAATCTCGGGATCCCGGTGCAAACATGGGATGAAAGTCATTCAAGTGTGAAGGCGCAGGAGGTGCTGCGCACGAGCGGCATGAGGGTCCGTCGGCGGCGCGAACAAGGGCGGGTCGATACCATGGCTGCGCGGATTCTGCTCCAGGAATTCCTCGAGGAGAATGCGCGGAGCCGGGGAACGGCAAAAGAAGGAGTGTCGTGAACATCCTGCATTGGGTGCGGGGACACCCCTGGAAGTCATTATGCCTTCTTCTCGCGGTCGTCGTCGTGGCCGAATTGTTCTCGATCCCCTGGCTGGACGTGAGCCGGTTGGCCCGCGTCAATCCGGCCGAGACCGCAATAATGCGGCAGCGGTTGGAAGAGGCGGCGAAGGCCGGAAAGAAGCTCCGTCCCATGCATCTCTGGATCCCCCTCGGCAAGCTCCCCGGGTATGTTCGGGACGCCGTGGTGGTGGCGGAGGATGGAACGTTTTACGAGAACAGCGGCTTCGACTGGTACGAGGTGCAACAATCGCTCGAGCGGGACATCGCGGAGCGGCGCTTCGCACGTGGCGCTTCGACGATCACCCAGCAGCTTGCCAAGAATCTCTACCTCTCCACTTCGAAAGACCCCGTGAGGAAGGTGAAGGAAGCGATCATCACGCTGCTGCTGGAGCACGATCTTTCGAAAGACCGTATCCTCGAGCTCTACCTGAACAACATCGAGTGGGGACCCGGGATCTTCGGCATCGAGTCGGCGGCAAGAACATATTTTCAAAAGTCCGCCGCCGATCTCACGCCTGACGAAGCGTATCGCCTTGCGGCGGTGATCCCGAGCCCGTTGCGCCACAGACCCGACGGCGATTCACGATATGTCTTGCGCCGTTCCGCGATCGTGGAACGGCGGCTTGACGCGCGAAGAAAAGGAATTCCCATACTCACAACGGAGGAGGACGACTCGATAGCGATTTCAGCAGATGAAGCGCCGGATACGACGCGGATGACGGATTCCAGTGCAACGGAAGGCCATTGACCATGGACTACAAAGATGTCGACAGCCTGATTGAACAGGGCGAAGGGTTTGAGGTTGAATTCAAGCGGAAGGTTTCATCACCGGAGAAAATCGCTCGGGCGTTGATTGCCTTTGCCAATACCGACGGAGGACACATACTCTTCGGCGTCGACGACGACGGGACGGTGGTGGGCGTCGAAAGCGAAAAAAGCGAAGTGGATCTGATCCAGCAGGCAGGGCGTGACTTCTGCACCCCGCCGATCGATCCTGAGATCGACATCGTGGCCTACGACGGGACGGACGTCATCGTCGCCTATGTGGCGGAGAGCGATAACAAACCGCACCAGTACGCCGGACCGAGCGACCACGGCGAGCCGGGTACGCGCGTGTATATCCGGGTCAACGACAAGACGGTCCTGGCGAGCAGGGAGGTGGTCAAAGTCCTCAAGGACGAACGCCCCGATGCGCCCCCGTTGCGCATGGAGATCGGCAGGAACGAAAAGCTCCTGCTCGAGTACCTTGACGGTCACGAACGGATAACAACGAAGGAATTTTGCGGCCTGGTGAACATCTCCGAACGGCGGGCGTCTCGGATTCTGGCGACCCTCGTGCGGGCGGGCGTGATCAGGATCCACACCATGGAACGCACGCCGTATTTCACGCTTGCCTTCGATCTGTCGCAGTAGGCGACCGCAGTTCCGATGCTACGGCGAACGCCAGATCCTGGACAGTTCGAAGACCGCCACGCCGAAGGCAACCGCAGCGTTGAGCGAATGTTTGATGCCGAACATCGGGATGTCGATGGCGAAGTCCGCCTCGGCGAGGATGGCGTCTGACACCCCTGTGAGCTCGTTCCCGACGACAAGACAGATCGGGAATTCTTCCCTCCGAACCTCGTGGTAGCGCCTGCTGTTCGTCGTCTGTTCCAGAATGCAAATCGCTGCACCCCTCTCTTTCGCCCGCGTGATGGCGTCGATCGGGTTCGCAAAATACTCCCATGGAAGACTATGTGTGGCGCCCAGAGCGGTCTTGTCGATTTCCTTTCGGGGAGGACGGGGAGTATAGCCCGTCAGGTACATGCCCTCCAGAAGCGTCCCGTCCGCCGTGCGGAACATCGAGCCAACGTTGTACAGACTCCGTACGTTGTCAAGAAGGGCGATGACAGGTAAGCGCGATGCCTGGGGAAGCGACAAAGGTGTCTGTCGTTGGCCTTCGATTTCGCGGGTATGGAGCTTGCGCATCGCCGATGTGGCTTTTTTGGGCCGATTTTGTGGCCTGAAGTCGGCTGTGATGCCGGCAAGGAACCCTCAGGTCAGGGGATTGTATTGCAAAGAGAAGAAAAAAGCGGTAAATTACTATTCCATTCTCGAAAAAGGCGGAATTGCATTCCGGTCATTTTGTTATTGCCATCGATGGTCCGGCAGCTTCCGGCAAAAGCACAACAGCGCAGAGATCGGCTGAACAATTGGGTTTTCTCCACCTCGATACCGGGGCAATGTATCGGGCCGTGACGTTGAAGGTGTTGCGGGAAAAGATTCCGCTGAATGACGAGAACGGCATACGGTCGATGATGGAGGGGACGGCAATCGAGTTGAGGAATCCCGGTGGGACTCTCGCCGTGTTCCTCGATGGCGTGGAAGTGAGCACGGAGATTCGTGCGGAGGCGGTGACGCGAGCGGTCAGTGCGGTGAGCCGGCTGCGCGAAGTACGGACCGCGATGGTACGCGAGCAACGTCGTTCGGCGCAGCAATCAGACATTGTTGCCGAAGGTCGCGACATCGGAACGGTGGTGTTCCCGGACGCAGACCTTAAGTTCTTTATGATCGCCGGTATCGAGGCACGGGCCCGAAGGCGCCAGGCCGACCTCGCGGCACAGGGAATAACGATGGAACTCGACGCGATCGCCAGAGCGATCCATGAACGCGACGAGCTCGATTCCACCCGGAGCGAAAGTCCTCTCCGCAAAGCGGCGGACGCCATCGAGATCGATACGTCCGACCTTACGATTGAAGAGCAGGTGACGATGGTCGTGAACACGGCAAGAGAACGACTGGAGCGAACGGGGAGGCAATGAAGATTTCTGTCGACCGGAACGCCGGATTTTGCTGGGGCGTGGTGCGGACGATCGATGCTGCGGAACAGGAATTGGGATCGGGAGAGCCGCTGTATTCCCTGGGACCGATCATCCACAATCCGCAGGAGATCGAGCGTTTGCGCGAGAAGGGGATGGAGGTGGTCGGTCTCGCCGACTTCGAACGGCTTCGCGGAAAGCGCGTCCTGATCCGGGCGCACGGCGAGCCGCCCTCGACCTATGCGCGCGCGAGAGAGCACGGGATCACGATTGTCGATGCAACCTGCCCTGTGGTGACCAAAGTGCAGGAGCGCATCAGGAAATTCTACGATGACGGGTATCAGGTGGTCATCTTCGGCAAGAAGGACCACGCGGAAGTCATCGGGCTGGTCGGCCACACCAACAACGAAGCGGTGGTCGTGAGATCGGTGGAGGAGCTGGACAAGGTCGACGTTGCGCGGAAGACCGTGCTCTTCTCCCAGACCACCATGGACAAGCCGACGTTCTATGAGATCGCACGCATCCTGCGGGAGCGGATCCACGAATTTGAAGTCGGCACCTTTGAGGAGTCCGCGATCAGCTTTCACGCGAAAGACACGATCTGCGGACAGGTGTCCGGGCGTGACAAGCGGCTCAGGGAATTTGCGCGGTCGAACGATGTGGTGTTGTTCGTCGCAGGGAAGGAGTCGTCAAACGGGAAGGTCCTTTTTGAAATTTGCCGGTCCGAAAACCCGAGGACGCACTTCATCGAACGAGTCGAGGACGTCCGCAAAGAGTGGTTGAGCGGCGCGTCGTCGGTGGGTATCAGCGGGGCCACCTCCACGCCGCAGTGGCTGATGGAGAAGGTGAGGGAGGCTCTCGAGGCGATGGACGACAGGCCGTGACCGGCACAGAGAATTTTCCGTCATCACAAATCACATTCACTATCACAAGAAGATTCCATCCATGACCGTTGCAGTCCGACCGGAGATGACGGCGGAAGGGCGGACGAATCGTGGATGAGTCCCGGCGACCATCGGGATGGTATGTGACACAAGAGGAGGATGAATGGCTGAGGAACACACCAACGTCAGCAGTACAGCAACAGCTGCACCTGCACACAAGAAGCAGTCGGCACTCTCGGGCGCATTGCGCGTGGAAGCCATTGCCGACCGCGAATATAACGAATCCGAATACAATGAGATGAAGGCGCTCTACGAGCGCACCCTCGGCAAGATCAGCGAGGGCGAGATCGTCAGGGGCAGGGTGGTTGCGATTGGAGACTCGGAAGTCTCCGTCGATATCGGATTCAAAAGCGAAGGCGTCGTTTCCCTCCAGGAATTCACCAACAGGAATGACCTGAAGGTGGGGGATGAGATCGAGGTGTTCCTGGAGAGCGTGGAAAACAAAGACGGCCAGCTTGTGCTCTCGCGCAAGCGCGCCGACTTCATGCGCGTGTGGGAACGGGTGACCAAGGCGTTCGAGACGGGTGAAGTGCTGCAAGGACGTTGCGTCCGCCGCATCAAGGGCGGCATCGTGGTGGACCTCCTCGGCATCGATGCATTCCTCCCCGGCTCGCAGATCGATGTGCGGCCTGTCCGCGATTTCGATGCCTTCATCGGCCGCACCCTGGATTTCCGGGTCGTGAAGATCAACCACCCCTCCGAAAACGTCGTCGTCAGCCACAAGGTCCTCGTGGAAGAGGAGATGAAGGGTCAGCGCGAGGCGATTCTGAAGAGCCTCGAGAAGGGCCAGATCCTCGAAGGCACCGTGAAGGCCATCACCGATTTCGGCGTGTTCGTCGACCTGGGCGGGGTGGACGGTCTGGTGCATATCACCGACCTGTCCTGGGGCCGCATCAACCATCCGTCTGAGATCGTCAAGCTCGATCAGGTGATCAACGTCGTCGTCCTCGACTTCGACCAGGAGAAGCGGAGAATTTCCCTCGGGTACAAACAGCTGCAGCCGCACCCGTGGGAGAATATCGAGAACAAATATCCGGTCGGGACGAAGGTGACCGGCAAGGTGGTCTCGCTCGCCGATTACGGAGCGTTCGTCGAGATCGAGAAGGGGATCGAAGGGCTCATTCACATTTCCGAGATGAGCTGGACGCAGCATATCAAGCATCCGTCCCAGGTCGTTTCGATGGGGCAGATGGTGGACGCGGTGATCCTGAGCCTCGACAAGGATGCGAAAAAGCTTTCGCTCGGCATCAAGCAACTCGAGCCGGATCCGTGGCTCACGCTGATGCAGAAGTATCCCGTGGGTTCGCGCCACCGCGGTGTTGTCCGCAACCTCACCAACTTCGGCGTGTTCGTCGAGCTTGAGCAGGGCGTGGACGGCCTCGTGCACATTTCCGACCTGTCGTGGACGAAGAAAGTGCGGCATCCCGGTGAGATCGTGAAGAAAGGCGACGAGCTGGATGTCGTCATCCTCAGCGTCGACGTGGACCAGCGCAGGATTTCGCTCGGCCACAAGCAGGTCGAGGAAAATCCCTGGGACACCTTCGGCGACCGCTTCAAGGTCGGCACGGAGGTGGATGGGAAGATCGTCCGCATTATCGAGAAAGGCGTCATCGTCGAGCTACCGCTCGGCGTGGAGGGCTTCGTGCCCGTGTCGCAGCTCTCGACCACTCCTGTCAAGAACATCGCTGACAAGTTCAAGGCCGGCGATGACTTGCCGTTGAAGGTCGTGGAGTTCGACAAGGATTCGAAACGGATCGTCCTTTCCGCGGCGGAGTTCCTGAAAGGGAAGGAATCGAAGATCGTGCAGGACTACATGGCTGCGCACAAATTGCAAGTGCAGACCCTTGGCGAGACGGCCACGATTCACGGCCAGACCCCTGCAGGCGATACTTCGATCCCGACGGAGAACTGAAGAGGAGAGCGGGAGGTTTCCCGGTCGGTAGTACCACAGGCTGCCCCCTCGTTCGCGCGAAGGGGCAGTCGCTATTTTTGAACTCACCCTATGGTCCCTCTCTTACTGAAGAGAGGGACGGTTGCACCAAGCTTGGATTCACACGCCCCCACCCCCCTTCTCTTCATAAGAGAAGGGGACGGGGGTTGAGTTCGAGAGGATGCAGATGCCGCGCGTTGCGCTTCACACATTAGGCTGCAAACTGAACTACGCCGAAACCTCGACGATCGGGAAGCAGTTCCTCGACCAGGGTTACGAGATCGTCCCGTTCGGGACGGCGGCGGACGTGAACGTGATCAACACCTGCAGCGTGACGGCAAAAGCGAACCAGGAATGCCGGCAGATGATACGCCGGGCACTTCGTGCGGCTCCGGGATCGTACGTGATCGTGACCGGCTGCTATGCACAGCTCGCTCCGGAGGAGGTCGGCGCGATCGAGGGGGTCGATCTTGTCGCCGGCACGCAGGAGAAATTCGATCTTCTGACCCTCGCAGGGGATATGAAGAAACTCTCCTGTGTTTCGACCCATGTTTCCTCTCTGAATTCTGCGAAGTCGTTTACCCCCGCGTGGACGACAGAAGCCGGCTGCAGAACGCGGGCGTTTCTCAAAGTCCAGGACGGCTGCGATTACACATGCTCGTTCTGCACCATTCCGAAGGCGAGGGGTGGGAGCAGAAGTGAATCCGTGGTGCACGCTGTAGAGCGCGCGCGGCGACTGGTTGATGAGGGATTCAAGGAGATCGTGCTTACCGGGGTCAATGTCGGAGACTACGGAAAGAAGAATGGTTCAACTCTTGCAGGGCTGCTCCGGGAGCTTATTCTCGTGCGGGGACTTGAACGCATCCGGATCAGCTCGATCGAACCTAATCTTGTTACCGACGAAATTCTTGATCTGATCGGAGATAATTCTCCTATCTGTAAGCACTTACACATACCGCTGCAAAGTGGTTCCGATCGCATCCTAGGGCAGATGCGGCGCCGCTATCGCTCGGCGGACTATGCGGTGCTGGTCGACAAGATAGCCAGTCGCTTTCCGGATTGCGGAATTGGTGCCG
>DATJPR010000041.1:0-4296 GCA_035506295.1 Bacteroidota bacterium | reverse complement strand
GTCGGCGGTGAAACATGCACCGCTGTCATGGGAAAGAACAGGCGATTCTTTGAAACAAGAACACCCAAATAAGCGATTACCCTCTTCAGAATCAACTGCCGTTCATCAGGACGAGGGCACCGGCAGAAGGCAGCTGACCAGCTTTCTGCCGGAATTTCTTACAGGATTTCATAGCTAGAACCGAAGCGGGACATTCGCGTAAATGTGCCTTTCTTCGCAAATGGGAATTCTTTTTGTTGGTCGTCTCCCCCAACCATTTGAATCGAATCCCGAAATCACTATCTTCACCTTGTTCTGAAAGTGATGCCGGGGCGAGTTATGCTCCACCCCGGCGATGCTCTTCCCAGCGAAGTCCCTGAATGACGTGCGGCAGGGGGAAGGTGATGGTGAACCGGACAACCGGGGTTCTCGTAGGAGTACTGTTCTTCGTTACCGTTTCTGCAGTTGCCCAGACCGGGCTGACGATCGAGGGGGTGGTGAAGGATGCGAATACCGGAGAGGCTCTTCCGGGCGCGAACGTCTTCCTCGTCGGTACCAGCTTCGGGGCTTCAACGGATATCCACGGTCATTATGCGATCCGGAACGTCCCACCGGGATCGTACACCCTCCGCGCGACGTATGTCGGCTACACACCGCTTGCCAAGCCTCTCCGCAGTCAAGAACCTTCCACGCTCTCCGTCGATTTCTCCCTCGAAGCAGTAACCATCGAGGGACAGACTGTTGTTGTGACCGCTCAGGCCCTCGGTCAGAATCAGGCGATCAACGAGCAACTCTCTTCCAACCAGATCGTCAGCGTTGTTTCTGCCGCGCGCATTCAGGAGCTCCCCGACGCGAACGCGGCCGAATCAGTCGGCCGCTTGCCGGGGGTTTCCGTTCTGCGGGAAGGTGGAGAGGGAAATCAAGTCGTGATCCGCGGCCTCGCGCCAAAATACAACGAGGTGCTGGTGGACGGCGTGCCGATGGCCTCTACCGACGTCGGCGACAGGGGAACGGATCTCAGCATGATCTCGTCCAACATGCTCGAGGGGATCGAAGTCACCAAGGCGATTACCCCCGACATGGACGCGGCCGTGCTCGGGGGCACGGTCAACTTCAAGCTTCGGGAGGCGAAGGCCGCCCCGACGGAGATCCCGACATTCTCTCTCTTGGGACAGTACGGCTACAACGGCCTGCAGAGCAAGTTCGGTGACTTCAAGCTCGTCGGGAGTCTTGAGAACAGGTACTTCGACGAGCGCTTCGGTGTGTTTGCCGAAGTCGATGTTGAACGCAGAAATCTCACTTCGAATGAGCTTGGCGGGAGCTACTACCTCAACGGTCCCGTGCTCGGAGTGCAGAACCAGGTCTATCTCTCGAATCTGAATCTCAACGATATCCTCCGGGACAAGCGCCGCTGGGGCGGCACGCTGGTGCTCGACTATACCCTCCCGGAAGGATCGATCATGATGAAGAACTTCTTCAGCGCGAGCGACACGAAGAGTCAGAACCGCGGCGAAAGCTTCAGCCTCTCGTCGAATGAGCACGACTACACGACCACCGTCTCTGAAAATAAGCTCAATGCCATTACCAACCTTCTTGAGCTTGAGCAGACCTTGCCGTTATTCACGATCGATGCGCAGGTCTCGCATTCCTATTCGGAAAACCGCGATCCGAACGATATCTCTTTCACCTTCATCGATCAGACAGTGGGGCTCAACAATCTGAACTTTCAGCATTATGATCCCCGGCTGATCCCGGGCCTGACGGTCAACAACCTCGCTCAGACGTACTTACAGAATATCTCCGCGTCCGGAAGTTTCTCCCGGGAACGAACGATCAGTGGATCGCTCGATCTTCTTTCCCCTGTCCGAGTTTCGGATGACGTGACAGGTTCGGTAAAAATCGGGGGGAGGATAGATTACCGGGAGCGATCGTATGATTATGACCAATCGGACGGCGTCCTCACGTATAGCGGAGGTGGCTTACGCCAGGCGATCCTCGATGCCTTTCCCTGGATGAAACAGACCGTCCCGAACGGCAACTCCCGTCTTCCGATCACGTTGTTCGAGGATCCGAGCTTCTCCTACGGGAAATTTCTCGGCGGCGACTACACCATGGGCGTGCCGACGAACATCGCCCTCATGCAACCGATCATCGACATTGCGCGGCAGGTCGGGACGCTCGATGCATGGTCGCATAACAGCCTCGCCTCGGTAACCAATGACTATTCAGGGTATGAACATCAGAGCGCGGTTTATGGGATGATCACCGCGAACCTCGGTCAGGAATTTACTTTTGTCGGCGGGGTCAGATATCAGAATCTTTCGACGTCATACCTTGCGCCGCGAGGAACGGAAACGGCGACTTCACGCCTAAAATACTTCTTCCGCGACACGACTATCGGGGAGTCCCACGGTTACTGGCTGCCGATGGCCCAGCTCGTGTGCAGACCGCTCGCCTGGCTGCAGGTGCGGTTGGCCTATACGAATACGCTCGCCTATCCGGACTATTCGGCGATCACGCCGCGCATCGACCTCGGCTTCACTTCCGTCACATGGAATAACTTCGCCCTCACTCCGTCGCGTTCAGCGAACTACGACCTTGTCGTCGCCGTTCATGACAATGGCATCGGGTTGCTTTCCGTAGACGGATTCTACAAGCGCATCGACAATCTCATCTTCCCGGTTTCCCGCTATGTTATCGACCCCTCGCAGTATCCGGGTCCGCCTACAACCTCAGCGGGGTACCAGGTGAACACTTCGTTCAACGACCCGTTCGTGGTAAACCTTACGGGTGTCGAGGTCGACTGGCAGACACACTTCTGGTACCTGCCGAGTGTCCTCTCGGGTCTGATCCTCAGCGTGAACTACACGCATATCTTCTCGACGGCGAAATATCCCTTGACGACCATAGCGACGACGTATATCCCGGATTTCCCCTATGTGATCAAGACGTACACGGAGACGTACTATGACGATCGGCTCATCGATCAGCCAAACGACATTGTGAACCTCGCCCTCGGGTACGATTATCAGGGCTTTTCCATTCGTGTCTCCATGCTCTCGCAGGCCGACATTTTCAAATCAGAGGATTTCTGGCCCGAGCTTCGTGTGAACACGGCGAAATACCTTCGGTGGGATCTGGCGGTCAAGCAGACATTGCCGTGGGAAGGGCTCCAGCTATTTCTGGACGTGAACGATCTCAACAGCGCGCGGGATATCGATCTCAATCAGGGCTCAAGTTTTCCGGCTGCGGAGCAGCACTACGGCCTGACGGCGGATCTCGGCCTCAGGATCCGTCTCTAAGCTCGATGAAGACAACAAGGTGTTACCAGCAGTTCCACATCCACCACAATTGGAAGAAGGGAGAGCGTGTATGAAGCATGGTTCGAGCACACGGTCTGTTTTGGGCGGAGGATTCATAGCGTTGGTGCTCTTGTTCGCCGCCCATTTCTCGGCGAAGGCAGCGGGGGACACTGTATGGGTTCCGGCAAGTCCCGCCGGGAACATCAACGTCATGATCCAGGGTGACACGCTGTCGAACGGCCAGCGGGCCCACCCCAACCGAACGTACAAGCTGTACCGCGATTCCATCTATTATTTCACCGCTACCATCAATGTGAACTTCCCGGTGTCCATCATTGCGGATACGGGGTCTCACCGGCCACCGGTCATTGCGCCGGCGATACTTGCAGACAACAAATCACCGAATCCGTTCATGAGTATCTACACCGGTGCCAGGCAACTGCTCTTCAAGTACCTGTACTTCACCGGAGTCCGCCCCGATCAGCTGCTTGTTGAATCCGGCTACGCGGACTGCATGTTATACAACAGCGACAGCACGAATTCAACGTACAGTAAATGCGTTTTCGATGGGTGGGGGAGAGTGATCAATGACAACAGTGGGAACTACAACAAGTTCACCATCACAGATTGCCTCTTCAGGAATGCGATGCATCCGACAATCACTTTTGAGGGGGATTCCTTCTTTTCGAATTCCGGTGCTCCGACGGACAGCGTCGTGATGGTCAACAATACCATGTTCTGCAACAACGCGTATGCGAACTGCAACGTGGACTACAACGTGTATACCCGGTTCGATCACAACACGGTGTTCCTCAACTGCGTGAATCCGCTGAACGATTTCGTGATGACGAACGCGGTGTACAGAAACAACATCTTCTACGGAACACTCGCCGAGGCGCAGACCAATGGTGAAATTCAGCAATACTATTTTGAAAACTCGATCACGCCTTCCTCGACGTTCAGTTTTGATTCTCTGAATACCTCGCCAAGCCACATTAGCATCCCGGAAAACCAG
>DATJPR010000040.1:0-16872 GCA_035506295.1 Bacteroidota bacterium | reverse complement strand
AGATTCTCCCGGGTGATTCCGGTTCCGTACGGGAAACGGGATGAGAGGCATGCGAACGACGGCTTGTCCCACGTCGGGAGGCCGAGCTCTTTCGAGAGCGCGCGGACATCATTCTTCGTCATCCCCGCTTCGAGCAGCGGCGAGCGGACGTCCTTCTCGGATTTCGCGCGCATCCCGGGCCGAAAGTCGCCGATGTCGTCCATGATGGTCCCGTCCGCGATCCAGGCGATCCCTTCACGCTCTGCGAGCTCCTGGAGTTTTCCGAACAACTCGGTTTTGCAATAGTAACATCGGTCGGGAGGATTTTCCTTGAACTTCAGGTCGTCCGTTTCCTCAGTGTCGACCACGACATAGCGTGCGCCGATCCCCTCAGCGAGGGTGATGGCCTCTTCAAACTCCCGCGTCGGGTACGTTTCGGAGCGACCGATCATGGCGAGAGTTTTGTCGCCAAGGACGTCGACCGCCACCTTGAGCAGCAGCGAGCTGTCCACTCCTCCCGAATATCCCACCGCAACGCTCCCCATCTCTTCAAGGAGAGTAACAAGCTTGCCGTACTTTGCCGACAGTTCGGAATTCATCTTCATGCATTTTCCTGAGACAGAAAACGCCACGGGTTGACGTGGCGTTGATACGATGGCCCACCCCCGGTCCCCCGCACGTTACGCTTAACGTTTCAAGACGGACCGGAACTCCTTCATTGATCGCGCCCCGGGGAAATCCTGTTCGAACTCGATCCTCTTCACCGGGTCGAGCTGGAAGGAGCTTTTGAGCGATTCGGCCGCTTCGTACAGACGATTCATCAGGATCAGCGCCTTCGCCCGGCTGTAGTAACTCTCGGCGGAATAGGGGTTGGCATCAACTGAGTGGTCAAAGGCCTTGAGCGCCTGCTTGAGGAACCCGAGCTCAAGGAGTGTCTCCCCGTAATCCAGCCAGGCCTCGAAGTTTTCCGGTTCGAGCTTGGTGACCATCCGGTAGCTCAGCAGCGATTCACGTACTCTCCCCATATTATAGAGGAGGTCGGCTTTCGCATACCAGAGCTCGGGGTAGTCCCGGCACAATGAGAGCGCTCTGTTGTAGTCGCTCAGCGCTTTCCGGTACTGCTCGAGCGAATCGTAGCAGCTCCCCCGACCGAAACAGGACTCGTAGTGGTTTGGATCGTACTTCAAGGCTTCCGAGAAAGCCTTGACGGCGTCTTCAAACTCGCCAAGCTCCTCGTATGCATTTCCGAGATTATGCCAGGCCGGGACATCTTTAGGTTCGAGGCGCAGGGTCTCACGATAGCAGGCGATAGCGTCGTGCAATCTGCCCAGATTCGCGAGAGCATTTCCCTTGTTGTACCACGCAGCCGAGAAATCTTTGTGAATCGCGATCGCCATGTCGTAGCTCTCGATCGCGCGTTGGGGCTGCATCATCCGGTTCAGCACGATCCCGCGGTTGTACCAGGCGTTGTAGTTGTAGGGATCGAGCTTGATATGCTCTTCGTAGCACCGGAACGACTCCTCCGGCCGGTCCAGATAGTCGTAGCAGTAGCCGATTTCGTACCAGGCGTCCTTGTGCAACGGGTCCTCGTCCAGAATGAATTTGAAGATCTGGACTGATTCCTCGTACTTTCCTGCTTTTTCAAGGGTAACGCCCTTGTTGAAGAGCGCCTCGACATTGCCTGGCTCGATGAGCAACGCCTCATCGAAGCACGCGATGGCATCGGTCGTTTTGCCGAGGTCATCGAGGGTAATGGCTTTGTTGATGAGGATCTCGGGATCGGTCGGACTGATACTCAGCGCCCGGTTGTAGCAATCGAGGGCTTCCTCGAACTTCAGGAGATTGCCGAGGATGATTCCCTTCCGTTGCCAGTTTTCGGCGCTGTAGGGGACAAGGGTCAGGAGCTGATTGATGAAGTGGAGCGCTTCCTCGTACTTCTCGTGGTCGAGGTAGTAGGAGACAATCTCTTCGAGGGCCTCGACATTGGTGATGTCGGGGGTTTTGTCTTTGAGCATGTCCTGGAAACGCTTCAGCTCTTCTTCAAACCGCTCGCGTCTGCGTTCCTCATCTTCGGGTTCGTCGTCGAATCCGCCGTAATCCAAAATGCTCATCGACTCTTTCCTTCACGGGTAACTCGTTCAGCAGTGAGAGCAAGAAAAAGAAAAAATGGTATGAAGTCAAGCAAAGGGAATTGCCCCCCGATTCGGTAAGAATTGGCCAATTATGAGTGAGACACTTCGAGGAAATCCTTCTGACAAGTGAGACGAAGGCGTTACCGATGAGTGTCGCTTACCATCCCGCGTCACGATGATGCGTTGATCGCGCAAGTGCGTTGATTTTCAGGACATGAGGGCTTATATTATCCAGCTTGATTGAGATGATCGCTGAAAGCCTCGAAAAGATACGGGGAAGAATCGCCAACGCTTGCCTTCGAGCCGGGAGAGATCCCTCTGGCGTTACGCTCGTGGCAGTCGCAAAGACCTTTTCCGCTGATCGGGTCAAGGAAGCGCTGACGGCAGGAGCGATCGATGTCGGCGAGAACTACGTGCAGGAGCTCCAGGAGAAACGCCAGGCGCTCGCCGGGGAGAATGTGCGATGGCATTTTATCGGCCATCTGCAGAGAAACAAGGTGCGGCTCATCGCGCCCTGGATCACGATGATCCACTCCGTCGACAACGTCGCCCTCGCTCGCGAGATTGACGAACGGGCGGCGAAAGCAGGCAGGATCGTCGATTGTCTCATCGAAGTGAACACGACTCATGAGGAGTCGAAGTTCGGTGTGCGACCGGACGAGGCCCTCCAGCTGGTTTCCGCCCTTAATGGACTTGCCTCGATCCGGCTCAATGGCCTCATGACCATCGGACCGTTTCTCCCGGATCCGGAAGGCTCAAGGCCGATGTTCCGGGTCCTGCGGCAACTGAGAGACAAGACCGCCGAACTGGGCCAAGGGAACGCCCCCATGCACCACCTCTCCATGGGGATGACCGGAGATTTCGAGGTCGCGATTGAAGAAGGCGCCACTCTTGTCCGCATCGGAACCGCGATCTTCGGATCCCGCACGAAACGGGACGGGTAACCATCAACGTTGCTCGCTGCACGCCAACGCCGGTGCCCGGATTGCAGGCACAACGAGATGAGGAGGGTTTACGACAGTGAAGCTTACCCCGCTTGACATACGAAAACAGCAGTTCAAGAAACTCATGCGTGGTTATGACCCGGTCGAAGTCGACACGTTTCTTGAAATGGTGGCTGCCGACATGGAGGAAATACTCAAACAACTCAAGGATTCACGGGACAGGGAGATCCACCTGGACACGCAGCTGGCGGATTACAAACAGATTGAAAAGACGCTGCAGCAGACCTTGATGCAGGCACAGGAAGCCACCGGCAAAACCTACGAAGCCGCCCGTCGCGAAGCGGAAATGATCATCCGGGAGGCCGAATCCCGCGCGGCCGCAATCCTCGACTCCGGCAACAGAGAAATGTCAAAGCTGCACAACGAGATCGCCGAGCTGAAGGTGAAGCGGGAAACGCTCGTCGGGCGACTGCGCGTACTGCTCAGCTCGGAGCTCGACCTTCTCAAGGCGATGGACCTCGGTCCGGACCAAACGATCGACCCACCCCCTTCGCTCGGCTCCGGGAAGGACCAGCTCGACGTCGATGCCATCATGAAAACCCTCGACCATGACAGAACTTCGCAAGCACATTGACGAGTCGATGGCGTACCTCCGTACGCGGACGAAGATGACGCCGTCGATCGGCATCATCCTCGGGACCGGCCTTGGGGGGCTTGTGAAGGAGATGAAGACGGAGACGGTCATCGACTATGGCGACATTCCCCATTTTCCCCTCTCGACGGTGGAATCGCACCACGGCAAACTGATTTTCGGCTCGCTCAACGGCAAGTCGGTCGTGGCCATGCAGGGGAGATTCCACTACTACGAAGGGTATTCCATGCAGCAGGTCACCTTTCCCGTCCGGGTCATGAAGTTCCTCGGCGTGAAAACCCTGCTGATCTCCAACGCCGCAGGCGGGATGAACCCGAACTTCCGGCGAGGGAGCATCATGATTATCAGCGATCACATCAATCTGCTGGGCGATAACCCGTTGATCGGACCGAACGACGATACGCTCGGCCCGCGCTTCCCGGACATGTCGGAGCCGTACAGCCGGCAACTCATCGCCGTCGCGGAGTCGATCGCCCTCGAGTTGAAGATCAGAACCGAGCGGGGCGTGTTCGTGGCAGTGCCCGGACCGAACCTCGAGACGCGCGCGGAATACCGGTTCCTCCGGTTCATCGGCGCAGACGCCGTGGGCATGTCCACTGTCCCCGAAAACATCGTCGCGAACCACATGGGGATAAAAGTCCTCGGCTTCTCCATCATCACCGACGAGTGTTTCCCGGATTCGCTGCAGCCGGCGAAGGTGGAGGAAATCATCGCGGTGGCGAACGAGACGGAGCCGAAGCTGACGGCGATCATGAAATCTGTGGTAGAAAAGATCTAATGGGCGAGGAGAGTAAGCAGTAGACAGTAAGCAGTAGGCTGAAGACAGATTCCCCGCAAATGATTTCTGCGTACTCCCTACAGCTTACTGCTTACTCCGTGTGCGCCCTGGGATTTGAAAAGCGCTTGTTCTCTGGGTCGTTTCACAACTGAATATAGTAGATGGCGTTCAAGGAACTTACCGACAGAATCTCATACCCTTCCATGGAGCAGGACATCCTGCGGTTCTGGAAGGACCATGATATCTTCCGCAAAAGCATCACGAGCCGCGAGGGGAATCCGGGGTTCACGTTCTATGAAGGCCCGCCGACAGCAAACGGACGGCCGGGTATTCATCATGTCATGGCGCGGACGCTCAAAGACCTCGTCTGCCGTTATAAGACGATGAAGGGATTCCAGGTGCATCGGAAAGCCGGATGGGATACGCACGGGCTTCCGGTGGAGATCGAGGTCGAGAAGCAGCTCGGATTCAAGCATAAAGACGACATCGTCAAGTACGGCGTTGCCGAGTTCAATGCGAAGTGCAAGGAGTCGGTCTGGAAGTACAAGTCCGACTGGGAGAGAATGACCGAGCTGATGGGCTACTGGGTCGACATGCGCGATCCGTATGTGACCCTCGAAAACGATTACATCGAATCCATCTGGTGGGCGCTCAAACGGTTCTATGATGAAGGGTTGATTTACAAAGGTTATAAAATCCAACCGTACTGCCCCAGGTGCGAAACGCCGCTCTCCTCACACGAGGTCTCCCAGGGTTACGAAGATGTCAAGGACCAGAGCGTCTACGTCCGGATGCGGATAAAGAAAGACCCGGACTCTTCGTTTCTCGTCTGGACGACCACACCGTGGACGCTCATTTCGAACGTCGCTCTCGCCGTCGGACCCGGCGTCGATTATGTGAAAGTCTCCCAGAATGGCGAGAACTTGATTCTCGCGGAAGCGCGACTGTCCGTGCTCCAGGGGGAATACTCCATCGTCGAGCGGTACAAAGGGAGCGATCTCGCGGGATGGGAATATGAGAGGCTCTTCAATTATCATCCTGTCGAGAAGAAGGCGTTCTATGTCGTGACCACGGATTTCGTCACGATCGAGGACGGCACCGGCATCGTGCACATGGCGCCCGCCTACGGCGAGGATGACTATCAGGCCGGCCGAAAGTACGATCTCCCGACGATTCATCCCGTCAACAAGAGCGGCGAGTTCGGGCCCGATGTCCCGGATTTCCAGGGAATGTTCGTCAAGGAGGCCGACCATGAAATCATCCGGAACCTGAAGGAACGGGGGATCCTTTACAAGCGTGAAACGATCACCCACAGTTACCCCCATTGCTGGAGGTGCAAGACACCGCTTCTGTACTATGCGCGCGAGTCATGGTACATTCAGACGACGAAGTACGCAAAGCGGATGATCGAGCTGAACAACGAGATCAACTGGGTTCCCAGCGAAGTCGGCGTCGGCCGGTTCGGGAACTGGCTGGAGGAGAACAAGGACTGGGCGCTCTCCCGCGATCGTTTCTGGGGCACCCCGTTGCCGATATGGATCTGTGAGGAGTGCGGGAAACAGCGCTGCATCGGCAGCATCGCCGAGCTGAAGGAGGGGGAAAACGTCCCCGATCCCATCGATCTCCACAAACCCTTCGTCGATGAGGTCACATTCCGATGTTCCTGCGGCGGGACGATGCGCCGCATTCCCGAGCTGATCGATGTCTGGTTCGACTCCGGATCGATGCCGTTCGCCCAATGGCATTATCCTTTCGAGCACCGCGAGCTGATCGAGTCCGGGGAGCAATATCCGTCGGATTTCATCTGCGAAGGGATCGACCAGACGCGGGGATGGTTCTATTCGCTGCACGCCATCGGTACGTTTCTGTTCGACAAGCCCGCCTACCGGACGGTGATGGTGAACGAGCTCATCCTTGACAAGGACGGGCAAAAGATGTCGAAGTCGAAGGGGAACACGGTCGATCCTTTTTCCGTGTTGACCCGCTACGGTGCCGATGCAACCCGGTGGTACCTGGTGACCACGAGCCCTCCGTGGCGGCCGACGAGTTTTGATGAAGACGGGCTCGGCGACGTTCAGCGGAAGTTCTTCGGAACTCTTGTCAATACCTATGCGTTCTTCGCCCTGTACGGCAACATCGACGGGTTTTCATACGCCGAGCCGACAATCCCGGTTGCCGAGCGTCAGGAGATCGACCGGTGGATCATCTCCGAGCTGCAATCGCTGATTCAGCGCTACACGGCGTACATGGACGCGTACGATGTTACCAAGGCGGCGCGGAGCGTCAGCGATTTCACCATCGATCAGCTTTCGAATTGGTATGTGCGGCGAAACCGCCGGAGGTTCTGGAAAAGTGAGAAGGGGAAAGACAAAACCGCGGCGAACCAGACGCTGTATGAATGCCTGGATGCGGTCGTCAAGATGATGGCCCCCTTTGTGCCATTTCTCGCGGAGGAGCTCCATCGCAATCTTAACGAGGTGACGCATCGCGACCCTGCGGAATCCGTGCATCTTGCCGCGATGCCGGTGGCGAACCCGTCGGTGATCGATGCGGAGCTTGAAGAGCGCATGGAACGCGCGGAGAAGATCGTGATGCTGGTGCGTGCGATGCGCATGAAATCGAACCTGAAGGTGCGCCAGCCGCTGCGGAGGATCATTCTCCCCATCGCCGGCGAACACGAACGGAGCGAGATCCGGCGAATGCAGGATGTGATCCTCGATGAAATCAACGTGAAGCAGATCGAGTACGTGTCGGATGAGTCGGGCCTGGTCAGGAAAAAGGCGAAGCCCAACTTCAAGGCGCTCGGTCCGAAATTCGGGAAGCAGGTACAGGCGGCAGCGGCGCGGATCAAGGAGATGACCGCCCAGGAAATCGGCAGCATGGAGGCAGCGGGCACGGTGACGCTCGAGGCCGCGGCAGGACCGATGACGGTCGGCAGGGACGACGTCGAGATCGTGCGCGAAGACATCCAGGGATGGCTGGTGGAATCCAACGGATCACTTACGGTCGCGCTCGATACGACGCTTGACGAGCAGCTTGTGGCCGAAGGGAACGCGCGGGAGTTTGTGAACCGCATCCAGAATATGCGCAAGGATGCGGGTTTCGCTGTCACGGACAGGATTGCGATCTTCTGCGAAGCGCCCGCGGAGGTCCGATCGATGCTGGAGAAGATGCGCACATACATTCAAACTGAAACATTGGCAACGGAACTCACGTTTGTGTTTGAGAAGGGCGAGTATGATTCCACTGTGGGACTGAACGGCGTTGCAGCCCACGTGAGCATCAGCCGTCGTTCTCAGGCTTAACCTATCGTAAGGAGCGAGGAATATCCATGGCGACAAAGGGATCACGGGCGGTTGTCAAGTCAACTGCGTCGTCCAAGAAGAAGGCCGCCTCGCACGTCAAGAAGGCGGCAAAATCTGCAACCGCGAAGACTCCCCCGGCCCATCTGCAAAAAGGCAAGAAGAAGGTGGCGCCCAAAAAGATGGGAAGCGACCGGCGCGAGCCGACCACCTATTCCGCGGAAGAGTTGAAGGCCTTCAAGGAGATGATCCTGGCGAAGCGGAAGGAAACGCTCGACGAGCTCGATGCACTGAAAGAGAGCATGATGGACGTCAGCACCGGAGAGTACGTCAGCGAAAGCTCGAACTACTCCCTGCATATGGAACAGGGGACCGATGCGATGGAGCGGGAAAAGACCTTCCTGTTCGCCTCGCGCAGCAGCAAGTACGTCAATCAACTCGATGATGCGCTCGCGCGGATCGACGCGAAGAGCTACGGTGTCTGCCGGATCTGCGGTCTCCTGGTCCCGAAGGAGCGTCTCGAAGCGGTTCCCACAGCGCAGACCTGCGCGGAATACAAGAACACCGGAATGCCCTGCGAACGCGGACGCATTGCGATGGCCAAGAAAAAAGGGGCTTGACCGGTGCGGGTCCTCTGGGTGAGTCTCGGGATCGTCCTTGCCGACCAATGCTCAAAGCTTGTCGTGCGGGGTCTCTCCGTTCCCTTCCTGCATGTGTCATGGCCCGGACTGCCGTACGGCGTCAGCCACAAGATCCTTGGCGATTTCCTGCGGCTCACGTACATAGAAAATCCCGGCATGGCGTTCGGGATCGAGCTGGGAGGGAAGGTTATGTTCGCCGTGATCTCGATCGTGGCGAGCGTGCTGATCCTGGCGTACCTGTATCACATCCGCAATGAACGCCTCGGCTTTCGCGTCGCCCTCGCAATGATCCTCGGCGGCGCGATCGGCAATCTCGTGGACAGGGTGTTCTACGGACTGCTGTTCGATCAAGCTCCGTTGTTCTACGGGAAAGTGGTCGACTTCATCGACGTGGATTTCTTCAATCTCGATCTCGGGTTCTATCACTTTCACCGCTGGCCGGTCTTCAACGTCGCCGACGCCTGTGTGACCATCGGCGTTATCCTGGTCTTTGTGTACCATCGATCGGCGCTTGACCCCGGGAAGGCGTTGCAGGAACGCGTGGCAACGGATCCTGCTGGCTCGGCCGAGGCGCCTGCCGCCAAGGAATAACGCTCCGTGCCCTACGAATTCGAGATCGTCATCCCTCCAGGAAAGAAACGGGAACGTCTCGACACCTATCTCACCGCTCACGTCGAAAACGCCACCCGCTCCAAAGTCCAGAAAGCCATCAAAGACGGCACGGTGCTCGTCGACGGAAAGACGGTGCGCCCGAGCCATCCGGTGACCGGCGGCGAGATCATTCACATCACCCTTCCCAAACCGCCGCCTCAAGACGCGGAACCCGAAGAGATACCGATTGACGTCGTCTACGAAGACAACGACCTCATGGTCGTGAACAAACCTGCCGGCATGGTTGTGCATCCGGCCCATGGGAATTATCACGGCACGCTGGTCAACGCCCTCCTCTTTCACACGCAAGCACTTTCGACGCTGAACGATGCCGCCGTCCGGCCGGGGATCGTCCACCGACTCGACAAGGACACATCGGGATTGCTGGTCGTGGCGAAGAACGATGTGGTCCACGCGAAACTCGCGAGGCAGTTTTCGCGACGGACGATCGTGCGAGAGTATCACGCGATCGTTTGGGGTGTGTTCAAAGAGAAAGAGGGAACCATCGAAGCGGAACTCGGCCGGTCAAAATCGGACCGGAAAAAAATGGCCGTCGTGTCCGGAGGGAAACCAGCGATCACCACGTACACCGTCATCCGGCAATTTGACTATCTTGCTCTCGTCAAACTCAGGCTCAAGACCGGCCGCACGCATCAGATCCGTGTACATCTGGCGCACATCCACCATCCGGTCTTCGGCGACCCGACGTACAACGGCCGGCACATCGTCGCCGGTCCCGGGACGCAGAAACAGAAGGCGGAGGTTGAGGAGTTGCTCTCGCTGATGCCCCGGCAGGCGCTCCACGCGAAGACGCTCGGCTTCGTGCACCCGGCGACGGAGAAAGAGGTGTTCTTTGATTCGGAATTGCCGGAGGATATGCAGGAGGTAATCGTGGAACTGCAAAAGGGTGGCAATGAGGAGAGGGAGAACGGGGGAAAGGGGGAATGGGAGACTATGAGACTGTGAGGGGAGCGACCTCAGCAACCTCATTCTCCTTACTGCCTACTGCTTACCGCCTACTGCTTACAGCTTACTCCGCACGCCTAATCTTGACGCTTCCGACTCCCGACTCAATCCTGATCAGCATTCTTCCTTTTGCGTTGTCGAAGTTCGAGCTCACGAACTCGCTGTCGCCGTTCGGAGAGAAGTCATCAGGACATTCGACGCGCGAGATCCAGTTCTTCTCGTAGGAGACGCGTGCGCCGATCCCGGAAGGAATCACCATCGTCAGGAGACCCATCCCCACCTGGACGTCGAGATCCACTTCGCGCGCGGTCTCGCCGCTGAAGTCGAGCTTGAATGTCCCCACGCCGCCCTGGAACTTGAAGTGCCGGAAGTTTGCGTTTCCGAGGTTTCTCCCTTCGAACTTGCTCACGCCCGCTTCAATGTTGAGGTTCTCGATCGTCGACTGGTTGGGTTCATCGAAAGCAAGGCACACGTCGCTCGCGCCGGTGGAGAGATTCAGGTCCTTCACCTGCAGGCCTGAGAGGTTCAGATCGCCCTTGCCGACCCCGAGCTCGAGATCGAACGAGATGGGAATGGCATCAGAAAACTTTAGCGCCCAATCTCCGCTCTTAAGATCTGCGAAATGGAATTTCTTGCCTTGCGAATCCTCACCTCCCGATTCCCCCTGACCGAGCGTTAGGTCCATGTATCCCACGCGGTTCCGTACGGAATAGTCGCAGTTGAACTCGCCGGTTTTCTGCTTCTTGCTTTCCATGACGACGACGGTTCCCGGGTCGCCACGCGCAATGTGAAGAGAGCCAAAGGAAGTATTGACGACGACCTTAAGTTCCTTCTCCGTTGTCCGGCCGATTTCGCGCGTTTCCTGGGAGCGGAGGACGCCGGAAGGGACGGCAATCGTCAATGCGAGAAGCGGGGCAATATGGGAGAGGTGGAGATCCATAGCACTACGCATTTTCCCTACTATTCTATACGAAGGACGATGGATGGAGGTTGCAGGCCGCTCCCGGCCGGGGATCCCGTCTAATAGTGTCTTATGCGGTTCCGGAGCTGCTTGTAGAGGAGCTCCCGGGCCCTGAAGATATGGGCCTTTACGGTCCCAATCGGCAGTTTCAGGAGGTCGGCGATCTCTTCGTAGCTCCTTTCCTGGACGTGCCGGAGCTCGATGACCTTGCGGTACTTTTCGGGGAGCTTGGCGATGGCTTCCCGCAACAGTGCGGCGCGCTGACCGGAGATGAGCTCCTGGTCAGCCTCGTATCCCTCGTCAGGAAGCTCGAAGCTGTACTCGCTGTCCTTGGCATCGATCGGCTTGTCGATGGAATAGGCCTGGAGTTTTTTCCTCCGGATGTAGTCGATGCTGTTGTTGGTGGCGATCTTATACAGCCAGGTGGAGAACGCGTATTCGTCGTTGAATTTGGCAAGCGAGCTGAACGCTTTGATGAAGGCTTCCTGTGTCAGGTCCTCCACCTGTTCGCGTTCATGCACCATCTTGAAAATGAAATTGAAGATGGCGTCATGATACTTCTTCATCAACTTCTCGTACGCCGATTCGTCGCCACGGAGGGCCCGCTGAATGATCTGGGAGTCCTCGTTGCGTGACTCCAGCCTGCGTTGGTCGCGAGGGGAAGGTGGTGGGGGAGAAACGGTATGTTGCTTGGCAGGCCGGGGCATAACAGGGTGAATGTACCCAAATGCGGGCGAAGTTTCAAGGAACGGTTGATTCCGCCTCACGAAATCCGTACGTTCGATTATGCTGATTACGTTCGAGGGACTCGATTTCAGCGGCAAGAGCACCCAGGCAGTCCGACTTGTGGAGCGTCTGAGGCAAGAACCCTCGGAAGACGGCGTGCGCGTTCCGGTCCATGTATTTCGGGAACCGGGAGGCACGGCGATTTCTGAACGCATCAGAGAGCTTCTGCTCGACCGGCGCAATCTCGAGATGACGGACCTCGCCGAGATGCTGCTCTTCTCGGCAAGCCGCGCGCAACTCGTCGAACAGGTCATCCGCCCGGCACTCCTCCGTGGCGAGATCGTGGTGTGCGACCGGTACGCTGATTCCACGGTCGCCTATCAGGGATGGGGACGGGGAATCGATCTGACGATCGTCCGGGCGATCATCGCCGCGTCGATCGGGACGACGATACCCGCGCTCACGCTGTTCATCGATATCCCGGTCGAGGAAATTGCGCGGCGCAAGGAAGCAGCCGGCATACAGTTCGACAGGATGGAAATCGCGGGGCGCGAATTCTACGAGCGCGTCCGGCGCGGATTCCTCGCCATGGCAGAACAGGAACCGCACCGCATGGTGCGGATCGACGGCATGCAATCGATCGACAGTATTCATGCCGAAATCTGGAAGACAGTCCGGGAACGGACAGCGAGTCATGTATCATAGAGGATGGAAGAACATGAAGGGATTCCCAACGCGACGGTTGTTCATCACGTTCGGGCTTGCTGCGGTGTGCGTTCTGTGCAGCGGGTTTGTGCTGACGGGCGACAGCGATGTGTACCTGAAGGTAGACCAGGGTATCACGCTCTTCGGCAAGGTCTACAAGGAAATCACCGCCAACTATGTCGATGAAGTCGATCCGACGAAATTCATGGAGGCGGGGATCGATGGCATGCTGGGGACGCTGGACCCGTATACGGTGTATATTTCCCGCGAGGAAGGCGATGAAGTGGATCTCATGACCAACGGGAAATACGGCGGGATCGGCGTGACGATCGGCGTGCGCGACGGTGCGATGCGCATTATCAGCGTCATGGACGGCTATTCGGCGCAACGCCAGGGCCTGCTGCCCGGCGATGTGCTTCTGGAAGTGGATGGCGTGTCGGTCCAGAACAAAAAGCCCGACGATGTAAGAAATCTGACGCGTGGAGAACCGGGGACGAGCGTCCGCGTGAAAATCCGCCGCGAAGGTGAGGCAAAGCCGCTCGAATTTACCCTTACCCGCGAAGAAGTCCAGCTCCGCAACGTGACGTACGCCGACTATGTTGCGCCGGGGATAGGCTACATCCGCCTGGAACGCTTTTCCCGGCGAGCAGGCGAGGAGGTCCGCCAGGCCATCAAAGAGCTGCAGGTGAAAGGCGATCTCAAGGGCGTGGTGCTGGACCTGCGCGGAAACCCTGGAGGGCTCCTTGATGCCGCGGTCGAAGTCGCGAGCAAGTTTGTCCCGAAAGGAAGCCTGGTCGTTTCAACACGCGGGCGCGCTCCGGAGAGCGAGAAGAAGTATGTCTCCTCGGAAGAGCCGGTCCTTCCCACGACCCCCCTTGCCGTGTTGACGGACCACGGGAGCGCCAGCGCGAGCGAAATCGTCGCCGGCTCGCTCCAGGACCTCGACCGTGCGGTGATCGTGGGGACACGAACGTTCGGCAAAGGCCTCGTGCAAACCATCCTCCCGTTGAGCTATGGCGCCCAGTTGAAGGTCACGACCGCCCGCTACTATACGCCGAGCGGCCGGTGCATCCAGGAGATCGATTATCAACACCGCGATAAGAACGGCATCTTCGTGATTACCCCCGACAGCCTGCGCAAGGAATTCAAGACCGAGCGCGGCCGGCCGGTGTTCGAACGCGGCGGTATTCAACCGGATTCCGTTGTCGAGGAGCCGGATGAAGGACCGATGGTAAGGGAGATCGGCAGGAAGGGCCTGTTCTTCAACTTCGCCAATCACTACGCGGCCACGCATCCGGGAACGCAATTTGACACGGTGACGTCGGAGACGCTCAAGGAATTCAAGGATTACCTGGCCGCTCAAAAGTTCGACTTCGTCGAGGACAGCGAAACACGATTGAAGGATCTCGAGAAAGCCGCCGAACAGACGCATATGAGCAAGGACGTCCTGGCCGAACTCGACCGTGTCTCGGGGATGATCGAAAAGAACAAGGAACATGCATTCGACCGGTATCGCGATCATCTTACGGATGAGCTTGATCAGGAGCTCGCCGCGAGGTACCGGGGCGAGAAAGGACGGATCGCCGCATCGTTGGGGGACGATCCTCAACTCCATGCTGCGATCGGTCTGCTGACGCACAGCAAAGTACTCAAAGAAAAGCTGGGCGGCTAGGCATGCTGCATGTCGTGATGAAAGGCCCGGTGCTCTCCGGGCCTTTCGTTTACGCCGGGTGAGCGCAATCGTTCAACCCTCCTGCTGTATCACGTTCATAAGGCTTCGAGTGCCGTGGACATCCTCGCGATCATCGCACTTCTCCTTGCAGGTTGTGCAGCCGGTCTTCTGGCGGGGTACTTCGCGATTGATGTTGGCCTCTTTCTTCTTCCCCTCCTTCTTGTCTGGTATTCCTGGAGCCATGTGAGCGGGTTGGTCGCGGCACAGCTGGCCCTTGGCACAACCGTCATTGTCTCCGGCATCGCATCCATTCCCACCATCGCCATCGATCAGCGCGACGGCTATGTCGCCTGGAAGGATGTGCTCGTGTTCGCCGGTGCGGGTGTTGTGGGCGGAATCGCGGCAGGGTTCTTCGCCGTTTCGCTAACGTACGAGACACTGGTACGGTTCATCGGCGTCGTCGCATTCATTGCCGGTGCGCAGCTCTTCGGTCAGCGACGGAAACCGAAGGATGCCGGCTCGCAGGTGACAATGCGACCGATGAAGCTGGGCATTTACGGATTCATCTCAGGAGTGTTTGCGGCGCTCACCGGAGTGGCAAACAAAGTCGTTGCGCAGAGGTTGCTCTACACGCAATTGAAAATTCCGTTGAAGCGGTCTTCCGGCACGGCGACCGCATCGTGCGCTGTGATATTTCTTGCGGCCGGGATGGCGTTTGCCGTCGGCGGGCTCGGCCAACGTTCACTTCCACCATATTCGTTCGGATTTCTTGACACGCTCTCCGCCATTCCGTTGGGAATAGGCGCGACGCTGTTTACGCATATCGGCGCCCGGCTCGGCGAGGAACATGTCAGTCGCAACGCCCGGCTTGCTCTCGGCCTGATCCTACTGGCTGTTGCACTGAAGCTGCTCATTGCGCCGCAATGACCGTGTGAGCGGAGACGGGTGACGACGATATGAGGTTTTTTCCTGTGAATCCCAGGAACATCGAGGCACAAGATTTGCACACTATGGGGTCGGAGTAGTGTGTTCTACTCTCTAACACGAAGGGAAACAACCTATGAATGTTGGTGGTGTTATCGAAGCCGGAATGGTTCGACCCTTGGTGGATGTGCAGCAGGGGATCGCGGTACGGGTTCTGAAAGATCAGATGAATGAACAGAAGGATCTCGTCTCGCAGATCGTGACCGGTCCGCAGCAGGTTCCGTCTCAGGTGTATGACGGACACGGCCAGATTGTTCCGACGCCTGCAGGGAGCAGTGTCGACACGCGGGCATAGGAAGCGGTAGCGGTCATCGAACCAGGGTCAGTTTGACCCGTACTAACGCGACGAGCGGGAGAGATCCCGCTCGTTGTGTTTAGTAACGTCATTGCGAGGCCGCCTTGTTCCGTGGCCGAAGCAATCTGATCAACGTTAGTCAGACTGCTTCGCTCCGCTAATAACCGGCTCTGGAGTCGCTCGCAGTGACATGGTCAGATTGCTTCGCTTCTCAAGGCAGACCCTTCGTGTCGCTCGCAATGACAGGGTCGGATCACTCGACCCGACCAATTGTAAATTGGACGGCTCTGGCGAGCCTGCCCGCCTTCTTAGGTCTATGTGGGCAGGCGGGCAATCTGATCAATACTAGTCAGACTGCTTCGCTCCCCAAATATCGGCAAGCAGGTCGCTCGCGGTGATGAGTTCGAGTCGTTGGAACCCGATCATTTATTTACTCATGGCGGCCATTGTCTTTGAAGTAGAGATGCGATGATCCGTGGTGGAGCCTCCCCGAAAGCCTAGACTTGGACTACATTCCTAGACATGTTGATGCAAGACTGCACACGTTCGTTTGATCGAAAATAGGAAAGGGCCAAGAGGAAATTCTTCATTCCATTATCACGAGTCCTCAGAATCTCCCCCGTCTCCATTTCGGTCATTTGACACTCCCCGCCTGTCCTCGTTGATCAAACATCCTGGCCCGATCTCACCTTTCTAAGAGCCTCATCTTGTTAGTCGAGAGAGCTCCCTTCCCGCCAAATCAGCCGAAAGATTGGTAATCGGAATTGCCTTTCAAAAATCCCCCAACCCTAACCCACATGCATCGGGCCTGGAAAGTTGACCTATACGTGAAGAGCGGGACACATTCGCTCGGTCTCGTCGCGCTGCGATATCTCGCAATTACCTAAAGTTGGAGGCATCTCGATTGGCACTTCTCGTGAGCATGTTCGGTCTGAGAAGTCCCGGCTTGGTTCAATTGCCTCGAGATGTAATCTCAGCAACGTAGGCCCCACCTCTTCCTATTTCACCACTCAGTTCTCTACCACATCGACGCCTGATAGAAGTCTCCAGCGGATTACTAAATCGACGCGGCATAACCAGACTGTGCCGGTGTCGCACCTAGTTTCATGCGTCGATGAAGCCAACTGTTCACGACGGAATTTCTACGACGCAAACGCTGTGAACAACACCCGCGTCTGCTAACATCTTCAAATCGCGGAAGAGTCTCATGCTCACGATCAATGTCAACAGGGTCGGGGACGACAGATTGAGAAAGGCGAACCTGAACAACTCTCGTGGGACGAAACCAGCTGGGGACGGAGTCTCACTGAGAATCCGTTCCGATCTACTGGCTTCGATGTCAATTAAAAGATGAGGGAAGCTATGAAAACTATAACGATTGCTCTGCTTGCCCTTCTTCTATTCAGTCATGGGTGGGCTCAACTCACGGGCGTCTATGCGGTTTCGGATGCTCAAATGATCAAACGCACATGGATTAACCCGTC
>DATJPR010000039.1:0-15830 GCA_035506295.1 Bacteroidota bacterium | reverse complement strand
GTGTTCCGTACAGGATGTATTAAACCATCACAGCCAGGTGATGGGGGGACCCGGGCTCCGATGTTTGCAGGGAGCCCGGGTTTTGCCTGTCAGACGTTGTTTGCGATTCATACCGGTTTTCGTGTAATTGTACACCACGTTGATTCACAGCTCATGAAATCGGTCTCCCTCATACTGCTCCTCGCATCGATCGGGTTCTTCGGATGTCAGCATCCGACCGAAGTCCAGGTCGTTGATCCCGTGCAGCCCGACCCCGTGGAAGTCAAGCCTGTCCCTGTGGATACCGCGACATACCAGAGCCTTCTCGACTCGGTGGGAATCTCGCCTGAAGACCAGGATGAGTTCTTCGGGTTTTTGCTGGTGACCTCGACGCAGGACGACAACGGCGGGGTGGTGCAGAAAAGGACCGTGTCCAATGTGATGTTCACGGATCCCGATCGGCCGCTCAGGTTCAACGGCCGGACGTTCGGGTACTGGGGCATCAACATCGGGCCGTCGACCGCCGCGCAGTTGACGATCAACGGTCACGCGATGATCCCGATCCAACATCGGATCCGTACCAGCGTGCTCGCGACGATTGCCTGGGGTGTCGAGTATTACTGGGCGGCGAACGGGGATCCGCGATTCGACACGACCTACACCTGGAAGGCCACGGCCGATTCTGCCGTGACCGGCGCGATCGACCAGTCGATCGATGCCCCCAAGACGTTGACCGTGTCGGCGCCCAAGGGAGGTGGGGTCTACTCGCGCGATGAGAATCTCACCCTGCGTTGGACGGCAGAGGAGAACGTCCTGATCTATCTGAGCTCTGTGAATCAACTCACCAATGATACGCGGCCGTTGATGATGTTCAAACCGCTTGGGATTTCCGGGCGGGCAGTCATCAACTCCATCGTCCTCAAGTCGCTTCCGGTCACCAGGCACTACGTCCTGACGTTTGTCCTGGCGCATCGGAAGACGTCGGGTCTTTCCGGCTTCGATGCAAAAGCGCTGACCCAGGCCGCGTCCGTGTACAATTGCTATATCGATATCCGGTAGGGATCCTGCTTGCTCGGCCAATGGACCTCATTCCATATTGACCGTGGTCAGAAAAAGGTTCCGGAGGGAAGGCTTATCGTCCCTCGAGGGGCGGATCCATCTCGACGGTGTCGGATAGCGCGCCTGCTCGTAGAGACCGGAGTAGCCCTGGGCGTTTTGTGTTCTTTGACAAACAGTCAGGCGGTATTTTCACCACGCGAGATCTCTCTCGGAGCGTATCAACCCTTTGTGAACGATGTGCGGGGGATGATCGCCAATCCGGCGGGTCTTCCGGCCGTGCGCGATTGGGACTTCGAGGTCGTAAGCTCGATCCCCCGGGGCGCGGGCGGGTTCCTCTTTGACGGAGTAGCCGTCGGGAAGCGCCTGTTCGACCGTCATGCCTTTGCCGTGCAGTATTCTCCAGCGACGGAACTCGATTTCGTCCTTCCGTCAAGCGTACGGTTCAGTGGAATCGACTTCTCCACCGACCGCACCATCACGTACAAGGAGCCGCTTGCGATTTCGTACGGCGTGCAGCTTACGAAGGAGCTCTCTGTGGGAATCGGCGGGCGGATGCGCACGGAATCGGTGAGCGAACCCCAGATCCAGTTCGTGGACACCTCGGTGACCACCGCGCCGAATGAAGATAAACGGACCTCCTGGTTCGTGGATGTCGGGCTGAACTGGCAGCCTTCCCGCTTCTTCACCCTCTCCGGGTTGGCGCGGGGCATTCCGATAATTCCGGGAGGACACCTCAGTCCGGACTTCATGCAATATGAGCTGTCGCAGGCGATTTCATATGAAGGCGGAATCATGGTGCATGCAACGCCGTCTTTGCACTTCGGTCTGAGCGGAAGCACGGTGGGAACCGGCGCGTTCGGCGTCGAGTGGTCGCCCGTGCATGATGTCAGCGTCCGCGGGACGCTCTATGCGGACAAGGACGAGAGCCCGTTCATCGACGCGGCCGGCATCGGTGCGGGCTGGGCGTACGGACCGCTGGAACTCGAAATGTCCTATGTGAGGTTTACCAATCAGACCAACCGTACCGGACGAATTCTGGCGTCGGCGCTCGAGCACGCGGAAATCCACACCATCGGCATGAGCCCGTTTGCCCCGGATCGGATCAGCATGGGGCTGAAAGTGTCGCTGGGAAACATCCGCGTGCAGACGATCCGTATCGTCGGCGTGGATATGTCGGGCCCGATTTATCCGGCGGCATTCCAGACGTTTGCCTATAGGCCGCTCGGTAAAGTCCGGTTGCGCAACGTCTCGAATACCACCATCGAGGCGAAATCGTCGTTCTTCATCGACCAGCTCATGGATCGACCGACGGAATCGGCGAAGGTGGTGCTGGAGCCAGGAGAGGAAACGGATATTCCGCTATTTGCCGTGTTCAACGACCGGATCGAGCACGTGCAATCGGCGTCGGTGCGCGATGGAACCGTGGTGGTCAGCGCTTCGCCGATGGGGAGCGATGACGAACGGTCGCAGACCCGCGTGGTCATTCGCGGGCGGAACGATTGGGACGGACGCGCTGAGTCGCTGCGTTTTTTTGTGAAGCCGGAGGATCCCGAGGTGTTGAAGACGACACGCGACATCCTGCTCACCCAGCGGGCGGTGTTCGACAATTTCCCGCCGGCGCTGGCGTTGTTCGAAAAGGCACGGGTGCTGTTTGACGCGTTCTCGGGAAAGCTGGTGTATGTCAATGATCCGAAACTCAGCGCCGATTTTGTTCAGTACCCGGACGAGACGCTCCGGCTACGCGGGGGCGATTGCGATGATTTCACCGTGTGCTTCACGTCGCTGCTTGCGAGCATCGGCGTGTCTACAGCGTTTGTCGACGTCGTGCCGCCTGACCATCCCGATCAAAGCCATATTTATCTGATGTTTGATTCGGGAGTTGATCCGCGGTATGCCGACCAGATCTCGATGAACCCGAAGCGATATGTCATCAGAAAAGACCGGTCCGGAAAGCCAACAGTATGGATCCCGGTGGAGACCACGGCGACATCGAAGGGCTTCGAAGAGGCCTGGTCGCTGGGTGCCCAGGAATATTATGATGATGCAGAGGTGAAGCTCGGCCTGACGAAGGGGTGGGTCCACGTCGTCGATACAGAATGATTATCGATTATCGCTGGTAAACGGATAATGAGGAATGAGGGAGGAGCCATGAAATTCTTTTCGATCATCGGTGCAATGGTGGCCTTCGCCGGCATTACTGCCGCGCAAGGGATCTCCGTGCAGAAAATTCAGGGAGACGTGCAGGTCCGCCATGGGGTGACGGAGCAATGGTCCGCCATTGCAGCGGGGGACGTCCTCAAGCCCGACGATTCCATGCGCACCGGGAGAAACGGTCTGGCCGTGATTCTTGCCATGAAGTCGGGGGTCGAGAAACGGATCACCCTCCCATCGGAAGTCATCGTTGACATGGCCGACGTCCGCGACCTTACGCCGGAAGAGCTGATGCTGAAGCTGACAATGGAACGGGTTCGCTCTTCTCCCTACAAGTCGCCTGAAGAACTCTCTGCACCCAATGCTGGGGTCGTCCATGGTGCCAATGAGACGCCTGGACCCGCGCTGCCGGAGAACGACCCTGCGGCCGGGACGATGCAGTGGAACGGCGCGCGCGTCCTGTTCGAGAACGGATTCTATCCGACGTGCGCTCTCAAGGGGATGGAGCTGTACCGGCTGTACCCGGAAACCGCGAAGAAGTACACCAACCGGATACTCGTTGCGCAATCTCTGGAGCGCGCCAATCTCCGTGGCGAGGCGCTGAGTGAGTATAACACGATTCTCGGACTGGACGGCCTGACACAGGCGGAGCAAAGCACCGTCCGGCAGGAGATTAACAAACTTCAGACACACTGAAGACCAGCCATGTTCATCGGGCACTACGCCGTCGCTCTCGCCGCCAAGAAGGCAACGCCCAAGCTTTCGCTCGGACTGTTGTTCATCGCGGCACAATTTCTTGACTTCCTGTGGCCGATACTGATCCTCCTCGGGGTTGAACGGGTCAGGCTCTCGCCGGGAGGAGATCCCTTTCTCCAGCTGGACTTCGTCAGCTATCCCTATTCCCATAGCCTCCTCGGATCGGTGATCTGGTCCGTGGCGCTGGGTCTGCTGGTCTTTGCATTCCGACGGAATATAATAGAGGGTGTGACGATCGCGCTGTGCGTTGTGAGCCACTGGGTTCTCGATTTCTTCACCCATATCCCCGACCTTCCTCTCACGTTCTCCGGAACGGAAAAGGTCGGTCTCGGTCTCTGGAACTTTCCGCTGGCAACGATCATCGTCGAGACCGGTCTTTTCGTCGTCGGGATTGCATTGTATCTTCGCGCAACGCGACCCAAGGATAGAATCGGCACGTGGAGTTTCTGGGGGCTGATGGTCGTGTTGTATGCCATCTATATTGCAAGCTATGCAGGACCGCCGCCGAATGATGCGTCGCTGGTGGGCTTGCTCGCCAATCTCTCGTGGCTGTTCGTTCTCTGGGCGTGGTGGGCGGACAGACACAGGGCGGAGGGATGAGCTAAGAGTAGGAAGGAGGAAGGAGAACGTAGGAAGAATGATGGGGGGGTGCATGATGTAAGGGTTATGCAGAGAGCGACAGGCAAGAAAGCCTTTTCATCGATTGATGGAAAGGCTTTTTGAGTTCAACACCTTCCGAATTCGTGCTCGGGTGCTGCTCTCATTTCATTCACGAATTTCGTATGTTGCATTTCCACAGGTGGAGCTCGCCCGGAGCTCCTCTGCCTTTCCTTCACATCCTACTTACAGACGACAAATGAAAATCAGCGCTCTATTGCTGGTCGCGATCATGCTTTGCGTCGCGGCCTCCCCGGCCCAGGAGGGTTCGGGAAAACCTGCCAATCGCGACTCCGTGATTGCCGCGGCTCGGGAAATCATGGGGTCACAGACCTATTGCGCGCTCATCACGCTGGATTCCACCGGGGGACCGCAGGCGAGGACGATGAATCCTTTCCCGCCCGACAGCACGATGACCGTGTGGATTGCCACCAATACCCGGAGCCGGAAGGCCGCCCAGATCCAACACAATCCCCGCGTGTGCCTGTATTATGCGGATCACAAGGAAGCAAAAGGATATGTCGCCATCACCGGGAAAGCGACTCTTGTCTACGACAACGCCGAAAAGCTGAAACGCAAGAGAGCATACTGGGACCAGGCGTTCCCCGATTGGAAGTATCTCGTGTTGATCAAGGTCGTGCCCGAAAGGCTTGAGGTGGTCAACTATAGACACGGCATGTTGAACGAATCCGTGACCTGGAAAGCGCCGTCGATCGACTTTGGACAGTAAGTGAATCGTTTCCCTTGGTACAAGCCGGCGGGACAGCAGCTCTCGCCGGCCATTTCTCATCGTTTCATTATTTGAAGGGCTTTATGGCTGACGAGAAACTCACTTCGCGCTCTGTGGATTTTTCCGAATGGTATAATCAGATCGTTCAGCGTGCCGAGCTTGCGGACTACGCTCCCGTCCGTGGCTGCATGGTGGTGCGGCCGTACGGCTGGGCTCTCTGGGAGAACATGCAGCAGGCGCTTGACCGTCGATTCAAGGAGACGGGGCATGTAAACGCGGCGTTCCCGCTGTTTATCCCGATGTCGTTCCTGGAAAAAGAGAAGGAGCACGTCGAAGGATTCTCCCCCGAGCTCGCCATCGTCACCATCGGTGGCGGCGAAAAGCTTGAGGAGCCGCTCGTCGTTCGCCCGACGTCTGAAACCATCATCGGGCACATGTACGCGAAATGGATCCACTCGTACCGCGATCTTCCCGTCCTGATCAATCAATGGGGGAATGTCGTCCGCTGGGAGCTGCGCACGCGGCTTTTCCTGCGCACGCTGGAATTCTACTGGCAGGAAGGGCATACCGCCCACGCCACGGAGAAGGAAGCGCGAGAGGAAACGCTCAGGATGCTGGATGTCTACGCAGACTTTGCGATCAACGAGGCGGCGGTGCCGGTGATCAAGGGAATGAAATCGCAGTCGGAGAAATTCGCCGGGGCGAACATGTCCGTGACGATCGAAGCGATGATGGGTGACACCAAGGCGCTGCAATCGGGCACGTCGCATTTCCTCGGCCAGAATTTCGCCAGGGCCTTCGACATCCAGTTCCTCGATGAATCCAACACCCTCCAGCTCGCATGGACGACTTCGTGGGGGCTGAGCACGCGATTCATCGGGGCGGTGATCATGACGCATGGCGACGACCAGGGGCTCGTGTTCCCGCCCCGGCTTGCGCCGGTGCAGGCGGTCATTGTTCCGATCTGCAAGACGGAAGCAGAGACCGCCGCCGTCATGGAGACGGTGCGGCGGGTTCATATGGAGTTGAAGGCGGCCGGCCTGCGCGTCAATGTGGACGAGCGGAAAGAGGTGACGCCCGGGTTCAAGTTCAACGATTGGGAAATGCGCGGGGTCCCGCTCCGGATCGAGATCGGTCCGAAGGATGTGGAGAAGCATGCCGTTGCACTGGCGCGCCGGGACAAACCGGGCCGCGAAGGGAAATCGTTTGTCCCGCAGGCGGGACTTGCGGATGCCGTTCGACGATTGCTTGACGATATCCAGGCGGGATTGCTCGCGCGTGCCACGGCTTTTCGCGATAGTCACATTTTCGAGCCGAAGGACTACGCGGCGCTGAAGGAAGTCGTGCAGAACGGCTGGGCCTATTCCTGGTGGTGCGAATCGGCGGAGTGCGAGGCGAAAGTGAAGGAGGAAACCAAGGCCACCACACGGTGCATTCCGTTCGATCAAGAGGAGGCGCACGGGAAGTGCATCGTGTGTGGAAAGGATGCGGCGAGGAAAGTCTATTTTGCCAAGGGGTACTAGGGGGTACTAGTCAGACACACAAGTCAGACTTATGAGTCAGACATTAAGGTCTGACAGCTAAGTCTGTCAACTATGTCTGACATGTTTGTCAGACTAGGCTTTCCCGGGCTCACAGAGCCCAAAATAATGAGGTTTTTCTACATGTCGGAAGGATGCACAACGCCCTCCCACACTGGATCCGACCCCGTGGAAATCGTTTCGTTCAGATCCGACCTTCGGGAGGCATTTGAGAGGCTGAACCTCGCCTGGCTCAGAGCATTCGACCTGCTGGAGGAGGAGGATCTGCCCTACCTCCTCAACCCCGAGGAACGGATCATCGCCTCGGGAGGAGAGGTGTTTTTCGCTGTCGACCGGGATGGAACCGTTGCGGGAACGTGCGCCGCGATCCGCCACAATGCGGAAACCTTCGAGCTCGCAAAGCTCGCCGTCTCTTCAGAGTACCGGCGACAGGGAATCGGCCGCCGTCTGTCTGAGACAGCGATTGCCTTCGCCCATCGGGCTGGAGCCTCTCAGGTGGTGCTGACCTCAAACAATCTTCTGAAGGAAGCGATCGCACTTTACGAATCGCTTGGCTTCTGTCATGCTCCGATGCCTTCGCATATCCGGTATCAGACCGCAAACGTGTATATGGTCCTGAAGTTGAGAGGGGTTGCATAACGCCATTGCCGTGTGCGCCATGACCAGAGATCTTAGGCTCGAAAAGACCGTGCGTTGGCTTCTGATGGGGGATCCGGCAATTCGCTGGCAGGTTATGCGTGACCTCCAGGATGCGCCGGAATCCAGGTGGAGAAAGGAACGTCAGCGCGTTGCACGCGAGGGATGGGGGGCGCGCATTCTCGCCCAGCAAGACGATGAAGGTCGGTGGACGAAGCGTCTCTACGGACAGAAGTGGATCTCGACAACCTACTCGATGGTTCTTCTGCGGCAAATGGGCCTCCCTCCTGACGATCCCAGGGCTCGTAAGAGTTGTCTCTTCTTTCTTCAGGAAGGACTCGGCAGCGACGGAGGCATTGATATTTGCCCGAGTCTCAACAGAAGCGAGGAGTGCATCACCGGCTTTGTCCTCGGGCTCCTCTCCTGGTTTCACGTCGGCGATGAGCAGCGCGACGGAATTGCCGCCTTTCTTCTCCGTGAGCAGATGAAAGACGGCGGGTGGAACTGCCAACGGTATCGAGGGGCAACGCACAGCTCGTTTCATACTACGGTCAACGTCCTGGAAGGACTCCGGGATTACGTGGAGGCGGGCGGACGGCATGCGAAGGAAGTGCTGAAGGCCGAACAGCGAGGACGGGAATTCTTTCTTGTTCATCATCTGTACCGCTCCCATCGAACGGGCGCAGTAGCAAATCCAGCCTTCATGAGATTCTCGTTTCCGCCGCGGTGGCACCATGATGTCCTGAGGACGCTGGACTACTTCCGTGCGAGCGGAAGCGGGTATGACGAACGGCTCGAGGATCCTGTCGGCGTGCTGCTAAGGAAAATGCAGGACGACGGTTCGTGGCTTCTGCAGAACCGTCATCCGGGGAGGGCTTTCTTTGAAATGGAACAGTGCGGCAGGAAGAGTCGCTGGAATACGCTGCGCGGGCTCCGCGTCCTGCGATGGTGGGATGTCGTCAGTCGAACTTATACTTCCGGTAGGTCTGCACACTCTCCTCAAGCACCACCTTCATGAACCCGGTGAACGGAACCACCAGCAACATCCCGATCACCCCGAAGAAGTGCCCCGCCACGATAATGCCCAGCGCCACCGCGATCGGGTGAATGTCCACGGTCTTGCCGACGGCGATCGGTTGAACAACGAAATCGTCGACGAGCTTGAGGATGATGAATGCCACGATCACGGACCACACCCTGCCAAGGTCCCCCTGTTCCACGACGACCGATACCGCAGCGAGTGATGCGCCGGCGATCGGACCGATGAACGGGATGAGGTTCGCAAGCCCGGCGAAAAGTCCAATGTAGACAAAGAACGGGACGCCAAGTATCCAGAGCGCGATCGTGGTCAGGATGCCGAACACGAGCGCATCGAGAAACTGGCCGCGGAGATAATTGCCGAGCTGGGTGTCCATCTTGTAGAGAAGATCCATCGCGAATTCAAAATAGCGGTTGGGGACAAGCCCGATGAAGTACCGCTTGATCTGGCTCCCGTCCTTTAGAAAGAAGAACATCAGGAAGGGAATCATCACGAGCGCAATCACGAAGGAAATGGAGCTTTCGAGAAGCGCGGCAGGGATCCGTTCGGCCATGTCGGCCTTGAAACGGCTGATCTCTAAATTCAGGTCGACCTTGGCGAGTCCGAGATAATTGAAACGCGTATCGAGAAAATTCTGCACATTGTCGACGATGCGATGGGCCTGGGCGGAGGCGTTTCCTGTGTTCATCGACTGCAGCTGCTGTGCGGCGATCGGAGAGACAATGAGCCAGATCAGCGCCCCGGTGCCGAGCACCCCCAGGAGGAGCAGGCCCGCCGCCAATCCCCGGTTGATCCCACGGTATTCAAGTCGTGTCACGACGGGATTGAGGATGTAGGCGAGCAGCAGCGCCACGGCGACGGTCTCCCCCACTCCGCCGCTGTACAAAATCGTGACGAGCGAGAGGATGCCGATCAGGAACGCGATGAATCCGCCGGTATGACGTGACTGAAATCCGAGCATGGTGGCATTATCCTTCTTCGTGCCGGGTGTGCTTCTTCCGCAATGCCTCAAGCTCCACCGTCAAGGCAGTCACCCAATCATCCGCCTGGCGCAACCGAACGCCCACGTGCCGGGCAACACTCAGGACCACCTTCACGCCGAGACGAGGGTTTCGACTGATGAGATCGAAGAGGTCCGGCTGGAAGAAGCCGAGGAGCGTGCAACTCGAGCGGGCGACGGCTGTGGCAGAGCGAGGGCCTTCATCAAGGAGAGCGACCTCGCCGAAGAAATCTCCCTCCTGCATCTCATAAAGCTGCTGGTTCTGCGGCTCCGAGACGATCGCAACTTTCCCGGTTTGGACGACGTACATCCCCATGCCGGGCTCTCCCTGTCGGAAGACAATCTCGTCCGGCAGGTACTCCCGTCGATGAAGTATTCTGTCAATCGAGGCGAGTTCGTGCTTGCTCAAGTTTTCGAAGATCGGAACACGGGAAAGAACCGCGGTGAAAGGCGGCTTGCGCTGACCGTTTTCTACGCGTGCACCGAGGAGGCGATCCCAGGGTGTCGTCATCGGAAGAATCCCTGTTCAAGAGGTTGAAGGAATGGAGTCCAAGGAAAGCAAATTCAGGGAATTGTTCAACAGTTCGATCGGAGGAAACTGAAGTCTACCGCGTCTTCCGGGCTCACTCCTCTTCGGACAGAAGTGCAATCTTGCCGCTCCGCGGTAAAGCAGATAAATAACCCGAAATACCACGGCTCTTTCCGTTCAAAAAAAACTGCGCAATAGTTCCTTTCGATGTTTACTCAGTCGATGAAACTCACTATTATTCAGCGGTAGTGCGTGCATTTGTAGCCTTCCAAACCAGCAGAAGCAGCACCCGGTCTTCTTCGTTCTTTCCCTAAGTCTTCGTCTCACGCCAATGGAGTATCCATGACCATTGAATACGTAGAGCCCCTCATCAGGGGTTGGAATAGAATGAAATCAACGTTGTTCAAGCCTTTCGATTTCCGAAAGTGGTTGGTCCTGGGTTTCACGGCGTTTCTTGCCGGCCTGACCGACTGTCACGGCGGGAATCATGGAGGGTGGAACTCGAGTGAGAGGATGGACTGGGACCGGTTCATGAACTTCCCCCAGGATGCCACGGAATGGATCATCGGTCATCCTGGCTGGATGGCTCTTATCGTCATCGGCGCGTTCACCCTGATCCTGCTCGGGGTGGTCTTTGTCTGGGTGAGCTCACGTGGGAAATTCATGTTCCTCGACAACGTCGTCCAGGCCCGTGCCGAAGTCGCGAGACCCTGGCGTGAATACGCCGCGGACGCAAACTCCTTGTTTGGCTGGAGCCTGCTTTTCGGTTTTGTGGTCGTTTCCATTCTGATCATCTACCTCGCCGAGTGCTTTACCGCTCTGCACAGCATTTACATCGTCTACGAGGATCCGATACGATTGCTTCGGCCCGGACTCTGGATGCTCCTCGGGCTCTCCGGGATTCTCATCGGCGCATGTTTTGTCGATCTTCTCCTTACCAGTTTCGTCGTCCCCATCATGTACAAGGAGCGGATCAAGGTGATGGAAGCGTGGAGCCGCCTCGTGCAGGTTCTTGCTGCGCATCCGGCGCAGTTCGTTCTCTACAGTCTGTTCTACTTCGTCATTATGACGATTGTCGTCATCGCGGTCATCGTGGTGGGATTTCTCACGTGTTGCATCGGGTTTATCTTCCTGGCCATCCCGTATATCGGGGATGTGGCTCTGCTCCCCATCACCTATGCCATGCGCGCGTTCAGTGTAGAATTCCTGGAGCAGTTCGGGCCGGAGTTCAAGATCTTCCCGGAGCAGTAATCGATCTTCCATGAATGCACAGGCCACACTTGCTCTGGATCCGAGCCGACGTCTGCTGCGGGCGGCGGGGGCAGTTGCCATCCTTCTTGGGTGGGCGTTGGTGTACTCGCTGGTTCCGACGCACGGCTTTGGTGTGGCCTGTCCGTTCCACGCTCTCACCGGTCTCGACTGTTTCGGCTGCGGATTGACGCGGTCGTTGCTGTTTGCAGTGCACGGTGACATTGTCACCGCGATGCGTTTTCATGTGATGGGCCCGATCATTCTCGGATTGGCGATCGGGGTTTCGCTGACCTGGATCCGGGAAGCGGCATCTGCGAACGGAACGGCATTGCTTAAGAATCGCAGCGTGCGGTTGTGGCTGGTATCGGGATTCGCTGCAGTCTGGATACTCTACGGTAGCATTCGGCTGCTCGTTGAAGTCACAGGACTTCGTCTCGTGCTTCCCGGTTGAGATCGGTTTCTCTTGCTCTCAGCGGTGTCGTAGGGTCGGCCGCGACCTGAGGCTCTGTCCCCGAAGTTCATCGACGTGGGGCACAACCCACCAGCGAATCGTGTCCTGACGTTCCTCCGCTTCTTCAATCGCTCTCTCTCGCTCTCCGAATCTCTCGTGAGGTTCAAACAAGGTGAGCATTCTGCACGCATCTCCCGCGCAGGTTGACCGATCTCGACTTGTGGAAAGGCACCGTCGTTCCATGTGGGGCGCTAGTGATTTTGTGAGAGAGAGTGGGTCCCGGGAAAATGGCAGGGGACGTACATATATTATCGACGAAAGATGTGGAAAGTTTAGCGGAGGGGCTAATCGTGGGGTTGAGAATTAGCAGAAAAACCAAAAGTCGCCAGTCGGGCACACTTGACAAACTCACATGTCAGACTTAGGAGTCATACTTACAAGTCAGACTTGTGTGTCAGACTTGGATGACAGACCAACATGTCAGACATCTTAGTCAGACTTACCTGTCATACGCACAAGTCTGACTTATCAGTCTGACTCTGGAATACTCTGAAATTTCCTTATAATCTCCCTTCTGCCGCCCCTACGATTTCTTCTCCCTCTCAAACACGACGATAATCTCATCCCGCGCGCTGCTCATCGCGGAAATGGCCGCGGTCGCGATGCCGACGACCTCCCACCCCTGCGCGGCGTAGGAGTTGATTGCTTCCTCCAGCTTCTCCGGATCAAATTTGCCTCCGAAGAACCTGTCCTTCTGCGTCATCACCTTGTACTCTTTCATGGTCTCTCCTTGCTGGTTTCCATTCCTATTTGAAGAGATCCTCCACCTTTACCACATCCACGCTTTTCACCTGGACGGGGAAGGTTTCGATTTGCTTGTCTTCGGTCAGGACGCTCTCCGGCTTCGGCGTCTTGTACGTGATCGGACTCGGTGAGTCCTTCAAAAGAGCATCCTTGAACGACGCCGCATCTTTTGTCACCGCGGCGATGACCATCGTGCCGTACTGGAAATGCTGTTTGATGGCGGTGTTGACATCCGACAACGTCATGGTCTTGAGCGCATCCCGGTACATCGCAAGATGACTCCCCGGAATATGGTAGAACCTGTCATCAAGCGCGTACCCGAGTCGTTCCATTGTCGTCGGCGCGAAATGCAGAATATACTTGGAGAGAAAACTCCGCGTGAGATCGAATTCGGATTGCGTCAGCCCATGCTCGACGAGATGCTTGAATTCACGCAAGGCCGCACGCAGCGCGAAGAACCTGGTCTCGTTCGGGACCGGTCGTATCCAGATCTCGAAGATCTGGTCGCGCCGCGCGACGTTCTGCGGTGGCACCGTCCGCATGCCGCCGTTCGGGAAGTTCTCGATGTATGCATAGTCGCCGTAGTTCAGGCCGCGGCGCTCGCGGATGACCTGATACAGGTGGCTGCTTGAGTTCCGGTGTTCACCGAGCCAGGATGTTGCGAGCGCAAGAGGATACCAGTCCTTCTGTCCCCGCACCACGTCGATGGGAAATCCCATGCTGAAGGCGGTGGCAGGCGCATCCTTGTCGACGATCACGACGTGCATGCCGGGCTGAAGAGCGGGCTTCGGCGCCGGCGGGATCGTCGGCATCCCCGCAGGCAGCTGTGCAAAATCCGTGGCAAGCGCGTCGAGAAGACCCTGGTCGTATCCTCCTCCTACGCCGATCGTGGCGTTCGATGCTGTATAGTAATGCTCATAGAAACTGCGTACGTCGTCGAGGGTAATGCTCTTCACGCTCGACACCAGCCCATCGGTGATATGACCGTATCCCGTCCCCTGGAAGATGGTGGAATATAGGACCGCCTTGCCGAGCTCTTCGTCGCTGGAATACCGGAGCGTGTTCTCCAGATAGCTGACAGCCTGACTCTTAATCCGGTCAAGATCGTCCTGCTTGAACGCAGGGCGGAGAACGGCGTCCATGAGCAGAGGGTAGTACTCCTTCAGATTATCCCTGTGGACGCGACCGTAGATCACCGATTGTTCCACCGACACGGAGGCGGAATAGCTCGCGGCAAGAGGGTAGAGCTTGTCCAACACCGCCTCATAGGAATTTCTCGTCGTCGCTGCATCGGTGAGCATGCTCGCCGTGATCGCTGCCAGTCCTTCCTTGCCCTGCGGATCACACTGTGACCCGGCAAGGAAGACAAAGCGGAACGAGATGGTGGGATCGTTCTTCACGGGGAGCAGAACGAACTGGTCTTGAGACACGATGGGCCCTCCCAAAGACGTGGACGCGAGGATGGAGAGTAGGGCGACGCACAGCAGTGCATGTTTCATGACTGTGCTCCTTTCACGACGACGACCGTTCGATGATCGGGAACAAAAAACTCCCTCGCCGCTGCAATGATGTCCTGCGGGGTGATCGCCGCCATTGTCGTGTAGAGACGGTCTATCGCGCCCAGGCCTCCGGTCAACGCGACGATCCGCGCGACGCCTCCGGCCACATGGTCCGGCGTATCGAGGTGCATCAGAAAGCTGTACTTCAGCCGCTTCGTGAGGTCCCCGAGACGCTGTGTGCTGACAGGCGTGGTCTGATACTGCTGGATGGTTTTGTACACTTCGTCCTCAACATACGGGATGTCTGCAGCATTCTTGACCATCGAATAGATGGCAAACAACGGGACATCGCGGTTCATCGGGATATTCGCCTGGATGAACTCCACCTTCTGCTCTTTGATGTACAGCTTCTTGTAGAGATCGCTCGTCTCGCCGAACGCGAGCTCTCCGAGAAGCATCGCGGCGACATATTGGGTGCTGGCAGGATCGAAGGCGGCGCCTTTGTACCCGATTTCGACAATGGGGAGGGTCTTGCCGGGATAGGTGACTTCCGCCGAGCGCGGGCCATGTTGCTCGGGTTCCTGGATGACCGCGGGAGCCTTATAGCCGGGCTGCCACGCGCCATAGTCGTTGGTAATCCACTCCATCACCTTCGCCTCGTCGAAATCCCCGGCGATGACGATTACCACATTCTCCGGCCGGTAGAACCGGTGGAAAAAGGAAAGGCTGTAGTCGTATTGCTCCGGCATCGCCTTGATGTCCGCCTCGAAACCGATTGTGGTGTGCTTGTACGTATGGACGTCGTAGGCAAGGTCCTGCATCTTCTCTTCGAGCACGGCATACGGACTGGTGATGCTCTTCCGGTATTCGCCGTACACCGCACCCGCTTCGGTTTGAAAGGCGGGTTTCTCATAGTACAAGTTCTGGAACCTGTCGCTCTCGAGCTCGATCACCTTCTTCAAATCTTCCGTGGCGAAGTTCAAGTGAAAAGCGGTGTAGTCATCCGTCGTGTAAGCATTTGCGTCCGCACCGATCGAGGTGATAATGCTGTCGTAGACGCCCGCCGGATAATTTTTCGTCCCGCGGAACATCATGTGCTCAAAGAAGTGGGCGAAGCCGGATTTCCCCGGCTCGACTTCGTCTCGGCTGCCGGTCCTGACAATAGAGTAGTAGGCGACAAGCCCCGGGCTGTCCATCGGGACCATGATGATCTTGAGCCCGTTGGGCAGGACCTCGGTCCTGTAGGCATAAGGGAAGATAGAGTCAGCCACGGCGAGTCGGGCTCCCGCAAGGAGGAAGACCAGCATGGCGACAATCGCTCCTAGACGCTGCATAACGCATCCTCAATGATTGTGTGAAAATCGAAGGCATGAATTGTCCAAACACTGTTCGACGAGCCGGCTAGAGCGTGGTCAGCCGATACGCAGCCCACCCACAACCGATGATCATAAGGGAAATGCCCGCAATCGAAATTGCCTTTCCGGATCGAAATGCCTTCTCCCACCCGAAGGCAAATCCGATCGAGAAGAACGGAAGAACGCAATACAGATTCTTCCCCCAGCTGGTAATCGAGCCGGCTGGATGAGTAAGAGTATAATAGAGAGAGGCGATCACTACAAGAACAATTCCCGCACCGAGAATGATGCCCGTCTCTCGCAATTCTCTCCACGACTTCCACCAGCCTATCACCGCCGCAATCGTCAATGAGCCCGCCGTCACAAGGTAGATCACGGGAGGCGGAGTTATGC
>DATJPR010000038.1:0-10871 GCA_035506295.1 Bacteroidota bacterium | reverse complement strand
TTTGTCGATGTATTCCTCCCTTCCTGCGATGCTCACCAGAGCGCGCCCTTGAAAGAACGATCCGGCGGAATCATACGCCGCAGGGAGAACGAGATTGCCTGTCCGATCGATGTAGCCCCAACGTCCGTTAAGGAGAACCGGCGCGAGACCTCCGCTGAACAAAGATGCCGAGGAGAACGGCGGCGCCCGCAGGAGCGTTCCGTTGGTATCGATAAACGCCCACTGCCCCGATCTTAGCACCAGCGCAAATCCTTCCGAAAATGAAAGCCCGTTATCGTACTCGGCGGGGATCCTGAGTTCTCCAGTCCTGTCGATGTATCCCCACTTCGTACCGATGCGCACCTGCGCTCGTCCGTTGGAGAATCCGAAGCCGGCATCATAGGTGAGCCGAATGGCGATAAGGCCGGAGCGATCAATGTATCCTCTCTTGCCGTTCACACGGACAGGAGCAAGCCCCTCCGAGAAATTCCCGGCCTGCTCAAATTCCGGCTTGATCACCATCTTGCCGGTCGAGTCAATATATCCGAAGAGGTCCTTATCATAAACCAGAAATATCCTCCGTTGCGTCTGGACCCACGCAAGCCCTTCCGAAAAATCGCCAACGCTATAGTATTGCGGTTTGACAACCTGGCGGCCGGCGGTATCGATGAAACCCCAAACTGTGTTGGTGATGGTGCCGACGCCGTTCTTTCGCACGGCGGCCAGGCCTTCGGAAAACGGTCGACCATCGTCGTACTTCGGCCGGAGCCGAGTGTTCCCGTGCATATCGACGTAGCCCCACGAATCCGGCGTTTTGTCGGTCATCTCGCTGGAGGTTCCGCTCCACACGAGCGCCAGACGATCAGAATAGCCGCGGGCAAACTCGAACTCCGGCTGAACGACAACGTGTCCGGATGAATCGATAAAACCTCTCTTGCCGTCCACGACGATACGATACAGGGTCTGGCTCGAGGATTCGGTAGAGAAGGAAGGGATGAGATATATGGAGAGAAGCAGGGAGAGAACGGTCTTTGGCATTACCTTTCTGGATTGATGTGGTTCTTAGGAGCCGGCCCGTTCCGTGCTATTGTGTTTCAGGCGATAGATATCCTCGCTCGCCGCTTTCTGGTCATGGCGGATCCTCGCGCGTTCAACGCGGTCAAAGCCTCCATACTCCTTTGCGGTTTGGAGTTCACCGTGGATCACGCGCTGCTCTCGCCACAGTCTCGCTTCCTCAGCGCGGGTAAGCCGCCCTGTTCGGACTCCGCCCTGGAGACGCGCCATTTCGCGCATTTGATGCCGCCGGATATCAGATGTTCTCGCGCCACCAGGTTGACTGTATGCCACAGTCGATAACCCGATCACAGCCATCACGAGCAAATTCTTGATCGACATAACGCGCCTTCATGCGCTGGGAACAATGTGTCAGTTATTGCGATGAAGGTCAAATGCCGTGCCACGCAGAAAGCCCACGTTCGCGCTCATTTCGAGGTATTTGCTCGCGCCCCTCCGGACATTCCTCGATTCAGTGTATAGCGGAGTGAACAAGAAAAGCAGCCGACAGCAGACAGTTGACAGCAGACAGAATCTCTCACTTGTCGATTACTGCCCGACTCAAACACCATTCGAGGCGAGGTCTCGTACCGCCGAAGGGGGACGGATCCGCTGCCGTCTGTCAACTGTCATATGTCAACTTTCATTTGATTAATATCATCGATCGCGACGCTGAGTATTGCCCTGCTGTCAGACGGTAGATGTAGATTCCGCTTGCCAGGCCACTCCCGTCAAACGTGAATGAAAACTTGCCCGCGGGGTATTTGCCATCCACAAGCACAGCAATTTCCCTTCCGAGCAGATCATACACTCCAAGCCGTATCTTACTGTCCACTGCTAACTGTCCGCTGACAACTGTTGTCGGATTGAACGGATTCGGATAGTTTTGTTCCAGACGGAATTGCAGAGGCTCCGTTGCCTGCCGAACCGGCGGCGCGGAAGTCACGATTGCGCCAAACACGTCATTGACCTTCTTCCATTCATCGCGCAAATTCAAGATGCTGGCCAAACGATCTGCACCTAATCCCACGATGGCCGCCACAACCACCTCCTGCGTATCGCCGTTCGCCATGGTAAACGGTCCGCTCGCCAGACACATCCTCCTATCCCCCGGGGTGAGCCCGTAGAGTCCATCTACCCAGCCGGCCGATCCATCAGTTGCCTGGACAGGATTGCCGGAGAGACTGAATTTCGTCGGCTGCTGTGAGACCGGGTCAATGATGGGCGCCCCGGATAAAATCGTCAGGCCCTTCATTGCCCGGTACCACGCGGTGTTTCCGCCCGTGCCGATTGGTGGATCAAAGTAGGCGAAGTTCGTCGAACAGAAGACTTCGAAGCTGGTCATCGGAAGATTCTTGAAGCCCGCCCTTCGCTCTCCCCGGAAGAGCGCTGAATCGCCCGGTGAAGTCACTCGCGGCCCTTGGAGGAGAGTGTACCCGACGGCCGGAACCATGGTTCCGTATGTCGCATCGACGGCGTTCCCGTTGTAGACATATCCCATCTGCCTGGCAGTGTCGCATCCGACAAAGTCGTCTCCGGCATCGCCGAGATCCGGATCGACCCACTGAGCGATAAACATACTGTCAATAGTAGCCCCGCTTTTGTTGATCAGCAAGGTCGTTGTGAAGACAATGTTCGCTGGGGTTCCTGAATGATTGAATCCCCAAACTGTTCGTTGCATCTCCAGACCGATCGGGTCCGAGCCTGTCAAGGCCCTTACTGCCGAGAAATTGATGTCGTTGGCAACATACCAGAGTGTTTGGTCAGCGCCTGGTTGACCCGGGATATCGACAGCAGGATCGTACACGCCATCGTGATTGACATCAGTATAAGGGGCGCCGTCACTCGCCGGCCACTCATTCCAGTCCTGAATGTATTGATTGTAGATATCCTGCGCCGTCGCTGGTTCATACCGGCCGATGTATCCCGCTTCTTCGGTGGTCAGCTTGTTCTCCACATCAAAGAATGTGACAGACGGATTGATGTCGGGCCGGACCCGGTAGATGCGGTACTTCGGGAGAGAAGCGTCATCGGCAACCGGATCGGATGTCGGCGTTCCGGCTGTCAGGATCTTTCCCCCTTGCAGACCGTGCAGGTAAGTCGAGCCACCCACCATCGGCGTGTCGGTGCTCTTATGGAAACCTCCCCAGAGGATCCCTTCATCATAGACCGTGGTCTTTCCGGATCCTTTGGGATATTCAAGCCCTTCGCCCGTCGACGAGAATATATTATGCGATCCTTCTCCGTTGTTCCCATAATAGTTGAAGATGTTGTTGATCAAGAACGGATGATACGTGGGGGCGGATGTGGTCCCGTGCGCTGCTGCGGGTAGCGTTGTGTCGTGGGCGCCGGCGAGACTGATGCTGATGGAAACGACAATCAGCACAAAGAGTTGGATAGCGTTGTCGGGTAGTATCTTTTTCTTTGACATGATGAGAAGTGGCAATCGTTGTTGATGAAAGTGGTGACCATGCGAACTGCTTCCTCCCTACTCCTTACTGCCTACTGCGTACTAGGAATTGATGAATCATTCCCCTTCTTTCTTCACCAGCACCACCTGTGCCTTGTCCGCTTTGACAATGTCTTTCGCGAAGTTTCTGTAGTCGGCATAAGACGTCGGGGGTATTTCGGTGCTGCTGATCTCCAGCTCACGATTGTAGACAAGGATGGAATCGCCCACCAATCGTGTGCTGGAATGAAAGGACCCGAATGTCCGGTTCAATTCCAGTGGAGAAGGGAGCGCTTCAACGGCGAACCCCTTGGGCAAGAGATACACAATGCTGTCCCTATCGCGGAACGGATAGTTGTATCGCACCGGCGACCGCCGGTCGGTTCGTTCACGCGGAATCGATGTCCGGCGCTCCATGAGGTTCGGCAGGAACATGATGCGCGTCCCCGTGAGCGAGCCGTACAGCGGCACGGTGATATCCTCGGTGATGTCTATCGTGCGATCCTCTCCGGCGAGACCGTTGACAGTATATCCCTGCAGCGTCGCATTCGTGACGCCGAGCGTGTTCACGAGCCATTTCTTTCTATCGTCTTCGCTTTTTTCGCTCAGCGCGTATCGCGGCCGGTCCTGCTGGTCTCCCGTGAACTTCGTGTCAACATTCGCCGTCAGCATTCCTGACCGCGCGAGCCGGCACACGGCGACACGGCGCTGGCCGTTTTCCTCGGGCCTGGACATCGGCGTCCAGGCGATGCTTCCGCCCTCGCTGCCGATGAGCAGTCCAAATCGATTCTCCGTCCATTGTCCGAGATGCCCCGGCGGGCTGTATTCGCTGGTGCATTCGAGCCACAGCGAGTCCTTGCCGAGCGGGACGCACACGATTTCGTGATTGAACTGCTGACTCGGGAAATCCGTTTGATACAGTCCGTCCATGCCGCCGGCATAGATGAGCACGGGGTACGCCGGTATTCCCGCCTCCTTCAGGAGGGCGACCATGTAGTTCGACAGGGCTTTGCAGTCTCCGTATCCATGGTCGTGCACGAAGGTCGCATCCAACGGCTGCCACCCGGCGATGCCGAGCTCGATGGCCACGTACCTCGTCCTCGACTGCATATAGCGATACAGCTTCTCCACCCGCGCTCGCGGGCTGTCCTGAGGCTCGATGAGACGATGGACGTCGGCTGAAGCAGAAGCCGGAAGTTTGTCCCTCCCGCCGGCGAGTTGCTTATACCAGGCGCCGAACGACTTCCATGACGTCATATCGCACGGGAAGTTATCCAGCTGAAAGAACGACGGTGCCGTTTCGATCACGGAGGTGCGGCACTCAACGTCCTCGTCCCTTTCGTCTGCGGAAAGCTCCTGCAGGTGCGAGGCTTCCCACGCGTAGGTGCGCCGCCCGTCGTCGGTGGTCACCCTCGGCGGGATGGCTTCGCGATTTGCCCAGTAGCGCAGCTCCTGTCCCTCCGGCACGGTGATCTCAAAGTAGGAGTGCTCGACGGGATACTCCTCCTCCTGCGCGATCCAACCCGGCCACCAGATGGGTCCGTCGCTCCTTGTTTCATAGGAGAACTCAACCGTGTACGGGTACCGATCCGTATACAGCTCGGCCGAGCGTACGCGCGAATCATCCGCGAGAATGTAGCCGGGAACAGTGCTGTAATCGTGAGTGTCGTCGTTGCCGAGGCTGCGAATTTCCTTTCCTTCAGCATCAAAGAGCCGCGCGTCGAGGTGCTTGATCTTCACATAGTGCCCGTAGGAGATATAAAGCCGGCTCAGCTTGCGGGCATCCTCATTGAAGACGGTCACGGCGAAGAGAACTCTCCGCCGCGCGTCCTGCCCGCCACGTACGTCGAACGACTCCCAGTGCTCGCGAACAACTGCATCCGCGTCACCAATCAACGCAGGGTCCAGCAGACGGACGCTGTAGGACCTCTCCGGTGGATCGGAAGGTCCGCAGACGACAAATGCGTTCCCGAGGAGGAAGACACAGATCGCCAGGAACCACCGGGAAGCGATCGCGTCCACGATTGTCTCCGCCCGGAGCACCACCGAATCACAGGCCGGCTTTTGCCGTCGTTGCATGTTTCTTGAGAACGAGTTGATCATTTTCCGCTGTCGTCATTTTCTGGTAAAGGTCTTTCAGGGTTTGATAGTCTTCCGCGAGAAACTGTGTCTGCCGGACCGCGAACGATGCATGCATTTTGAGCGTGCGCCCTTCCAGCCTGCATTTCCGCGAGAATCCCGCGAGGCTCTTGCCGAGGGCGATGCTGCAGTCCTGCGGGAGTTCCTTCACGTCATACCCCTCGGGCAACACCACAGTATAGTCCCAGGAGATCTCCTGCGGATAGAGCATATCCACAGGGAATTTTCTCGTCGGCAGCTTGAAGGGGTTATCGTATTGACGTTCCACGACAAAGGGGTTGAAATAGAGGAGACCGCTCGAGGATTCGGCATACGACGAGCCGCTGATCGCCGCCCGCATACCGAGGGCCTGGTATGTGCTGTCCTGTCCGCTGACGCTGACCGAATCCACGGTGATCAGAGCACGGTCGGCCCCGAGCATCTGTTTCTCCACCTCCACGGGTTTCTTGTCTTTCAATTCTTGCCGTCGATCGACGGCAGCATAATCTTTGTCCACCGTTTCGACGATCCCCTTCAGTTCGCCTGCTTCGGAGAGAGTCATCGCGGCTGTCACCTCGTGATGATAATAGGCGCCAGTCGACAGCGTGACAAAATCCACTGATTCGGGACGGATGAGGAGCCCGCGCGTATTCAGGACACGTACGGGGAGGACGTTCATCGGGCGCAAGGGATCGGTGGCATCAAGGTAGTATGTCTTTCCGTCTACGAAGGCGGCTGCAAGCGAATAGTTGTACTGGTTCGCGATGGGGTACACCTCCTGCGCCAGGCCGTTTGCTCGCGTGCTCAGAATAACCGGACACCCGTTGATGCCGGCGACGTGCATCATTGAAAGCAGGAGCGTCGTGATCTCCGCGCTCGATCCCGTCTTGGAATCCAGCACGTCATCCACATCCTTTTCCGCCCACCAGCGATTCCTCCCCGACCAGACGATATTCTTCCTGACATAGTCGTAAATGGCCCGCAGTTTTTCGCCCGGGGTGTTCAGGCCGGCAACGAGAGGTTCAGTCAGTTTGCGCACCGTCTTCGTATCGTCGACGGCTTTCCCCACGGTTTTATCATCCGCCATTTCCTGGACAAAGGTCTTCCAGGTCTTCATCACCGTGACCACGCCCTGGGAATACGGCGTGATATACTCCGCGAGTTGCAGGCTGACTTTCTGCCGGTAGTCCTCCGGCGTGGTCATGAATGGTTCGTCGCGCACCGCAGGGACATCTTTGAGTACGTACCGGAACTTTGAGCAGCTGACCCGGTCCTCTCCCGTGAGCTCGCGGAGGTGGCCACGGACATTGCGGAATTCGTCCGACTGTTCACTGATGAAGAAGTTCTCGTACCCCTGTTTCACCATCGCGAAGGCGAATGTCTTCGGAAACACCACCTGGAATTCGCTCCATCGCTCGGGAATCGCAGACTGGAAATACCACGGACGTGATGAGAAGACATCCTTTTCTTTGATCTCATAGCGGAATTCGATGACGCACCCCGGCTCGAGCGAGGGAAGGGTGAACTTGTAATGCGTAAACTCGTTGTCATCTTCCGTTTTGAAGATCGCGTTGTCGTCCATCTCAATCTTCATGACCGAGCCGTCGGGCCCGATGACGTACGTGGCGCCCTCGATGTCCCGGATCTTTTCCATGTGGTCCTTGGAGTACAGCGAGATCATCTCTGTCGCCTGATCATACCCCTCTTTGGTAAAGATCTTGATGCGCTTGTGCCGCTTCAGGATGAATCCGACTTCATCGGTGAATTCCAGGCGGCCGACATCGAACAACACCACGGCGGCAGCGTTCGTGTCGGGGTGGTACGACTTCATCTTGAGCTCGGCGGTATCGACTTCACCCCAGACCATGGCCGGGCCCTGCTGCGCCCGGCCTGTGGTGAGCCCGATCGCCAGGAAGAGGACCATCAAGCAGGATTTGGTCAACGTTAACGATATGTGCTTCATTGCGTCCGCTCCTCAAAAATAGAAAAAGCGCTGGAGGAAACAGTCTCCGAGCGCATGAGAATGAACAGCAACAGGGGGAGCCGACCAATCAACGAAGATGGCAGACGAGAGCCATGCCGGCAGGGGTCGGTTGAGCCTCACCTCACAGAAGAATCCTCAAGAGGTGAACGCAAAGCACGTGCCATGGAGAACCCAACCCGGAAAGTACCCATCAGACCCGTATCGCCAGAAATTCTGCTTTTTCTCTTTGTCCGTCACTTAGTCCTTGATCACGTGGGCAAGAGGTAAATCCTTCACCACCCCAAGTGATGAAGTGTGTACAATTGGCGAATAGTGACTCTTCATCGGTGGCGACGAAGGCGTGCCGGTGGCAGGATTTCAACACGCTGAACGATGGTGTGGAAGAACTGCGAGGCGGTAATGTGGGAACTCAGAATTCCTGGTGCTCGGTTCGAGAAATGATCTCGTCCTGAAGATCCTTCGCGAGGTCGCAGAAATAATCCGAGTAGCCTGCCACCCGCACGATGAGATCGCGATACTCCTCCGGAGATTGCTGGGCTTTCCTGAGCGTTGACGCATCGACCACATTGAATTGAATGTGGTGGCCGCCGAGCGAAAAGTACGTGCGGACGAGGTTTTGCAGCGCGTTCATCCCCGCTTCGTCGTGAAGAAGGTGGGGAGTGAATTTCTGATTGAGAAGCGTCCCGCCAGTTTTGCCATGATCCATTTTCGCGGCGGATTTCAGAACGGCGGTCGGGCCACGGCGGTCAGCCCCCTGCACAGGCGAGATTCCCTCAGAGAGGGGACGCCCCGCTTTCCGACCGTCCGGCGTGGCACCGGTCACCGATCCGAAATAGACGTGGCATGTCGTCGGCAGGAGATTAATGCGATAGCACCCGCCTTTGGTGTTCTTTCTGCCGTCGACCGCCCGGAAGAAGATCCCAAACGCCCGCACCATCAAGTCGTCGGCCTCGTCATCATCGTTGCCATATCGCGGCGTCTTATTCCAGAGCATGAGCCTTGTGTTCTCATCGTCTCCGAAGTCGGAGGCGAGCGCGGCTCGAAGCCGGCTGAAGGAGAGCGCGCGCCGATCGAACACATGCTGTTTGATGGAGGAGAGGGAATCGGTCAGCGTCCCCAGTCCGACTCCCTGAATATAGTTGGTGTTGTAGCGCGCTCCACCATCCGTGTAGTCTTTGCCCCGTTCGATGCAGTCGTCAATGAGCATCGACAGGAACGGCGTCGGCAAATGCTCCGCGTACAGCCGTTCGATGACGTTGTTTCCCCGCATCTTAATGTCGACAAAATGCCTCACTTGCCGCTCGAACGCCTGCAGGAACGCTTCGAACGTCGGGAAGGTCGAGACGTCCCCCGTTGCAAGCCCGAGCGGTTTGCCGGTCCGCGGATCCACGCCGTTGTTCAGCGTGATTTCCAGGATCTTCACGAGGTTGAAGTACCCCGTCAGAATATAGCTTTCCTTGCCGAACGCTCCTGTTTCCACACAGCCGCTGGTCCCGCCGTTCCTCGCATCCTCGATGCTCTTCCCCTGTCGGAGCAGCTCTTCCACGACCTTGTCGGCATTGAACAGCGATGGTTGTCCCCAACCTTTCCGCACGATGCAAAGTGCTTTCTTCAGGAACTCGTCGGGGTTCTTGTGCGACAATTGGATGTTCGAACTCGGCTGCACCAGGCGCATCTCATCGATCACTTCGAGAACGAGGTACGTGAGCTCATTCACGCCGTCCGACCCGTCGGCTTTCAGTCCGCCGCTGTTGATATTGGCAAAGTCGGTGTAGGTCGCGCTCTCGGCCGCGGTGACGCCCACTTTCGGCGGAGCCGGCTGGTTGTTGAATTTGACCCAGAAGCACTGCAGGAGCTCTCGTGCGCGTTCTCGTGAGAGCGACCCCTGGGCAACGTCACGCTGGTAAAACGGAAAGAGGTGCTGATCGAGCCTCCCGGGGTTGAAGGCGTCCCAGGGGTTGAGCTCCGTGATCACCCCGAGGTGAACGAACCAGTAATATTGCAGCGCTTCATGGAAGGTTCTCGGAGCGTGCGCGGGGACATACGCACAAATATCGGCAATCGTCTCAAGCTCGTGTCTCCGTTCGACCGACGATGCCGTCCGGGCGAGCTCGCGTGCCCGGTTCGCGTAGCGCCGGGCAAACCCGATCAATGCATCGGCACATACGCGCATCGCCTCCAGCTCCTGCGATTTCGCGTAGGCATCCGGGTCGTTTTCATAATCAAGCGCCTCCAGGCTCTTGCGGATGTCGACCTTGAGATCTTCCATCCCTTTCTGATAGATCTTGTCGCCAAGCACCGTATGGCCCGGCGCACGCTGCTCCATGAACTCCGTAAAGATGCCGGCGGCATAGCACTCCTTCCACGCCCCGGTCATCGATTCGAAGATCGTTTCGCGCAACGATCGCCCCTTCCAGAACGGGATCAGCGTAGTGTCATAGACCTTGCGGGTTTCCTCCGAGACCTTGAACGGAATGCGCGGCCGCGTATCCAGAACGTGCAGATCTTCCAGGGTATGACAGCAGATTTCCGGATAGGTGCTCGTCTCCTTTGGTGCAGGGCCCCGTTCACCCACGATAAGCTCGTCGTCGCCGATGTAGATCTGCTTGCGCTCGAGGATATGCTCGAACACCAGGGCGCGACGCACCGGCGCCGACTGGAGCCCCATCGATTGCATCGCCTCAGTGACGAGAACGGCGCGTTCATGTGACATCATGGGCACCGCATCGAGACTTCGCTGCCGCAGCCGTTTGACGCGTTCGGTCATCATCATTCACCCCCCGATGGCGACGGCGAAGCCGCCTTCCTGGAATTGATTGAGAATCGGGATCAGCTTTTCCTCCTGCAGCGAAGGGATATCGGGCACCTCGTTTTCCATGCCCAGATGCAGAGCCTTGTCGTGACCCATGCTGTGATACGGAAGAAGATGAACCACGGAAATGTTTGTGTGTTCGTGAAGGTAGGCGATCATCGACTGGATATTCGCCGCATGATCGTTGATACCCGGGATAATCGGAATGCGGACGATGGTGTTCACACCGGAACGGCAGACCAATTCCAGGTTGCGGAGGATCCCGTCGTTGTCGACGCCCGTAAACCTGCGGTGCGCTTCGGTATCCATGATCTTGAGATCGTACAGGAAGAGATCGACAAACGGAATGACGGAGAGCATCGTTTTTTCCGTGCAAAATCCCGCCGTCTCCACCGCCGTATGAATCTGCGACGCCTTGCAGCGCCGGAGAATCTCACGCAGAAAGTCGGGATGCAGGAGGGGCTCTCCGCCCGAGA
>DATJPR010000037.1:0-3693 GCA_035506295.1 Bacteroidota bacterium | reverse complement strand
TCGGCAATTTTGCGGCCTCTTCCGTCAATGCATCGAGAATGGCGGACGATGTTTCTTCGATGAGTTCCTTCTTCTTCCCTTCATCAAGGACCGCCGAGCGGGACACCAGATGTTCCACGGGCCACAGAAGGAGGTCCTTGAACCATGCATACACATCGCCGAACGCAGATTGCCCCGCCTCCATCCCCAGCATGCCCGGAATGATCGAACCGTCCACCTGACCGCAGATCCCGCGGATCAGTTTTCCCTTCATGTCGCTGCCCGGAGCGACGATCATGTCGCACGTGGAGGTCCCCATGATCTTCGTCAGCGTATACGGCGCAATCTCGCCCCCCACGGCGCCCATGTGCGCGTCAAACGCACCCACCGCGACGACGACATCGGTGGAAAGGCCGAGCCGCCTCGCCCATTCAACGGAGAGTTTTCCCGCGGCCTCATCGCTTGTGGATGTGTCCTGGTACAACCGATCGCGCAAACCGGCAAGGTCGGGGTCGAGGCGCTTCAGGAAATCCTTTGAAGGAAGCCCGCCCCACGACGGATGCCACATGGCCTTATGCCCGGCGGCGCACCGGCTTCGCTTCATCTTGAGCGGGTCGTTGATGCCTGTGAGCAAGGCAGGGATCCAATCGCAATGCTCGACCCAGGAAAACGCGGCAGCGCGCACCCTGGAATCGTCGCGAATGACATGGAGGATCTTCGCCCAGAACCACTCCGACGAATAAATGCCTCCTTCATATTTCGTGAAGTCTTCGCCTCCCCAGTTTTTCGCCAGATCGTTGATCTGCGCCGCCTCGTTCACGGCGGTATGATCTTTCCACAGGACGAACATCGCGTTGGGGTTCCCTTCGAATTCGCGGAGCAGGGAAAGCGGCGTGCCGTTCTTGTCGACGGCCACAGGTGTGGACCCTGTTGTATCGACCGCGATGCCGCGAACCCGCCCAGCGGTGCCCGGCGGCGCCTCGGCCAGAACGCGTTTGATCGTGTCCTCGAGCCCTTCGATATAATCGGAGGGGTGCTGTCGGAACCTGTTCTTCTCCGGGTCACAGAATTTCCCGGCCGCCCACCGGGGGTATTCATAGACGGCACTGCCGAGCTCGCGGCCGTTGGAGGCATCGATGAGAACGGAACGGACGGAGGCGGTGCCGTAGTCGAGGCCGAGAACGTAGCTGGGATTGGACATGGGGGCAATTTTAGAATTTAGATTTTAGGTTTTAGATTTTAGATTGTAGGTGGGGTCGCTGACCCGACCAATTTAAAATTAACAATCTGCCAATGTAGGTCCACCAGTCTGGTCAACCTGCACCCAATCAGCCTTTGTAGGGACGTAGCATGCTACGTCCCTACACACGCCGGAGCTTTTGACTAATCCTCGTAGTACTTGTAGCTATCTCTTGTCACGATATCCAGCGGCACCGTAACGTCCTTCGCCACCTTCTCGCGGAGCACGAAGCTCCGGTAGAGCGCCATGATGCCGAGATACCCCTGCATCGCAGGACGCTGGCTGATCAGAAAATCGATCCCTTGCTTTTCGAGGCAGGCGCAGTTCTCCGGAATCAGATCATAGCCGATCAGCGCGATGTGCCTCCGCCCGGCATTGCGGAGAAAATACCGTGCGAGCGGATGCGTCCATGCGTTGGAGACAAACACGCCGCGATAGTTTTTCCGGCTTCGGAGAATCAGCGCCGGCACGGTGTCCGAGAGAAGGCGCTTCGCCTTGCTGTCTGCGTCAATCACATCGACGGAGTATTGCGTGGATCCATTCATCGCCTCCTTGAAGCCGCGAACCCGCCGATCGAGGTGATTGTCGCCGGGGGTGACTTTGATCGCGGCGATCCGGCCGCCTCCGGGAAGAAGCATGCGCATGAGGTTCCCGGCGACCACGCCGCTCTGTTGAGGGTCCTGCCACACGATGGAAAGAGGGCGCGCGTTCGGAACGCTCGAGTCAAAGAACACATACGAGATTTTCGCGAACAGCGTCGACACGCATTCGCTCGCCGCCTGCTGCATCACCGGCGCCAGGAGGAGGCCGTCCACGCGCGCAGTGGCACACCGGCGGGCCGCCACCCAGAACGAACTCTCCGAGTAGCGGTCATAGTGGAAAACGCGCACATGCACTCTGTAGGGGCGCAGTTCTTCCGCCGCCCGATGGATACCGCGAGCGGGAAGGGCCCAGTAGGTTCCATCCTGCGACTGCTGCGGCATCAGCACGCCGAACGTGAACGACCGGCCGAGCGAGAGATTGCGGGCGTAGATGTTCGGTTTGTATCCGAGGCGACGCACGACGGCCATCACGCGTGCGCGCGTCGTCTCGGAGACCCTGCCGCGGCTATGCAGCACACGGTCGACGGTGCCGATCGATGTGCGGGCCGCGCGGGCGATGTCGTGGATGGAGGGCATATGTGGTCGCGTCACTGATTGTGGCGCCTGTAGGGACGTTGCATGCAACGTCCCTACACAGGGAAAATTCTTCGACTAATGAAGGTCAAGCACAACGACCGCCGCCGCCGGCATTTGCACCTGTATCGTCCCCCCCGTCAGCTTCGCCCCGTTGAACTCCGCCGGCTTGATCTTCCCGGGATCGTCGAAGCTGTTGTAGTCCTGGATCTTCTTCGAAACGAGAATCTGCCCCGACACCTTCGAAGGCGTCGCGCCGTGCAGATCGATCGTGATATCCTGAGCGTGATCCGCGTCGATGTTCACCAGCGAAATGTGGATCACGCCGTCCTTCGATCGGGATGCCGATGCAGAGACAGCGGGAAGGCTCGCGCCGTCGAGCGAATACTTCGCGCTCTTGACGTCGACCGGCAGCATCAACGCATCGTGATGCTCTTTGTAGAGATCGAACACCCAGTAGGTCGGCGTGAGGACGAGCTTTTCGTTCTGCGTCAGCGCGAGCGACTGCAGAACGTTGACGGCCTGCGCGACGGCGGCCGCCTTCACGCGCGCGCAATGGTTATTGAAGATGTTCAGCGTTACGCCTGCAAGCATCGCGTCGCGCATGGTGTTCTGCTGAAACAGGAAGCCGGGGTTCGTCCCGGGCTCGACATCGTACCATCCTCCCCACTCGTCGACGACCAATCCCACTCTGTCCTGCGGATCGTACCGGTCCATGATCGTCGTATGCTTCGTCACGTACTCCTCCATCTGCAGCGCCCGCTGCATCGTGGTGAAGTACTGTTTCTCGCTGAACTCCGTCGCCGAGCCCTTGTGCCCCCAATCGATCACCGCATAGTGGTGAAGCGACAGTCCCTCCATGAGGCCGGGATTCACGTCGCGCATCATCACTTCCGTCCAGTGATAATCGTCGCCCCCCGGACCGGACGCGACACGGTAGAGGCCGGACGGCGCGAAGATGTTCGCCATAAACGTCGCATACCGCTTGTAGAGGTTCGCGTAGTATTCGACATTCATGCTCCCACCGCATCCCCACGACTCATTGCCGACCCCCCAGAAGCGCACGTTGTACGGCTTGGGATGACCGAATGCCGCACGGAGCTTCCCCATCGGGCCGTTCTCCGGTCCGTTCAGATACTGCACCCACTCGGCCAATTCTTCGACGCTTCCGCTTCCGACGTTTCCGGCAAAATACGGGTCGCAGCCGATCTGCTGGCAGAGGTCCATAAACTCGTCCGTGCCGAAGCTGTTGTCTTCGATCGTGTTTCCCCACCACACATTCACCATCGGCGGACGCTT
>DATJPR010000036.1:0-2778 GCA_035506295.1 Bacteroidota bacterium | reverse complement strand
TTTCACGGAAGGAACGGCCACCCCGTCTGTCTGTCGAGAGCTCTCATTCCCCGCATTCTCGAACAGGCCGACGGCTCTTCCCTCAAAGAGGCTCTCCAGTCGATCGGTTTCAGCACGATCGAGGTCGAAGCCGAAGAAATCCTTCTCGACATCGATTCCCCCGAAGACTACAGTTCTGTGTGTCGCCGGATAGCAGCACAGCAAGAACCGTAGTCCAGGATCAGCCGGGAATGCACTCGTGCCGCCTGAGCGCGTGTCAATCCGCGACGAGTGTGATCTCGCTATTCCCCCTCTGGACCTTGAATTCGTGGCGAGCCCCCGGTGCAACGTTGACGAGGTTCTGATCGTGCGTCGTGTCGCCGGTGAGGGCGACGCTGTCGACGCTGAGAATCACATCACCCAGTTCGAACCCTGCGTCGATGGCGGCAGATTTCATCAGGAGCTCGACGACCTTCTTATTCTCGACGGTAATGCCGAACGATCCGGCATTCCAGTGCGTAGGGGTGACGGGAAGCGGGCCGTCGGTGACGCGATACGTGATCGTCGAATTATCTGCAGAATCGATCTGCATGGTAATATCGCGGAACTTGATGGTCCTGGATTTTGCCAGGTCGTACTGGAGATCCTGCGTAAACGTCGGGCGTGAGATTTGGTAGGAGAATTCCTGATAGGAAAGCTTCAAGGTGCTCCCGGTTATCCCCCCGTAAAAAACCATCTGCGTCAACTGATCCACCACATCACCATGCGGCCACCTCGTACCCGAGGTGATGGTGAGCATCGGGCTTCCGACGGTCACGGTTTTTGGCGCTCCAATCTGATAGTCGGTGGTCAGGAACTGATCCATTTGTATGGTGCAGCCTGCAAGTGCGAAGATGCCGAGCATCGCAAGTAGTGTTCGCATGGATGCCTCATTATTTGGTTGAGAGGAATGACTTCTTCACGTTCCAGCCTTGAACGGTTACCACTGCATTGGTGATGTCTGCGGAAGGCCCGCAGTCGATGGTTACGTCCTTCGTCTCGCCGGGAAGAACCGAAATGTAGTTGTCGCTGTAGAAGACTGGAAGGATCCTTTTGCCCGAAACACTGTCGACCAGGGAGATCCGGTTGAAGAACGCCACCGGGTTGCCGGGAGGGTTCGTCAGATCGACGGCATAACTCCTTTCGCCGCTCTTCCGCGCCGTCATGTGCACAACGGAGTTCGCAAGATGCTGCAGGCCCGAATAGTTTCCCGTTGAATCAGGAAGCCAGTACAGGTTCTCGCTGAGAACCTCCTTGGCAGATGTGATCAATCGTAGGTCGAGAAACCCTCCGCCTGCGCCGACAAGTGTGTCCCGAACGTTCTTGACGGTATTGATCTTCTGGACACCCGACGGGCTGACCTCGACGACCCACTGGAGAAGCACTGAATCCCTTCCGTCCATGCCGATTTCCTTCGCCTGAACCATAAGATCGTGATAGGGGACGAAGGTATTATTGACGATGGTCACCATGCCGTCGGTCGGGTTGCACATGACATGAAGCGGTTCGCCGGCGTGATGGAGCCCGTACAGCGCGGCGTTCGGATCAAGATAATAATCGTACATCTGCCCGCGCATCGCGGTCCATGGGTTCTGGGTCTTCCAGATGATGACGCCCGTGTACCACTCCCACATGTGCGAGAGATGTCCCTCCATGAGCGCGCGATATTGATCGTAGTTGACGAGCTGCGCCTTGTCGGCAAAATCCCGCAGCGTCGCCGGCTTGCCGTACGCATCGACCTGAGTTCCGTAGCCGAGATATTTGTGGTAGCGCCAGACCGAATCGAGCTTCCCTCCTTCAGCGTCGGGAAGCACCAGGTCCTCCGGCGGGATGAATCGTTCGAGCGATTCGACGTCGCTCAGGCCGACCGATCCGATCTCGGAATTGAAGGGGAAGGAATGATGCTCCCAGAAATATCCGACCGGCTGAACGTGATACGTCCCGTCGCCATTGCCACCGATGTTGTTATACGACATGCTGTCGACATTGGAGTACGAGAAGAAGTAGCGCGTGCCGTCCAAAGCAGGGAGCAGGGAATCCTGCATGGCGGTCAGAATGTCTTCGGGCGGAGGGATTTCGTTGCCGCCGCAGTAGAAGGCGAGAGAAGGATGATTGCGGAGCATCATGACCTGGTCCCTCACGGAGGCGAGGAACAACCGGTGATCGTCAGGATAGCGGCGGCGAGTCCACTGATCTTCCTTTTTCCGGGGATCCAGCCATTTGCCGTTGCAGTCGCCCGACATCCAGAAATCCTGAAACACCAGAATGCCGTATTTGTCGCACGCGCTGTAGAACTCCGGCCGCTCGGTCAGTCCTCCTCCCCAAATTCTGATCAGGTTGAGGTTCATGTCGCGATGGAATCGGACCTCTGCATCGTACCTGTCTGGCGAAAACCGGAACATCGCATCGGAGGCAATCCAGTTGCCGCCCCGGATGAAGATAGGCTGACCGTTAACAAGCACCTGCCGGCTTCTGGTCTGACTATCCCATCGGGTCTGAACCTCGCGTATGCCGACGGTGACGTTTTCGGCGTCGAGCAGGATGCCGCCCCGTCCGACGAACCGGAAGGTGGCCGTGGAGAGGTTCTGCGGGCCATAGCCGTTTGGCCACCAGAGCCTTGGATGCGGGACCTCGAACTGCGGAAGGCGGACTTCAACCGTGGAGTGAGGCGGGACTTCCGCTTCACGCTGAACTACCTGTCCATCGAGAGTGCACTGCAGTACTCCAGAGACCGGTTCAGCAGTCGGATTCTGTACCTCC
>DATJPR010000035.1:0-5890 GCA_035506295.1 Bacteroidota bacterium | reverse complement strand
CCCATCGCCTTTTCGTTCACGTGGATTCCCAGCCCGGGACCGGAGGGGACGGCAAGCCTGCCGTTGTTGCGACGCGGGGCGTCATCGGCAAGTGTAACGTCGATGTAGCTATTGAAGTCAGTGGAGCTGAAGAGGAACTCGGGTCTGGTGCTCCCCGCCAGATGGGCAATCGTGGCAGTCGTGACGTCTCCCCCCCAGCTGTCTTCCAGCGTCATCGCGATGCCCACCGTCTCGCAAAGATTCCGGAGCTGAACGGCCTTCGTCAGTCCACCCACTCTTGAGATCTTGATGTTGACGACATCCATTGCTCCATCGCCCAGCGCACGGAGAAACGGGAGAGCACCCGTAATGACCTCATCGAGGACAAAGGGGAGCCGGGTGTGCCGCCGGACCACAAGGCACTCTTCGTATGTCGCGCAGGGTGCCTCAATGTAGACGTCAAGATCGCGGACGCCGTTGACCACCCGTATGGCAGCGTGCTGCTCCCATCCGGTGTTCGCGTCGGCGACGAGGACGTCCGCGGGGTCAAGAACGCTGCGGACGGCCTTGATCCGCCTGACGTCATCGTCGGCCTGTCCCCCCACCTTGAGTTGAAACCGGTGATACCCTTCGGCACGGTAGCGCTTGACGTCGTCCGCCATCTCCTCAGGAGATCGCTGGGGGATGGCACGGTAGAGGGGGTACTCTTCCACACACATCCCTCCCAGCAGCGTGGCAACGGGACTCCCCGTCGCCTTCCCCAGGATATCCCAGCACGCGATGTCAAGAGGGGATTTGACATAGTTGTGTCCCCCCATCGTCACGTCCATAAGTGCGTTGACCGCCCGTATGCGGCGCGGGTCCTGGCCGAGCAATACGGGACCGAGTTCCGCGATTCCCGCTGGAACGCCCCGTGCATGAGCGTCCATGTATCCGGATCCCAGCGGACACACCTCGCCGAAACCGGAGATCCCTTCGTCCGTTGAGATCTTCACGATGCTGCTGAGGAACGAGGTCACTGCATGACCCCGCGACCAGGAGTAGCGCTCGTCCACGAGCCGGTACGTGACCTGAAAAACGTCGATGCGATTGATCTTCATGATGTACCCCATTGCCGTTCAAGGATGACCAGGCCACCGTAGCCTGCCAACGTTGACTGGTGCTTGACTCTATCCGAAATCTACGCTTCGCCTCAGCGACATTCAAACCTGAGAGAAAAATCTATCATTCTTTTTCCAGAAACGGGAGGCCCGTGGGACGGACGGACTTTTTCGTCTTCCCCCACACTTCGTTTGACTCTTGCTCCCTTCTCCGCTATTTTACCGCGGTAGACGTGGCTTCACGTGCTGACGGGAATCTGCGCACCCGTGCAGGCTTTCCTTGACAGGCAACGTTGTATCCCACCATAAGATCCTCGAGAAACCCGGCGGCGGGAGTCGCTGTCATCACTTTCCCCGGCATCTCGAGCGACGGACAGTGGCTGGCGTTCCAGTCCTCACTGACATCGTGACCAGCGCATTCAAAAAAAGGCACCCCATGAAATACACCCTGTTGACGTTCCTTGTCGCCGCACTCTCCGCGAGTCTGTCGGCGCAACCATTGCCATTTCAGAACTCCGGCTTGAGCTCGGAGGCGCGCGCCAGAGACCTGCTCACCCGACTGACATTGACTGAGAAGGCATCGTTGATGTGCGACGTCTCCGATGCAATCCCGCGGCTGGGCATCAGGAAGTTCAACTGGTGGAGCGAAGCGCTTCACGGCCTTGCCAATAACGACAGTGTAACCGTGTTCCCCGAGCCGATTGGCATGGCCGCCTCGTTCGACGATGCACTGGTGTATCGTGTGTTCAGGTGCGTGTCGGACGAAACCCGCGCCCGGTACAATGCGTCACGACAACGAGGAGAGGAGAACAGGCGTTTCCTGAGCCTCTCTGTGTGGACCCCCAACGTGAACATCTTTCGCGATCCCCGCTGGGGCAGAGGCCAGGAAACCTACGGTGAAGACCCCTATCTCACGTCACGTATGGGTGTTTCTGTTGTGAACGGACTCCAGGGTCCCACCGATGCAAAATACCGGGAGCTGCTGGCCTGTGGCAAGCACTTTGCCGTACACTCGGGCCCGGAATCGAGTCGTCATACAATCAACCTCAATACCGTCGATCCGCGTGATCTGTATGAAACCTATCTGCCGGCGTTCAAAGCACTGGTGAGGGACGCTGGCGTCCGGGAAATTATGTGTGCCTATCAGCGTCTGGACGATGAGCCGTGTTGCGGCAATACGCGCCTGCTGCAGAATATTCTCCGCGACGACTGGGGATTCAAGTACATGGTGGTGTCCGATTGTGGCGCAATATCCGATTTCTATCACAGTCACAAAGTCTCCTCCGACGCACTCCACGCAGCCGCCAGGGGCGTACTGGCGGGCACCGATGTTGAGTGCGGCTATGACTATGCGTTCAGGACATTGCCCGACGCGGTCCAGAGGGGCCTGATCACGGAACAGGAAGTGGACAAGCACCTTCTGCGCGTACTGGTCGGTCGTTTCGATCTGGGCGAGATGGATCCCGATACGGTGGTGCCCTGGTCGCGCATCCCTCTTTCGGTGATCAACTCTGACGAACACAAGACGCTGGCCCTCGCGATGGCCCGCGAGTCCATGACGCTCCTGCAAAACAGGGACAATATTCTGCCTTTGTCCAGGTCAGCGGGGAGAATCGCAGTCGTGGGACCGAATGCCGACGATCAGGCCCTGATGTGGGGAAACTACAACGGCACTCCCTGGCATACTGTCACGGTCCTGGATGGCATACGATCGAAGGTCGCACCGGAGAAGATTCTCTATGATAAAGGGTGCGACCTGGCCGAGAATGCGGTGACCGTGACCGCGCTGGGTGAATGCTCCTTCGACGGCAAGCCGGGTATGAAGGCGACGTACTGGAACAACCGCGAGGCAACGGGTGAGGCGGCGGCCACCGAGCAACTCGTTCATCCCATCAGGCTCACCACGTTCGGGCAGCACGAATTCAGCGCCGGCGTTCACCTGGAGAATTTCTCCGCCAGATACGAGACGATCTACACGCCGTCGCAATCGGGTGACATCGCTTTCAAGGTGGAGGCGTGCGGGGCGTTGCAGCTGATCGTGAACGGTGACACCATCGCGAGAGTCTTCATGTGGAGACCGCTGCCGAAGCGCGTCGCGTACAGGGTGGAAAAGGGAAAGGAGTACAGGGTTGATGTCCGCTTCAAACAGATCCAGAATTGGACGGCCAGCCTGAGCATGGATTTCGGCAGGGAGGTGCCTGTCGAGTACGATGCCCTGGTCCGGAAGCTGAAGGGGGTTGACCTGGTCGTGTTCGCGGGCGGCATCTCCGCGCAGCTGGAAGGAGAAGAGATGCCGGTTCAGCTGCCGGGTTTCAAGGGGGGCGACCGGACCGACATTGAACTTCCCGCAGTGCAGCGCAATTGCCTCAAAGCGCTCAGGGAAGCCGGGAAGAAGATCGTGTTCGTCAACTGCTCGGGCTCAGCCATCGGACTGGTTCCGGAGACGGGAACTTGCGATGCCATTCTCCAGGCCTGGTATGCCGGGGAATCCGGCGGTCAGGCAATCGCCGACGTGCTCTTTGGCGACTACAACCCGTCGGGGAAGCTGCCTATCACTCTCTATAAGAACATTCATCAATTGCCCGATTTCGAGAACTACTCCATGAACGGGCGAACATACCGGTTCATGTCCGATCCCCTTTTCCCGTTCGGATTCGGGATGAGCTATACGACATTCTCCCTCGGCAGCGCTGACATCAGCAAGACCCGGATCACGAAGGACGACGACATACAGCTCACAATACCCGTGACAAACACGGGCAGGCGCGCGGGCACGGAAATCGTTCAAGTGTACGTCCGAAAGGTCGATGACATCGGCGGGCCGTTGAAGACTCTGCGGGGCTTTCAGCGGGTTGAGGTTGCAGCCGGCAGGACAGCCGAGGCGCGAATCACGCTTCGTCCTTCGGCGTTTGAATTCTTCGACAGGACACACGGCACAATGTCCGTGACACCGGGAGAGTACGAAGTGTGGTACGGCACCAGCTCCGATGCGAAAGACCTGAAGATGACCAACGTCACCGTTCAATAATCGAAGCAATCGGGCAACAGGCTCGCGGGGTCCCCATGGCAAACAGTAGCCACGTATCCTCGATCTTCCTGATTCTCGCTCTCTCCACCGGCGCTTTGTGCGCTGACCGGTACACGATCGAAAGCCCCGACACAAGAATTTCGGTCGCCGTTCGGCTCACTTCGAACGGCGAGCCCGTCTATTCCATTGTGCATTCCGGCACGACGGTCTTGAAACAATCGAAACTGGGCATTGTCCGCAGCGACGGGGATTTTTCGTCCAACCTTCTGCTCGATTCGGTCTCCGATGTGCAATCGGTATCCGACAAGTACACGGTATTGCACGGGAAGAGATTGATGTGCAGTTACTCCGGCAACAAACGGGTGTTCTTTCTCAGGAATGCCCTATCGCAACAGATGGAGATCATTTTTCAGGTATCGAACGACGGGGCGGCATTCAGGTATGTTTTCCCCGGAAAGCCGGATACGACGCTGACAATCTTCAAGGAAGAGACCTCGTTTCACTTTGATCGCTCAACGAAGGCATTTCTCCAGCCATGTGACGATGCACGAACAGGATGGTGCTATGCCTCACCGTCGTACGAGAACTATTATCAGATGGACATAGCTGCGGGTACCACGGCGCCGCATCAGGCCGGGTGGGTGATGCCGGCACTTTTTCACTCCGGCAAATACTGGATAAGCATTACTGAAACCGCACTGGACACCGATTATTGCGGGTCGCGATTAAGCCAGTTTTCCCCCGACGGTGAGTACACCATACAGTTTCCTGAACCGCAGGAGGGCACATCCGGGGGTGCGGTCTTACCCCAATCGAAGCTGCCGTGGTACACGCCGTGGCGCATCGTCGCCGTAACGGATAACCTGGCGGCACTTGTTGAATCGACGATTGAAACGGATCTGGCAACGCCGGCACAATACGACGTCTCATCATGGCTTCAGCCGGGAGTTGCGTCGTGGAGCTGGGTCATTCTTAAAGACAGTGCGACGGTATACGACACGCAGCGCCGGTTCATCGACTTTGCAGCCGCGATGCGCTGGAAGTATTGCCTGATCGACGCGTTCTGGGATACGCAAATCGGATACGCCAGAGTGCGGCAGCTGGTGGAGTATGCGAACACAAAGCATGTCAGGATCCTCCTGTGGTATAATTCCGCAGGTGATTGGAATACCACAACTCTCACTCCCCGCGACAAGCTGCTCACCGGAGCAGCAAGGCGCGCCGAATTCGAGAGGCTGAAAGAGATGGGCGTCAGCGGCGTGAAGGTGGATTTCTTCGGCGGGGACGGACAATCGATGATCCACTACTATATCGACATACTGAAAGACGCGGCGCGATATGCACTTGCCGTGAACTTCCACGGCGCCACGTTTCCCCGGGGCTGGTCGAGAACATATCCCAATCTGGTGAGCATGGAAGCGATACGAGGCGAGGAATACGTCACCTTCGGCCAATCCTTCGCCGATAACCAGCCCTCCCACTGTGCCGTCATTCCTTTCACACGAAACCTCTTTGACCCAATGGATTTCACGCCCGTGAACTTTTCGGGCATCCCGAATGAGAAACGAAGAACCACCGGAGGTTTTGAAATCGCGTTGTCCGTCATCTTCACTTCGGGGATCCAGCATATCGCCGAGACGCCGGGAGGCATGGCAGCCCAAAAGGACTTTGTTCAGAACTATATGATGACGCTCCCCGACAGGTGGGATGATGTCAGGTTTATCGATGGGTATCCCGGAAAGTATGTTGTCCTGGCGAGGATAAGCGGAGGCGTGTGGTATAT
>DATJPR010000034.1:0-11920 GCA_035506295.1 Bacteroidota bacterium | reverse complement strand
TCATCGTTGATGTCGACGGACTCCATGCGCTGACGGAGAAGAGCGGATACTGTCCGCTCGCGCAGGGCCTGCATCAGATCGAGGTGCAGTACTTCAACAAGACGGGAGACGCGGTGCTGACGCTCGGTGTTGCGAAAGGGGCGGGGTGGGCAAAGAATATTGGCAAGGTATGGCTTCGGCATTGAGAACGCCAATATCGTTGATTCCCAATTCTGAACTGCAGTAGGGACGTTGCATGCAACGTCCCTACACGGCTTCCTTGTCTGCACACGCCGAGGGGTTGGAGAAAGGGACGGGGGCTCGCCCGCCATCTTTTGGGCGGGGAGAGGTCCGGAACGATGCTCCGCCTGTTGTGTTCGAAATTACGCATCTTGACCCGTGTCACAACCGCACCTCGCCCTCTCTCCGAATATCTGCTAATCGTGGCAACATGATCGAGGCTTGGGACGTATGCCTTGACATTGGTTTCACCCCGTGGTACTTTTCTCACAGAAGTTTTCCGCAGCGGCACCGAATTGCAATGATTGATAGAGAAACAGGCGACCGCCGCGGTATCACTCCGCTCCCCACCTCTTCACATCTTGTTGGATTTGCAGGGTCGAATGTGAAAGGCGCTTCATCATTATCACAATGATGTTGCAGCCGACGGTTTGTATGGCGCAACATAGCGTGTACGACCTGCAGCTTCTCCGCAGCTCTTTACATCCAAGAACTAGCAGTACCCAAACCTCCCAGCTCCCCTAACGCAGTGAGGTTGCCTTCGAGTGTTCTCGAAGGGTGAACGAGTACTCTGATTGTACGTACAGAGCGGCGGCCGTCGTACAGCCATTTGCAGGAACGAACATGGCCGTCGGCAGTCCGTGAGGACGAGCCGTATGTCACCGCGCAGACAGGAATCTTCCCGGAAAGGCTCGAGACCCATTGAGCAAAGCTGAAAGCGCAAGAGGCATACCGATGCCGTCTCGCGTGCACTCTACGGTTTCATTGGACACAGGTCAAAGAAGAATGCCGACCGTGCTGCCGCATCGCTTGCACGGAATGCTGAGGGGAGCAGGCATGACGAGAGTACAAAGTTTGTGCAAGTATTGTTTCCCGCCGGGGAAAATGCAACGCACCTATGACTACAGCCTCAAGATTCGGCTGCTCCGACTGGTCATCCCCTGCCAGAGAGTGCGATGCGATTCTTGCGGGCGGGAAGCATGGGCGCTGAGCCTGGGCTGGACTGATCTCCGCAACGGCGAGGTCCCGCCGGGACTGCTGGTGATATTCTGTGTCCTCGCGCTCATGGTTGCGCTCTACATCGCGCATTAGGACCAGGGGATGACTAATTCCATAGATCCGCTTTGGTATGCGCTGGTTCTTCGATCGCGATTCGAGAAAAAGTCGCACGCCTGCCTCATCGATCGGGGGATAGAATCGTTTCTCCCACTCATTGAAGAGCTCCACGTCTGGAGCGATCGCAAGAAGCTTGTCGAGGAGCCTCTCTTCCGGGGTTATCTCTTCGTCCACACGAATCTCCGAAGGAAGGTCGAGATCCTCGAGACGACCGGTGTTGTAAGGTTTGTCGAGTTCAGCGGGAAACCGGTGTGTGTACCCGACTATCAGATCGAGTGGGTGCGGTCGGCGCTTCAACACCCGAGAGAAGTCCAGCGCGAGCCGTATTACAGCGCCGGCGACAGGGTACGTGTGACATCCGGCCCTCTTACCGGACTCGAAGGATACATCATCGAGACCCGAGGCCACGCACGCCTGGTCATCACCCTGTCATCGATTGCGCAGTCCTTTTCGGTGGAAATCACAGAAGACTGTGTTGAGAAGGTGACGGCTGAAGAATCGGCCGTCGCGAATTTCCATATATAGCTCTTTCCCGCTGACGTTCGACTGTTAACTGTCCACTGTCAGCTGTCTGCTATCAGCTTACTATCAGCTGTCCGCTATCAGTTTACTGTCCGCTGTCTGCTGTGCGCTGTCATCTTTCTTCATACGTCCCGCTTCATACGTCCTGTGCATAGCCGTTCTCCGAAGCTAGGCCGCACCTGTGGCCGAAAGAGCGGAGCTTGGGCTCGTCGGAAACCAGGGCGACCTGCGCCCGCTGCCACTCACTGAAGGTTCTTCACAATCGATAGTGACCCCCATGGATAGAGACTCGGAACACGGGCCATCGAACAATAGCCCCCACGCGAACGAATGGACCCTCCAGGAGCTCATCATCGTGCTCAGGAGAGGCAAATGGATCATCCTGGGATCCACTGCGGCCGTCGTGTTGCTGACAGGGTTGTATACTTTTTTCTCCAAACCGGTCTATGAGGCGACAGCAACGGTGGCGGTCGACGCCAGATCCAATGCTTCCGCGTTGCGGTCCATTGACATCACAGGCTCGGACGCGGTAAGTCGGGTGACGCATGAGCTCGAAACCCTCCGTTCGCACTCCCTCTCCGAAGCTGTGGTCCGTATGCTGAGCCAGAAGGGCTACGTCGATGAGGCACGCCAGCGCCCCATTGCCATCATCCGGGAATTCAACAAGCAGTCGGGTCAGTGGGAGCTCAGCCCGACCGCACAAGCAGTCAAACGCCTTACGAAGGCCGTCGATTTCTCCCCCGTCAAGGATTCGGACGTCATGCGGGTGACTGTCCGAAGCAGCGACCCCGAGGAGGCGGCGCTCATTGCAAACACGTACACGGAGGCGTATGCGCAGCGCGATCTCACGATCAGCAGGAAGAGGTCACGCCTCATGCGGGAATTCCTTGAGGGGCAATTGGCCGACAAGCATGAACAGCTTGAGAATGCCGAACGGACGCTCCAGAACTACATGACAAACTCGGGGATGGTCTCCCTGGATGCCGAAACCCAACGCGTCGTGAATCAGCTCTCCAAGCTCGAGGCAGAACGGGACGGCCTGGAGGTGGATATCGCCTCAGCACAAAAGACGCTGTCGTCGCTCAATGCGGAACTTGCGACGCAGCAGCCGAACGTCGCAAGATCCCTGGGAGAATCCAGCGACGAATACCTGAAGATCCTGCAAGGTCAGATTGCCCGGCTTGAAGTTCAGCGCGATCTGATCCTCGCGCAAAGCAGCGAGGAGGCCACGGAGCGGGTAGGAATGACCGCCGACAAACTCAAAGATCTCGAGCGGAATATCGGCAAGCTGAAGCAGACGCTTGCAAGCAGGACGCAGAGTTTCCTCGGGTCGATCGTTCCGGAGAGTCGCGACGCTTCTCTCGCGCAGGGAACCGCCGGCGTACTCGGCGAGTTGAAGCAACGCATCATCGAGCAACAGATCGAACTTGACGGACTCGTCGCCAAGAAAAAAGCGCTCAGCAGTGTCATCACGGATTACGACCGCCAGTTCAATCAAATTCCCAGGAAGAGCATTCAACTCGCGAAGCTCCAACGAACGAGGATCAGCAGCGAAAAGCTGTACCTCCTCATAGAAGAAAAATTCAACGAAGCGGGAATCACGGAGAGTTCAGAGCTCGGCTCCGTCGAGGTCCTCGACCCCGCAGCGGTTCCTCTTGAACCGGTGAGCCCGCGGCCTTTCCTGAACCTCGCGATAGGCCTCCTCTTCGGGTCCGCGCTCGGCCTCGGGATCGTGCTCGTGCGCTCGTCGCTCGACACCAAATTGCGCTCACCTAACGACCTGAAGCGCCTGGGGATCATCCCTATCGGGGTCATTCAGCAGATGGGGAAAACAAACGGGCTTGGATTTGCATCGACGATGGCCCCGGACTCCGGGAAGGCATTCGACCGGCGGCTTGTGACGTATTTCAACCCACTTCTGTCGGATGCCGAAGGGTATCGCCACCTCCGCGCAGCCATTCAAGACAAGCTTGACAGGAATCCTCTCGGCGTTCTCGCCATCACCAGCGCGAATCCCCAGGAAGGGAAATCCACCATCGCAGCCAACCTTGCAGTGTCGTTCTCGCTGATGGAGGGTTCCTGCCTGCTGGTCGATGCCGACCTTCGCCGCCCGACCGTTCATACATTCTACGCCCTGGAACGAGGCCCGGGCCTCACGAATGCCCTGGAGAACTCGGCCAGTTTCGAGCACGTGGTGCACAAGAACGTCATCGAGAAGCTGGATGTCCTCACCGCCGGCGATGAGGTCAAGAACCCTTCGGAATTGCTTTTGAGCAAATCGATGACGGATCTCATCGAGAAGTTCCGAAGCAAGTACCATGTGATCATTGTCGACACGCCTCCGCTGCTTGCGGTGAGCGATGCCGGTCCGCTTACGCGTGCCGCGAATGGGGTGCTTGTGGTTATCCAGGCAGGCTCGACGACAGGGGATATGCTCGATGCGCTCGGTCAACGGCTGAAGAGCCAGAGGGTGAATTTCCTGGGGTTGGTCTTAAACCGGTACGATCCGAAACTCGCATACGGGAGCCGTGGGTACGGCTATCACGTCGGGTACGGTTCGTACGGCTATGAATCGAAGAAAACGAAGAGCGTCTCATGACCCTGCGTGCCGAGGATGGTCAACGATGAATGGACTCCGGGTCAACGCTTCGCCGCTCGACCTCCGGCTTTTCGGAAAAGAGGCTCTCAGTTTCCGTCAAAACCTGACATGGGCACTCCTCGGGAATGGGGTATCGATGTTCTTCTCCTGGGTCCTGCTGGTGCTCCTGACGAAGCTCAGCGCGGCGAGCGTCGTCGGAGAATTCGCGCTCGCCCAGGCGGTCGGCCTGCCCATCTACCTCTTCTTCGGCTTGAAGCTGTCTCTCGTCCAGGTCACCGACAGCAAGAATCAGTACTCCGTCGATGACTACTACGCCGTCAAGGTTCTGACGTCCATCGCCATTGTCGTGGGGGCCGCCATCGCTGGCTTCGCGGCGTATGATGCCACGACGGGCATGGCGATCGCCGCCCTGGGCTTGAGTTACGGAATCATGTCGTTCCGTGAACTCTTCCTGGCAGTCATGCAAAAGCGCGAGATGATGAACCTCATCGCAATTTCGCACATGCTCAACGGCCTCGCGGGTGTTGCGTTGTTTTGCATTGCATTTATCCTGACCGCCAATCTTGCCGTCGCTTTGCTTGCCCTGACCGCCGGCCGGGTCCTCACGCTCTACTTGTACGACCTTCCCGTGAGCCGCAGAGTCCTCGCCTCCGCGAGCTCCGGCGATGCACAGCCCAGGCATTTCTCCCTCCATGCCCGGTGGGATGTCCCGCGCATTTGGGAAATCGCCAGGATCTCCCTGCCGCTCGGGATCGTAGCACTGCTGACGACAGTCCTCACCAGTGCTCCGCGGCTCATTCTCGACCAATGGGCCGGGGTTTCGCAGGTGGGATACTTTGCCGCGCTCTCGGCTCTGCTTGTCGTCGGCGACGCATTTATGATTGCCGTCTCCCAGTCGATCGTGCCCCGGCTCGCGAAGTCGTACCAGGAGGATTACCCGCAGTTTCGACATCTGGTTCGCCGGCTTGTCTCGATCGGCCTGGCAACAGGGGTCGCGGGAATCGCTGTGGGGGCGCTGTTCGGACGCCAGATTCTCTCTCTCATGTTTACGCCCGCCTACAGTGCGTATGCCGGCGTGCTCGTCCTGTTGCTTGTCGGCGGCGCGGCGCTGATTTTGTTCTCATGCATGAATGTGATTCTGAGCGCCGCCCGCATGTTCTCGGTACAATTGCCGGTCTATCTCTTTGCGGCGGCTTCATGCATCGTTTCATCTTTCCTGCTGATCCCCCAACTCGGCATCACGGGGGCAGCGATCGCCTATACGTGCGGCAACACTGCAGGCCTTCTGGCTGCTTTGGCAGTCGTCCTCTGGTCCGTGATGCGCCAGAAGCCCTCCATTTCCTGAATCACGAATCGGCCTGAACGAAACGATGGGTCGGCATAGCCACGAAGCACACATGAACGGGACCGGCCGCGCCACCTGGTTCTTTCCACGGGTGAACGGTCTCGAGTTGGCTGTGTCCATGCTCGTCTCCTTCGCCGTCATTTTTCTCTTTTGTCTCATCGACAGCAGAAATTTCGACTGGTTCCTGATTCCCCTGTTCTTGTCGGGCGTTCTCTGCGCCGCCGACGCCATCCCATGGATCCGGGGCACGATTGACCCGTTCGACCCCGTCGGCCTGATCGGATTCCTCGGCCTGCACTTCTTCCTTGTCGCACCGCTGCTGCTCGCGAGCTCCGGGCCGACCTTTCGTGTGGAAGACACCGTTGTTCCTGAATCCCGTTATTGGCTCGGGCTGATGGCGTGGCTCAACCTGGGCGGGCTGGTTCTCTACAAGTTCGGAAGCCATCTGGCGGAATCTGCGAAGGGGACATTTCCGAGATCGACCTGGGGCCTCGGAGGCCGCAGGGCGAGAATTGCGGTTGCCGTCGCCCTCGCCGCCTGCGTCGTCAGTCAGATCATCTATTTTGTCGGCTCGGGGGGATTCGCCACCTACATTAATGAACGCGTCCACGGCGCACTGGGCGATTCCCCTACGGGATATGGCCCGTTGATGGTCCTTGGCCAGTATGTTCCCATCCTTGTCCTGATGGCCATGACGTTCTTGCGCAAAGGCGGCTCGAGCACTCTCGCCTCGCCGCTCAATGTCGCACTTGTTCTTGTCGTGGTCATAAGCATGCAGTTCCTGATCACCGGCCTCAGTGGGAGCAGAAATTCGGTGATATGGACCGGATTCTGGACACTTGGCGTGATCCACTTCTTCTGGCGGCCTCTCTCCGCGAAGTACATGCTGCTCGGGATAATCCCGTTCATCGTCTATATGTACTTCCTGGGGTTTTACAAATCTCTCGGCGGACAGGTCCTGGACTACGCCAAGGACTCGGAGTCACTGACGGATATGGAAGCGGCAAGCCACCGGGATTTCTTTTCTCTGTTTGTCGGGGACCTCAGCCGCGCCGATGTTCAGGCCGCCGAGGCGTATGTCATCGTCACGAAGCCGTGGGAGTACGGTCTTTCGTACGGCAGTACGTACCTCTGGTCGTTTGCCCCCTTCATCCCGAAGGCATTGTGGGCGGGCAGGCCTGAAGATCCCGGCAAGGTGATCGCCGGAACCGCCCTCCTTGACGGGCCACGATCGTACAGGACGGAGGATTATGTTCTGAGACACAGCCTCGGCCGCAGATCAACGCGCATCTACGGACTGGCCGGGGAGGCAATGCTGAACTTCGGGTTGTTGGGGGTTCCGATTGCCTATCTTCTCTGGGGGCTCATCGTCGGCAGAACCCGTCATTTCATCGAGAGGCTTGACACGCACGATATCCGATTGTTCCTGGTCCCGTTCGTCGTGATGTTGCTTTTTCTTCTTCTCGTCAACGACTCCGATAATATCGCTGCGATATCGCTTTTCAAATTCGCGCTGCCGCTCGTCGTGCTCGTTGTCTCTGCGACGAAATCCGATCCGACCGGTGAAGTTGCCGCGGATTCCCAGGTTGCAGCATCATCCCACGCGGATGGGAGTCTGTGATCATGCCTCTTGTCGGAAATGTCGAGAAAACGCAGACACCGCCGTCTCGGACCATCCGGGCGAACGCGATCGACCGGCCGATCGTGTATGTCATCCCGGTGACGCACTTCGGCGGCTCGCTTCAGAGTTCGATCGCGCTTCTCCGTGAACTCGGGAAATCCGCGCCGGTGTCGTGTCTCGATTTCTATGGCGGGTGCCGGGAATTCCTTTCGGCTCTTCGGGAATCCGGGATTCCGAACAGGGTGCTGCTGCCGGGCGCACGGTGGCAAATAATCGGAGGCCGAAATCCTCTTACCCGATCGGCAAGGATGGCGGCGTCGAGTCTGGAATACTTGAAGGTCATCGTCCAACTCCGGCGAGCATTGACTGAATTGCACCCCTCCTTCATTTGGATCGATTGCGAGAAAGCGTTGTTCGCCGTCCGAAGAGCGGTCGGGAAGCTATACCCGACGGTGTATTTCATCCGGGGCGCCCATCCCAGGCCGTCAAGCCTGATGAGACGCGATTGGGAGGGGCTCGACGCAGTGGTATGCAACAACAGAGCCTCAATTGACCTCTTCATCCGCTATGGGTGGGACAGAGAACGGCTGTTCCTGGCACAGAACGGGGTCGATGTGATCGAATCCGAAAGCGTGCCGCATCTGCAGAGTCCGCTGCCGGACATCGACGCCTCCGTGCGAATCGTGATGCCGGCGACGCTGATCCCGGTGAAAGCGCATGCGGTGGCGATCCGTGGGTTCGCAGCCTACGCCACGAAGCATGATGACAGCACGATGTGGATCTGTGGGGACACCCCAAACAGATTGTCGCTTGACTACGAAAACTCCCTTCGCACACTTGCCCGAGATTTGGGCGTGTCGGAGAAAGTCCATTTCCTCGGCTGGCGAAACGATGTACCGGCGATCATGAAAGCAGCCAACGTTTTCCTTCTGACCTCGGACTCCGAAGGCCTTCCACGGTCGCTTCTCGAAGCCATGCTGCTTGGCCTTCCCTCCATCTGTACCGCGGTCGGCGGCGTGCCGGACGTGATCACCAACGGCAGGGACGGGTTTCTCGTCGAACGCGGCCATTGGGAAGACATTGCCCTGGCGCTGGAAAAACTCCGTGATCCCACCGCACGAAGAGTCATGGGCGGCCACGCCATGCAGACGGTCAGGTCTCGCTTCACGATAGAAGAACAGGCCGGGCAGTTCATGGATATCCTGAGCCATGCTGGAGCAGGGAGGACGGGACATGCGTGACCTCCCTCTGGTGAGCGTCGGAATCCCCTTCCGGAACGCCTCCCGGACTTTAGGAGATGCCATCGTCTCGGTTCTCCGGCAAACGCATGAGAACCTCGAGCTCATTCTGGTCGACGACGGTTCGACAGACAACAGCATCGAGGTAGCGAAAACCTTCAAGGACTCGCGGATAAGAATCGAAAGCGATGGGACACACCTGAATCTTTCATCCCGGTTGAATCAGATCATCGCCATGTCGCGGGGGAAGTATATCGCGCGAATGGACGCGGATGATTTGTGCAGTCATACGCGCATCGAGAGACAGGTGGCATATTTGGAGGAGCGTGCGGACGTGGACGTTGTCGGGACGGGAATGTGCTATCTGGACGCCGGCGGCCATCCGGTCGGCGTGTACTCGCCTCCCTCCGACCATGGCGCCATTTGCGCAAGACTTCCGCGAGGGGTAGGGCTCGCGCACGCCACCGTGGTTGGCAGGAAGGCATGGTTTGAGAAGAACAGATACGACTCGACAGTGATGCGGGCAGAGGATATCGAGCTGTGGATCCGGTCCTACGCCTCCAGCACATTCGCGAACGTTCCCGACCCCCTGTATTTCTACCGCGTGTATCAATCATACAATTTACGAAACCAGCTGAAGGCGCGAACGGAGGCGGGCTGGTTCAGCTGCCGGTACTATCTGCAAAACGGAAGGCCGCTGGGAGCGCTTCGGGAATCCGCGGTCCAAACCTTGAAGCTGGCTGCCATCGCGGGTTCGTTTGCTTTCGGATCGCGGCAGCTTTTCGTCCGGCGGAGATTTGAGCCCTTGAGCGGAGAAACCGGCGCGATGATCGAGGCGGAGATCGGCTTGATTTCCGGCGCGGCGTCTCTGGCAGTCGATACCGGGGGCCCCCCTGACGATGACACGCAATGAGAAATCATACCCGGTGGAAGGACGCGGTGTCATACTCGCGCTGGCACTCAGCTGTGCTTTGAGCGGCCTTGCATGCAACGGCGTCAATTCGCCGCGCATCGCCCCCGCTGTGTCGGTGGACTCGACGGCAATACGCGAAGTGTTCGAGGGGAAGCGCACTGAAGCAAACGCCCTCTGGTGGGGCTTCGATGCCATGGACGCCACCGCCATGATCCAGGCGGCCATCAACTCCCCCGCAAAAGAGGTGAGGATTCCGTGCGTAGGACTCCCGTGGTATGTTCAACCCCTGACGCTGCGGTCGGATTTGCGGCTTATTCTCGATTCCGGAGTGACGGTTGCCGCGATACCCGGCTCGTTCCTGGACCCGACAGCGGCGTTGCTCAAAGCATACGAGTGCTCAAGCCTGGAAATCGACGCCACGAATGCTTCTGTGCAAATGCGGAAGGAGGATTATGAGAGTCGGCCGTATGCTCCATCCCAATGGAGGCACTGTCTGGCCCTCCTGGGATGCACGAACGTCTACGTCGAGGGGTTGCGATTAATGAACAGCGGCGGAGACGGCATCTACGTCGGCCGCAGCGATAGCAAAGTGGAATGCCGGAACATCACTATAAAGCACGTGACGTGCGATGGCAACTACCGGAATGGCATCAGTGTCATCAGTGTGCGGACCCTCCGGATCGACAGCTGTACGCTGATGAACACGAGGGGAATACCGCCGCAGGCAGGAATTGACTTCGAACCGAACTACGACAACGAAAGCCTGATCGACTGTGAGTTGACGAACAGTTCCATCGTGAGCAACGCGTACTTCGGGATCATCGTTTCTCCATGGAACTTCACGAGTCGATCCCAGCTCATGTCGATCACGATCGCCAACTGCACGGTGATCGGCAACGGAGGAGGAGCCATCTGCTTCAATGGCCCCCCCTCACCACAAGGCAACCGGGGTTATGTGAGACTGATCGAGAATCACCTGTACGGCGACACCACGATGTACAATGCAGGCGATATCGCCATTCTCGACCACTAGTCGCGAGCTTATCGGACGAGCAGGCATCCCTTCGTGGCAACGAAACTTCCGGCCTGAAGCCGATAGAGATAGACTCCCGACGCAAGCCGGGCGGCGTCGAACTTCACTTCATGGAACCCGGCGGACTGGGTTTCATTCACAAGAGTCGCGACCGCTCTTCCCAGCATATCGTATACCGTAAGCTCGACGCTGGAGGCCTTCGGCAATCCGTACTGGATGGTCGTGCTGGGATTGAACGGATTCGGAGAGTTCTGCGCCAACACGAAGGATGACGGCGCTCCCGTTCCCGGCCTTGTTCCTGGCACAGAGGTTCCTGCCTTGACGCTGTCTATCTCATAATAGACAGGAGGATTCTGAACGATGAACGCCCCCCTGGTAACATTGTCGGAAAGGGAAAGGAATCCCAGGTTCGGCACAGGGGTCGAAGGACCGCTGCAAAGGCATGAGCCGCCTGCATTGTCGTGGTAGTAGTTATGATCCCAGTAGACCTCTATCTGCGGAGTGTGACTCTTCGTATAGGCCCAGAGACTCAGGCACATTCCGTAGACGTTGCCGTAGAGCTCTGAGTTTGAAACCGTAACCTTGTAGAAGTCATCGCTGTCGCCGTTCGTGCCGAACGATGTTCCGGCCTGGGAGCCCACCCCTTTCGTATGTTTGAAGACGCATGAGTCAACCAGGGTATTGCGCACGGACACAATCCCCAGCCCTTCTCGTCTGCTGGAATCGGCTTCACAGCCGATGATGCGAATCTGGTCGGAATACGTCTGCCCTCCCGACCAGGAGGCGCCGACGTAGAACCCGTCGTCCATCTTCGAGACGGCGACTCCCTGGATCAAGATGTTCGTACACCCCAGCATCGCGATCCCGTGACGGTGTTGACCGTTTGCTCCGCCGGTGTACGGCGCGCTCGTCCATTCGTCGTTCCTGCCGATGATGCTTGCCCCACGGCCGAGGATGGTGACGTTGTGCACATCATACAAACTGAACAGACAGGCATATTCCCCCATTTGCCCCAGCTTCACCGTCTTGATCACGACGCCGGAATCCAGCAGGATGGTCTTGTTCGATGGGACCACAACACTGTCGATATACCAGGTGTATCCCAAGCGGCTGAAGTGAATCGTGTCGGCCCGGGAGTGGATCGCATCGCGCACGGCCGAGGTTACATCCACATCGTTGAAACCCCACCAGAGGGCTTCCGCATAGTGGCGCGAACCGGCGGCCACCTCTGCGATCTTCCCCTGGTCCGGGGGAAGGCTGTAGCCGGAGGCAACCGGCGGGAGCGTGTCGACGGGCGGGAACGCATCGGCGGGC
>DATJPR010000033.1:0-14449 GCA_035506295.1 Bacteroidota bacterium | reverse complement strand
CGAGGTTCTCGCGGGCAAGAGCAGCGAGAACAACGATGAGCTGACGCTCCACGTTGCGAAGCCTCATGATCTCTGGTTTCATGCGCGCGGCTCCAGCGGCTCGCACGTCGTCCTGCGCGTATCGACGGGAAAAGGAGAGCCAGGCAAGAAAGCGCGGGAACAGGCTGCCGCCATCGCCGCGTACTACAGCAAGATGAAGACCGCCGGGCTCGTCCCCGTCGCGATGACGGAGAAGAAGTACGTCCGAAAGCCAAAGGGAGCAAAAGCAGGAAGCGTGGTCCTCGAGCGCGAGAAAGTTGTCTTCGTCAGGCCGGGCCTTCCGGAGAAACACCGCAACGCCTAGAACCTTCGACATCATTGCTGTCCTGAACAGATACGAAAGCAGGGAGAAGCAAACATGAGCGGACTTCGTTTTGCCATCATCGGAGCGGGTGGCGTTGGCGGGTTCTTCGGCGCACAGCTGCACAAAGGCGGCGTGGACGTCCGCTTTCTCGCCCGCGGCAAGCATTACGAAGCAATCAAGCGGAATGGGCTGACGGTTCTGACAGGAGGAACAACGATCCGGGTGCCCGAAACGAGCGTTACCGACTCGCCTTCCCGCATCGGCACCGCGGATGTCATCTTGTTCTGCGTTAAGTCGTATGACACGGAATCCGCAGCACGCGAAATTGCGCCGGCGGTCCACGACAGGACTGTCATCATCAGTCTTCAAAACGGCGTACAAAATGAAGAAGTGATTCAAAAAGTCCTTCCAACAGGAATGGTGTTTGGCGGGGTTGCGTATATCTACGCGACCATCACGGAGCCCGGAACCATCACCGAATGGGGTGGACCGAAAAAGATCGTCTTCGGCCCGTTGCGGAAGGATGTTCAACAGCGAGACATCGGGATGAACATTCTTCAGGCCATGACAGGCAGCGGGATCGACGCAGAGTACACCGACGATATCCAGGTTGCGCTCTGGAGCAAATTCATCTTCATTACCGCCGTCGGAGGCATCACCGCGTTGACCCGGCTTACGCTCGGTCAGATCCTCAATGCACCAGAAACGCATGATCTTCTGCGATCGGCGATGCTGGAGTCGCTCGCCGTCGCTACAGCGGCGGGGATCACCGTACCCCCGACGTTTGTCGACGACTCGTTCGCGAGGCTCGCAAAGTTTGACAACAACTCCCGGTCGTCGCTCTATGTCGACCTCGCAGGAGGCCGGCGCATGGAGATCGATGCCCTCTCCGGCACCATCGTTCGCTTCGGTCAACGCTACGGTGTCCCCACGCCGATCCACTCACTTGTGTACGCCGCCCTGGTCCCCCATCACCGGCTCGCGATGGAGCATGCGGCGCAGAAGAACCACTGACACTATTCTCCCACAACCACGCAACGCACATGGCCCGCAAGATCCTCACCCCCCGCACCGTCGGACTTTCCACCCGTGCGATACACGGAATGAAGCTTCATCCCTTCAAAGCCCCGGTTGCCCCGCCGATTGTTCAGACCTCGACCTACCGCTTCGAGAGCTCCGAAGATGCCGTCCGGTACGCGAAGGGCGACCCCGAGGTGCTGGTGTACACCCGGTACCACAACCCCACAGTCTGGGAAGCCGAGGAACGCCTCGCCCTCATCATGAATGCGGAAAAGGCTCTCTTCGTCGCTTCAGGCATGGCGGCGATCAGCTCCGCGATCCTTGCCGCGGCGAAGACCGGCGACGAGATCATCAGCACGCCCGCGTTGTACGGTGGAACCTATCGCTTCTTTCGTGATATCCTCCCCGACCACGGTATCACCGTCCGGTACGTCGAGCCCGACAGGCTGAAGGCCCTATCCGAAATGATTTCGAAGAAGACGACGATCGTCTATTTCGAGACCCCGACGAATCCGACGATCGGGATCGTGGACATCAAGCGGCTCGTCGCTGCGACGAGGGAGGGGGAAAAGCGTTCGGGCGCGAAGGTGACGATCATTGCCGACAATACGTTCGCGACGGCGATCAACCAGGACCCGTTTGTTTTCGGGGTGGACGTGCTGGTCGAGAGCGCGACGAAATATCTCGGCGGCCACACCGACCTGATGGGAGGGGTCGTGGCAGGGAAGGAAGCCTTCGTGCGTGAAGCCCACACGAGGATGAAGTACTACGGCGGATGTGCCGATCCGTTTGCCGCCTATCTGCTGGTGCGAAGCCTGAAGACGTTCGAGCTGCGCGTGCGCCGACAAAATGAGAATGCGCTTCTGCTCGCACAGTTCCTGCAGAGACAGAAGAACGTTGTCCGTGTTCTCTACCCGGGACTGCGCTCCCATCCGCAGCACGCCATCGCCCGACGCCAGATGACGGGCGGCTACGGCGGGATGCTTACCATCGAAGTCCGGGGTGGTGTCGCAGGCGCCGTCGCTGTGTGTGATGCCCTCAACGTGGCGGTGAATGCGATGTCCCTCGGCGGCGTGGAGACGCTCGTGAGCATCCCCGTGTATTCGTCGCACGTCAACATGTCCGCAGAGGAGCTTGCCCGTCACGGGGTCGCGCCCGGGATGATCCGCGTGTCAACAGGCATTGAGGATATCGAAGATTTGAAGGCCGATTTCGAGCAGGCGCTGCAGAAGGTGCCGGGTTGAATCGTGGCAATGCGAGACCTCCCGTGCTGTGGAATTGTTGCATTGACGTGGGGATTTGGGTATACTATTAAACTGTAAACCTTCATTCCTCCTAATTACATTCAATTCCCGAGAGTTTTTCTATGTCGTTCGACTATCTCTGGAGGCGCTGCCTCGTCCTTAGCGGGTGCGTTCTTGCCCTTGCTGGCTGTTCTCCGAAAGAGCATGATGCCATCGTTGCGTCGGTTGCCGGACAGCCGATCACGCTTTCACAATACGAGAACCAGTATCTCCGGAATGCGCCGTCCCGCGACTCCGCCGCGAAGCTGAGTCCTGCCGATCGCCAGCACTTCCTCGATTTGATGGTGGACTACCATCTCAAACTGGAAGACGCAAAACGAAACGACCTCGACAACAAGCCGTCGGTCCGGAACGAGATCCGTCAGTACAAAGGAGGTCTCACCGAGTCGTATGTCACGGACAAGGAGCTCATTCAGCCGGCGCTGCACATGATGTACCGGCGGAGGCTCGAGGAAGTCCGCGCGCGCCATATCCTTCTCGCACTGCCGCCCAATGCCTCGGCCCAGGATTCGGTGAAAGCGTACGCCCTGGCGCACCAGATCATTGATTCCCTCAAGGCGGGTCTCCCCTTTGACCTCTTCGCGAAGCAGTATTCCATTGATCCGTCGGCGAAAGTCAACGGGGGCGATCTCTACTACTTCACCGGCGGAACTATGGTCCCCGTCTTCGAGGACGCCATCTACGCGTTGAAGCCGGGTGAGATTTCCATCGTCCGCACGAACTACGGTCTCCATATTATCCAGCTCGTGGACCGCGAGCCGAGTCCGGGCGAGATCCATTGCGCGCACATCATGATCCGTTTCCCCTCCACCACGCCGGCGCCGGAAGACACGGTGAAGGCCCTTGCGCAGATCACGAAGATCCTCGACAGTCTGAAACAGGGAGTCTCGTTCGAAGACCTGGCGAAGAGGAATTCGACGGACGTGGGCTCGGCTTCACGGGGCGGCGACCTGGGATGGTTCGCTCGCCGTCGATGGGTGCAGGCGTTCGACGAGGCCGCCTTCAAGCTCAAGCCCGGCCAGCGTTCCGGTATCGTCCGCTCTCCGTACGGCTACCATATCATCGAATGCCTCGGGCAGCGGCCGGTGAAGTCGTTCGATGAAATGAAACAGGAGCTCTCGCAGCAATACCAGCAGGCGCGGGCGCAGGCCGAGTACAACGATGAGGTGAACCGGCTCAAGAAGAATCTTGGCTTCGTCCTTACCGACACCCCCGTCATCCAGTTCCTCGCCACGTGCGACTCGATGAAGTCCACGCACAGCGACAATTGGGACTCGACTCTTACACCAACCCTCGGCCGTGCCGTGGTCTTCCGTGCCAAGGGGCAGACGATGACTCTTGACAGCATCATCAGCGACATCAAGCAGCACTCGGACTACACGCCGGAATTGCTTCGTTACTCCACGTTCATGGTGACGGTCAACAAGGTCGCCGAGCAGTTTGTGTGGACGGTCGCGGCGGACAGTTTCGCCACCGTGTACCCGGAATTTGCGGCACTGCTGACCGACTATCGTGACGGCGTCGTCCTGTACCAGATGGAACAGGAGAACGTCTGGAACAAGATCACGGTGAACGATTCTCTTCTCCACGTCTACTACGAAAACAACCGCCAGAAATTCGTCTGGCCGGAACGCCTGGATATTTCCGAGCTCCGGATGGTGACGCCCACAGCAGCACAGAAAGTGGAAGCGAAAATCAAGGCGGGCGAAACGTTCGAGCAGATCGTCGACGAGGACTCCGTTCGGATGAAGCGTCCGATCCGGTGGCAGATCCCGTTCAAGGAAAATGCCACTTCGTTGACTGCTGGGATGAAGAAGACCCTGGATTCGGCGGCGATGGAGCTCGCGCGCGAACCGGATATTTCGATATCGGTGACGGCGCACCCGGACACGGGCAAGGGCCCCAACGCCGTGTTGCCGACAAAGCGGCTGAATGAGGTGGTGAAATACCTCCGGACCACACTGAAGATCGACAGCAGCAAGATCCACATCGAAAAGATCACGCTTGCACCGCCCGTCGCGGGAATTTCCTCACTCGCCCGTCAGCGCGCGGAACAGCTGCGTCAGGTCGATCTCAATCTGAATGGAAAATTGCCGCTGGTGGTCTCGAAACCGGTCGTCTCCTTGCTTGCGGTCAATGCCGACGAGCGCGCGATCCGGGCGGACTCCCTGGCAATCGGTCAGATGACGCCCCCTTTCAGGAACAGAGAATTCTATCTCATTGTCAGGCTGAACGGACGTGATCCTTCGCACCTCAAGACCTTCGACGAGGCGCAGCCCGAGGTGTCGGCGGCGTATCAGGACTTCGAGTCGGAACAACTCCGTGATGCCTGGATCAAGAACCTCAGGGCGAAATATCCGGTGGTGGAACATCCGGAGCTCTTGCGAGAAGCCTTTGCACCGACTGCGCAATAACGTTGCCTGGGCTGCCTGCCTGTTTGCCGTCGTGCTCCTTTCCGGCGGTTGCCAGCGCAATGCGGGCGGCTCATACATTGCCCGGGTCGGCAACGCCACGCTGACGAAGGCCGACATCGACCAGGTGCGCTCCGGCAGCCGCGACAGCATTCTCGATACGCACCGCTACGTCGATGAATGGGTGATTACGGAGCTGCTGTACCAGGAGGCGGAGCGGAGAGGAATTACCAACGATGCGGACGTCCGTCGTGAGGCGGATGAGGCCCGGCGTCACTTCGCCGTTGCCGCCCTCCTCCAGCGCGAAGTGTACGACGATACGTCCGGCATCACTGAGGACTCGATCCAGGCGTATTTCGATCGGAACAGGGTCGGCTTCACGCTCCGCGAGGACGTGATAAATATGAGCTACGCCGCATTCACCGACCGCGAGGCGGCGAACGCGTTCCGCTCCGCGCTCCTCCACGGCACGTCGTGGGACCAGGCGATCGCCGCGTTTCAGAAGGATTCCTCGAGTCACGGCGCGCTGTATCAGTCCGCGGAACGGCAGTATTTTACCCGCGGACGGACGTACCCGAACGAGCTCTGGAAGCTCGCCTCAACGATGCCGAAAGGGGACGTCTCCTTTGTCATCAAGGTGGAGAAGTCCTTTTACGTCCTGATCGCTCACGCCGTAATGCACCAGGGATCGATTCCCGATGTGGGCTACGTGCGGAACGACGTCCGCGACCGGCTGCTGATCGAGCGTCGCAGGGAACGGTATGAGCGGCTGATTGCGACCCTTCGCGCTCGCTCGACGGTCGATGTGGGGGCGGGAAATGCGCCCTCGGAGTGAACGCGCACTGAAGTTTTCGATGAACATGAAGAGAAGATCACGAGCATGAAACACGTATGGATCGCCGTGGCGGCGCTGGTGTTGGCCTCTACCGCCTTCGCGCAGCAGCAGGTTATCGATCGCATTGTGGCCGTCGTCGACAAGGACGTCATCCTCGAATCGGAACTCACCGGGCAGATCCAGTTTCTGGCTTTCAACAACCGGATCGATCCAAAGACGCCGGGACTCCGCGACCAGGTGCTGCAGAACATGATCAACGAACGTCTGATCGTCGCGAAAGCCGATGAAGACAGCGTCGTCGTCAGCGATGAGGAGGTCCAACAGCAGCTCGACGCTCAGATTCAATCCCGCATCCAGCAGGTCGGATCGGAGGCCAAGCTCGAAGAGATCTATGGCATGCCGATCACCAGGATCAAACGGGAGTACCGCGACGAAATGCGCAAAAGTCTTCTTGTCCAGAAGATGCAGCAACAGCATTTCCAAAACGAGCAGGTCGGCCGATATGAGGTGGAAGATTTCTTCCGCACCTATCACGACAGCCTTCCGCCGGTTCCGGACGAGGTGGACCTCTCGCGCATCTATGTCGTTCCGCGTGCAACATCCGCCGCGCTGGATGCTGCCCGCGCGCAGGCGCAGGCGCTTATGGACAGCCTGAAGGCGGGCGCCGATTTCGCGACGCTGGCCAAGAAATATTCCCAGGACCCCGGTTCGGCCCAGCAGGGTGGCGACCTCGGCCTGGTCCGCCGCGGACAATTTGTCAAAGAGTTCGAAACCGCTGTCTTTGCTCTGCAGGATAGTCAAATCTCGCCGATCGTCCAGTCGGAATTCGGTTTCCACATCATTCAACTGCTCGAGCGGCGCGGCGATGCCGTGCACGCACGGCATATTCTCATTCGCGTGCAGAAGAGCAAAGCGGGGGATTCGGTGACCGTCGCGTTCCTCGATTCGCTCCGGACACTGCTTATGAAGGGGGCGAGCTTCGCAGAGCTCGCAAAAAAATATTCGGAAGACAAGGAGACCAACCTTGTCGGTGGTTCGCTCGGCACCGTGCAGTACGATCAGCTCGACAAGTCCTGGTTGCCGTACCTTGACAGTTTGAAAGACGGTCAGATCAGCGTCCCGTTCCGCGTGACAGCGGGAAACTCCTACGGGTATCAGATCGTTCTCATGCAGAAACGGACGCCCGCGCACGCCATGACGATGGCGACCGACTACCACAAGATCGAGTCACTCGCGTTGAACCTCAAACGCAACAAGGATTACCAGACGTGGATGGATCAGCTGCGCAAGGAGATCTACTGGCAGATCAAGAAGTAACTTTCGAGGAAACGTGAGACAACAACGAGCCAAGCAGGCGAGCGACGTCGAAGGCGTCGACGAGCTGAAGTCCTCGTACGAGCTTCTCGTCAAGGAAATCGGGAAGATGATCGTCGGGCAGGAAGCGGTGATTGAACAGCTGCTCATCTCCCTTCTCGCCCGCGGCCACTGTCTGCTGGTCGGCGTCCCGGGTCTGGCAAAGACGCTGTTGATCCGGACGCTCGCCCAGGTCCTCGACCTGAAATTCAACCGGATCCAATTCACCCCCGACCTGATGCCGAGCGACATCACCGGGACGGAGATCCTGGAAGAATCCGCTGCGCGGAAGACCAAGGCCTTCAAGTTCATCCAGGGCCCGGTGTTTGCCAACATCATCCTCGCCGACGAAATCAATCGCACGCCGCCGAAGACCCAGGCGGCGCTTCTGGAGGCGATGCAGGAACACCATGTAACGGCTGGAGGACAAACCCATATCCTCGGCGAGCCGTTCTTCGTCCTCGCAACGCAAAATCCGATTGAGCAGGAGGGCACCTACCCCCTGCCGGAAGCTCAACTCGATCGATTCATGTTCAACCTGTGGCTCGACTATCCGACGCCGGCACAGGAGGTCCAGATCGTAAAGTCGACCACCAGCCAGGTCTCTCCCACCCTCAAGCACGTGATGACCGGCGACGAGATCATCGAATATCAGGATCTGGTCCGGCGGGTTCCTGTCGCCGATAACGTTGTCTCCTTCGCCGTCAAGCTTGCCACGATGACCAGGCCGAAAGTCGACGGAGCTCCTCAGTTCATTCGCGATTGGCTTACCTGGGGTGCAGGACCGCGGGCATCGCAGTATTTGATACTTGGCGCGAAGACCAGAGCAATCCTGAGCGGACGGCACACTCCGGACATCGACGACGTGCGCCGGCTCGCCCTCCCCGTTCTCCGGCATCGCATCGTCCCCAACTTCAATGCCGAAGCCGATGGCGTGTCGGCGGAGTCGATCGTCGAGAAGCTGGTACAAGCGGTTCAACCAACGTAAGGCTTCGACAGGACTGCGTTCCTGTCGGACGATTCTGGGGTCCCCGTGCCTGGCATCCACCTTGACCTATCGGCAGCGCTGTGGATCGTTGTGCTGCTGGCAATCCTTGCGACAGTTGCGGCGTTCTTTCTCTATCGGCGGACACAACCTCCGGTCTCTTCCGCCCGCCGTTGGACTCTCGCCGGATTGCGCGGCGCGATCTTCGTCCTCTTTGTCCTTCTCCTTTTCGATCCTGTTCTCCATCTTCGCTTCACCACCTCGGCTCCGCCGGTGCTGGCGGTACTCTTCGACAACTCCAAGAGCATGCGCATCGTCGATCGCGGCGGCAACCGAGCTGACGAGCTCGCAACAGTCCGGTCCGCTCCGGTGTTCGACCGCATCAAATCGCGGGCTTCGGTGTTTCCCTATACGTTTGGAATCAAACTTCGTCCTTTGAACGGCGCACCCGGTGACACGTTAAGGCTCGACGAAGGCGGCACGGACATCGGAGCGGCGCTTCGCTCCATCGCCGACGAGCGCCAGCAAAGGCGCATCAACGCCGTGCTGCTGGTCTCCGATGGAACGTACACCCTCGGCCGGGACCCGATCAACGAAACAGGACGGCTCGATATCCCTGTGTACTGCGTGGGGATCGGCGATACCACCGAGCAGAAGGACCTTGTGGTATCGAACATCGTGGCCAACGACCTCGTCTATGCAGGAACGCAATCCCCTGTCCGCGCAACAATCACCGCCGCCGGGTTCGACAGCGCAAACATCGAGGCGACGCTGAGCAAAGGGGGAAGAGTGTTGGATAGGAAAACCCTTCGTCTTCAAGCCGGCAGCAGGGAATACACCGTCGACTTTTCGTATGTCCCGGAAGGAGAAGGCCTTCAACGATACGTGGTGAGTGTGACCTCTCTGCCCGGAGAAATCAGCACGGCCAACAACCACCGCGGCTTTACGGCCCGTGTTCTGAAGAGCAAGCTCCGAATTCTCGTCCTGGCAGGAGAGCCATCGCCGGACATCACGGTGATCCGTCAAACCCTTGCCGAGGACAAGAATTTCCGCGTTCGATCGCTCACCCAACAACCCGGTGGTTCGTTTTATGAAGGAAGGTTCTCAGCGTCAGAGGTTGACTCCGTCGACTGCCTGGTCTTCGTGGGTTTTCCGACGGCCGGGACTTCTCCCGACGTGATTCGCCTGATCGCGCAACAGATCAACGGGCTCTCAACGCCCGTGCTCTTCATTGATGGAAAGCACGCGAGCCCCGCGACATTCCCCGCCCTCGCGCAGACCTTCCCGTTCTCCGTGTCGCTGAGGACCTCCACGGAACGCTCGGTGTCGTTCCAACCTGCAGACGATCAGCGCGATCATCCGATTCTGAGCAGCGGCGGCGCACAAGACGCGTGGAACGATCTTCCCCCCGTCTTTGGCATTGTCGGGTCTTACGTCGTCAAGACTGGCGGCGTCATTCTTGGTTCTGTTCGATCCGGACCGGGTTCGCCAAGAGATCCGCTGCTGATCGCGCGCACGGTTGGTCAGGAGAAGACCGTGGCCCTTCTTGCATACGGCATCTGGCGCTGGCGGCTCATGACACAGGAATCGGCGCAGACGGCGGATCTGCTCGCCGTGTTTCTGGAGAATACCATCAAGTGGCTGACGACGCCGGAAGAACGGCGCCCCGTGCGCGTTTCGCCGGTGAGTGACGAATTCCCGGAAGGGGAAGCTGTGGAATTCACGGGACAGGTGTACAACCAGAACGCAGAGCCCCTTGACGGCGCGGCGCTTCATGTGACTGCGGAACAGGGCGAGCGCCGGTTTGATGCGGATCTCCGATCCATCGGAAACGGGCGGTATGATGGATCGATCGAGGGCCTGACGGAAGGCGAGTACAGCTATCATGCAACTTCGACGTTGAACGGCGTTCCTCTCGGGGAAGACCGCGGTCGATTTGTTGTAGGCGGAACGGAGCTCGAGTTTCAGGACACCCGTGCGAATCACCTCCTGCTGCGGCAGATTGCATATCGGACGGGAGGCGCGTATCTCAACGCGAGCGGTGTGGACCGGTTGGATTCCATGCTCTTTGCGCACCCGTCGTTTGTCCAGCAATCGATCGTTCACGGAACCGATGCATCTTTGCGCCAGGCGCTGTGGATGATTTGCGCGATCGTGATCCTCCTGGCGATTGAGTGGTTGCTGAGAAAACAAGCTGGAATGCTCTGAGTTTGGAATGGAAACCGCCGGAGCGGAGTGAAGACGGATTGGCGTGTGGAGACAAAGACCCGGCACAGCAAGAAAAGAAAGATGAGCCCTCGTGAAATCTGATCATGGCGTAATACGTTGTTCGTGGTGCGGGGACGACCCGTTGTACCAGTCGTATCACGACCGGGAATGGGGCGTGCCGCTGCACGACGATCACAGGCTTTTTGAAATGCTGATCCTGGAAGGCGCACAGGCGGGGCTGAGTTGGATCACGATCTTGCGAAAGCGCGAAGCGTATCGTGCAGCGTTCGATGATTTCGATCCAGCGAAGATCGCCCGCTATCGCCAGGCGCGTATCGAGAAACTCTTGCGTAATCCCGGGATCGTCAGGAACCGTCTCAAGATCGAAGGGGCGATAAAGAACGCAAAGGCCTATCTCAAGATTCTCGAGGAGGTCGGGGGGTTCGACGCCTTTCTCTGGCAGTTTGTGGAAGGAAAGCCGATCACCTCCATGCGCAAGTCGATCAAGGAAGTCCCCGCTTCCACGCCGGAATCCGATGCCATGAGCAAGGCGCTCAAGAAGCGCGGATTTACGTTTGTGGGTTCGACGATCTGTTATGCATTTATGCAGGCCGTCGGGATGGTGAATGATCACACGACCGATTGTTTCCGCTACAAGGAGTGTGCACGCAGTCGATAAATCTTCCCCTTCAACAATCCAGAATCGGAGGTGCCTATGCGACAGTTTCTCCTCGGGGGTTTGGTCGGCGGGATTCTCCTGTTCGTGTGGGGCGCGGTATCGTGGACAGTACTCCCGTTCAGCATTTCCTCGCTTCATCGCGTTTCCGGTGAAGATGCTCTTCTCGGCGCGATGAAGGCCTCTATGGGTGCGAAGGGTGTCTATTATCTCCCTGCAATGCCTCCCAGGAGCGGCGTACCGGCGAATGACGAGCAGATGCAAAAGCAATACAACGAGAAATTGAAGGCGGGTCCGACTGCCCTGGTGGTGTTCAATCCGCGCGGGAGCGAGCCGCTACGGGCGGACCAGATGATCTACGGCCTGATCGACGATTTTCTCTGCGCGTTGATCGGCGTCTGGTTCCTCATGCGAAGCACGGCGTATGCCTCGAGCTACATCGCACGCGCTGCATTTTTCGGAATGTTCGGTGTGCTGGTCTCGTTCTTCGTGCATCTCACCAACTACAACTGGTTCGACTATCCCGCCGACTACACCGTGGCGATGACACTTGACGCGGTGCTCGCGTGGATCGTCTCCGGTCTTGGCGTAGCGGCGGTGGTGAAGGAGAGAACGGCGAAAGCGGCCTAGGTGAGGTTGGTGGATCTCGAGACGGTGGGACGTTGGGACGTTGAGACGGAAGATCAGTGGACGGTCGACAGCGGACAGTTGACAGTGAAATGTCAGCTGTCCGCTTTCTGCCTACTCCTTACTGCATACTGCCTACCTTATTCGCCATGCTGGCGAGTCATTTCCGTTTTGACCCCGGTTTCCGCCTGCCCGTTGTCTTCTTTTGCGCCTTCGCTGGTGCCTTCTTCGCCGGCTCTGCTTTCTTCAGCATTGGTTTCGGCGCTTTCTTCGGTTCAGCTTTCGGCGATGACTTCACAGCTTCCTTCTTCGTCTCCTCGGGCTTTGCCTCGGGTTTGGCGGCTTTGACCTTAGGCATCGGGCCCGGTTTCTTCTCCGCCCCCTTCTTCCCCTTCAGAGTTTTTTTTTCGTCATCCCCGAAGAGTTTGCCCTGGGCGCCTTCCTTGGCACCCTGATCGGCTTCTCCCTTTTCGCCGTTGGGTTCTTCATCCTCCGACATAACCGCAGCAACGTCGGATATCGAGTCGCCTGCGTCCAGTCGGATCAGCCGCACGCCCATCGTGTTGCGGCCTGCGAGACGGATCTCCGACGCGTGCTGACGTATCACGATGCCGCCGGTCGTGATGATCACGACATCGTCCGTCTCCACAACTTCCTTGATCGCGACCATCTTTCCGGTCTTGTCCGTGGTCTTCATCGTGATGATCCCCTTGCCGCCACGATGACTGATCCGGTATTCGCCGGTTTCGCTTCGCTTCCCGAATCCCTTTTCCGTCGCCACCAGGATCGTTGTGCCGGATCGTCTTAGCGTCACCGAGCCGATGACCCGGTCGCCCTTTTCCAGCTTGATCCCCCGGACTCCGCCTGCCCCGCGTCCCATCGATCGCACTTCACTCTCGTTGAACCGGATCGCGATCCCCTCCCGCGTCCCCAGCACGATGTCCTGACTGCCGTCGGTAAGGCGGACATCCATCAGTCGATCCCCCTTGTCCAGCGAGATCGCGCCGATCCCCGATCGCCGCGGGTTGCTGAATTCCGCCAGCATGGTCTTCTTCACAATGCCTTGCTCGGTCACCATCAACACAAAATACGGATCGTCAAACTTCTTCACCGTCACATACGAGGTGATTTTCTCTTCCGCCTCTTTGGAGATCAGAGTCGAGATGGATTTCCCGCGCGAGGCCTTACCCGCTTCGGGGATCTCGAAGACCTTCAGCCAATAGCATTTCCCCTTGTCGGTGAAGAGCATCAGATAGTCATGCGTATCGGCGATCGAGACGTGCTCGATGAAGTCGTCTTCGCGCGTCGTGGCACCCGTGACGCCTCTTCCTCCACGCGACTGCCGCCGGTAGCCGCTGACGGGATACCGCTTGATGAAGCCGTTGTGACTGATCGTCACCACGACCTGTTCCTCGGCGATCATGTCCTCAATGCTGAATTCCTCGGCCTTGTACACGATCTCCGTGCGCCGCTCGTCGGCATACTTCTCGCGGAGTTCGAGGAGCTCTTTCCGGATGATCTCCATCTGGAGCTGCTTGCTAGCGAGAATCGCGCGGAGCTGTTCGATCAACTTGATGGTCTCGCGGTATTCGTCCTCGATCTTCTTGCGCTCCAGTCCGGTGAGGCGCTGCAGCCGCATGTCGAGGATGGCCTTCGCCTGGACCTCGGACAGCTTGAAGCGCTTCATCAACCCCGTCTGCGCCGTCTCGACATCCTTCGACGCCCGGATCAGCTTGATCACCGCGTCAATGTTATCGAGCGCAATGATGTAGCCTTCCAGGATGTGCGCGCGCTTCTCCGCCTCTTCGAGATCGTACCTCGACCGCCGGACGACCACGTCGTTCCGATGGGCGATGAAGTGCTCCATCATCTCCTTCAACGTGAGCACCTTCGGACGCCCGTCCACGAGGGCGAGCATGATGACCCCGAACGTGGTCTGCATTTGCGTGTGCTTGTAGAGGTTGTTGAGGATCACCTCCGCGTTCGCATCACGCTTCAGCTCCACCACCACGCGCAGGCCGTCGCGGTCGGACTCGTCGCGGATGTCGGAGATGTCGTCCAGCTTCTTCTCGTTGACGAGGTCGGCGATTTTCTCGATGAGGTTCGCCTTGTTGACCTGGTACGGGATTTCCGTGATGACGATGCTCTGCCGGTCGTTCTTGGCGGTTTCGATCGACGCGCGGGCGCGCACCACGATCCTTCCGCGGCCGGTGGTGTAGGCTTCCTTGACGCCCTCATACCCGTAGATGATCCCGCCCGTCGGAAAATCAGGGGCTTTCACGAACTTCATCAGCTTCTCGTTCGCGAGGGATGGGTCTTTGATGAGTGCAATGCACCCGTCGATCACCTCTCCCAGGTTGTGCGGGGGAATGTTCGTTGCCATGCCGACGGCAATGCCGCTTGTGCCATTGACGAGAAGGTTCGGCACCAGCGCAGGAAGAACTGACGGTTCGCGAAGTGTTTCGTCGAAATTCGGAACGAAGTCGACCGTGTTCTTCTGCAGATCGCGCAGCATTTCCTCCGCGATCCGGGCGAGACGTGCTTCTGTATACCGCATCGCTGCGGGGGAGTCGCCGTCCAACGACCCGAAATTTCCCTGTCCGTCCACCAGGGGATACCGCATGGAGAATTCCTGGGCCATGCGGACCATGGTGTCGTATACTGCGGCATCGCCGTGCGGATGGTAT
>DATJPR010000032.1:0-9091 GCA_035506295.1 Bacteroidota bacterium | reverse complement strand
CGACTGCATCGGGAAGTGTGAACGTGGGGGAGAACGCCTCGCTGAAAGTCGGCCGGATCGAGTACGCCATCCCGAAGCGGATGGCGGGGAAGTCGTTCTTCATCTCCGTGGAGCTCTACGGGAAGGACGGAAAGGAGATTGCTGACGCGCTTTACCCGATCGCCGTAAGCGGAACCGGGGATCTCAATGATTACCGCGGTGTTTTTGCCGACATGAATCCGATGCCCGCCGCAGCCCTTAAGGAGACGTGGGGGCCGCACATCGTCCTTGGCGACAGCGTGAAAAAGCTCACCGTTGGCGTGACGAACACATCCGGGAAGATCGCCTACTTTGTCCGGATCAGTCTCCCGCATGAGTCTCCCCGTTACCGGGCGTCATACAGCGATAACTACTTCTCGCTACTGCCCGGCGAGACGAAATCCATCGACATGCGCCTCGAACGTCTGGCCGGAGGTCCGGCGGAGGGCGGCGTAACGCTTGACGTGACCGGCTGGAACGTTCCGTCAAATTCCGTGACGATCACGCAATAGGATCGGTTCCCGTTGCTCTTCTAAGTGAACGGAGAACGGGAACTTGCGGATACTCTAACATCGGGGTGAGGAGGGCGCACACGCAATGAAGGCAAGGATCCTGTTGGCATCGGTTATCCCGATGATTTTACTGTCGATTGCCGGGTGCAAGCAGACAATTCCCACTGAACCACTGGCAAATCCGCATGATCCTCAGACGGCCGCGTTTTCTCCTTATGGGCCGACGTCATTGAGTCTGGTCGCGGACACCGGCTCCGTTCCAACATTGCGATGGAAAGACTCAAGCAACTTCATCACCCAGTTCGTCGTCGAAAGACGAGGCTCCGCCGGAACGTTCACTGAAGTGTCGCGCGTACCGAGGAGCAGTTTCCAGTTCCGGGACACATCTGCATCACAGATAACCGACTATGTGTACAGGGTGAGTGCCGTAGCAGACACGCACAGGAGCGCACCTTCCAATGAGGTTTCTGCCGGTTACCGGCCGAGGATCACCCTGGCCAGATCAATAACTGCCGCGGGGGGCTTCTTCTCTTTGTCCCCTGATGGCCGGCAGATCATTGCCCAGGCCGGAGGCGGAGGCGGCAATCCACCATCCACGTACAGGTTGATTGACGCATCGTCGGGACAACTCTTGCAGACCTTCAGGCGGGACTCCGTTTCGGCGTCCACCACCTGTCCGCCGCTCTTTATGCCTGACGGCAAGTCAGTGCTCCTCAGTTACTCTGATGCAACAGTGTGCCTGTGGAATGTTGCGAGCGGGGGAATCGTGTCGAGGTTCACAAGGACTGGCGGTCCTTTTGGCACGATCGCCGTCCAGGGGTATGTTGAATCGATGGATGTGAGTCCGGATGGAAACCTCCTGGCGGTGGGGATCTTCGATCTGGCAGAGGTGGACGTATGGAATATCACGTCGGGTACCATTGTGCAACGAATACCGGTCGGACCCATCGGCGATGCGAGTCCTTACGCTGCCTTTTCCACCGATGGGCGCTCCCTGGTGGTGCTGTCAGGCGGGAGCTCCACGATCTGGAACACGGCGGACTGGTCCTCCCGAACTCTCCCGATTACCAGTGAATTCGGAAACGGTTTAATGTTCAACTCCTCCTCGACACTTCTCGGGTGGACTTATACCATCGGCTTCACGGTCTTCGATCTCTCCTCCGGTAGTGCGTGGGGAACCGCCAACTACGGGGGGGGCGGCACAAAGCCGGGTTGGAGCGCGTTTCTGCCCGCCAGGCCCTATTTTCTTGTCTCGCTCGCGATGGACGACAACAGGATTTCTGTTTACCGCCTGTCCGACGCGAAACAGGTCTCGACCCTCACCTGTGCGGCTCTTGCGGGGTGTTTCCGGCTTACCGCCGACGGGAGACAGCTGTTCGTAAGCAACGGCGTTAGTATCGATGTGTACCACGTTGATTTTGGATGGGCGGAGGTGGGTCCATGAAAGTGCTTCTTGTTCTTCTGCTATTTTCGGCGACCGCAAATGCGGCGCGGATCGCATCCCCGATGTCGCCCGGGGATTCCGCCGAATCCTCGGTCAGGCCCGTCACCATCACCTCGATTCCGCAGCCGGCCAGCCTCTTTGTCGACAGCATTCCGGTGGGATATACGCCCGTCGATCTGCGGCTTCGTCCGGGAATTCATGCTTTGCGGGTGGCGTCTGCCGACACTGCATACGAGTTGATAGAGACTCATTTCTATGTGGCGATCGGGCCTCAACCGTTGACGCTGACCGTTCGCTTGACCAAGAAATTCGTTTCGGTGGTTTTCGCCAGGGCACAACCGGGAGATTCACTTTCCATCGAGGCGCTTCCGGTCTATACCATCAACGATTCCGTCGTGATGTATCACTACGGGACATACAGGGCGGCGGCGCGAAATATGCTGTCAGGCCGCGAAGTTCATCAGGTCATCTCCTTTCCTGCCGGTGCCGACTATTCGGTGAGACCGAGACTTGGATATCCATCGATTCTGCCGATCCTGTACTCCGCGGTGGTGCCCGGTTTGGGCCAGTGCAACGACGGTGCCCTTATCGAAGCGGCAGGGTTCTTCGCGGGGACCGTCGGCGCCTCCATCTTCTATGCATCGTCACTTTCTGCCTTCGAAAAGGCCCATTCAGACTACACCAGCGCCATCGCGGCGTATAACGCCGCGACAACTGAATCCGGGGCGGTGATGTTGCGCAAACAAGTGGAAGATGCGCATGCGCAAACAGACCGGAAGCTCTCGACGCAGCACCTATCCGTCGCTGTCCTCCTCGGGATCTACGCGGCCAATCTGCTGGATACAATTCTGTTCCATGCCAGGGACGACGAGATTCAGGTCTTGCTGGAGGTGCCGGCGACCTCGGCAGTGGAATCTCCCGGCAGTGGCTCTCTCTCATTGAGGGTTCAGAAAACTCTCACTATCCCGTAAAGTGTATTGCTTCCAGTAATGAGCTACAGGGCAGTGGGGTGGAGTTTTGCAGTATCTCTCGAGCAGGTATTTGCCGCTCAACTCTACATGTGGCATCTCAAATGGAGGGCGGCATGCGACAGCGCGGATCTACTGACCCGGGATCTGCCGGAGCTTGAGAGTATCGCCCGGCCTTCGCTCCTGGATCAGAATCCAGACCTGGTCGGGCTGCTCAGGACAAAATAGTCCAGACGAGGGAACTATATCTATCGACTAATGGTCAACCCGGGGTATTGTGAGGTTTTTCTCCGCAGATGATGACATGCGACACACCGACCGACCGATGAGTTGACTGTCGCGGAGGAGAGGGGTAGATTGAGGAGGTTCATTGAACAGGCCTCTCTGTCGTTGTGACGGAGAGGCTTTCGCTTTTCTCCCGTTACCGGGGAGGCCCCGGACATTCACATGACCGGGCGATCTTCACAAGAAGTAACTCTGCGGAACTCAACAGCCAGGAGTTGCGATGCCAGATAGAGATGTGAAGACAATTCGAGACCTGATTTATTACCAGTACGCAAAGCTGATTGCGCGGAGCGCTTTTCAGCAAAGCGACGGCAAGGCCGCGAAGGCCGGTAACTACGGTTTCATCAAGAATACATTCCGCGATCTCAAATCCGGCAAGAAGTCATGGTCTGACATAACTCGTGAAGACTGGCAACTCGTTGAGGCTGATGAGATATGCACCTATTGCGGCAGCGCCGGGCATCTTCAGAAAGAGCACGTCGTACCCCGGTCGGTAAGGATTAATGAGCGGTGTTCCACCTGTCATCACGTGCTGGACATTCATAACCAGGTATGGGCGTGTGGATCGTGCAATGCCAGGAAATCGAATCTCGGGCTTTATGAATTCTACAGGGCATCACATCCCGGGGAACTCAAGTACTATGACTTGATCCCCGCTCTTGTGGAGAAGAAATACCTGAAGACGATATTCCATTGCCACGAGTGTGCCGGGACACTGGATGGAGGAGATCTGGACGGCGATCAGGCGCTGACAGTTCTGGATCTGGATCACATCCTGCATTGAACACTTGTTTCAACAACCCGTGATGCTATGATGAGTTCAGGTCTGAGACTCCGTCTCAAACCCGCGTTCGGGGTCCTGTTCAGCCTCTTCGTGCTGGCGCCGAAGCCGGCGCCGGCTCAGGCCCTAAAGAAGGAATATCCGTACACCATGAGCTATCGTACAAACGGCACGCTCAACCTCAAGGCAAGCATAAGCAGGGTCTCGGACTTTGAGGGGGCCGAACTTCTGTATGTAGAAATGCCGTCCCTGACGTTTGCGGCATTCCCTAACCCCCACAAACCGTCTCAGACTTCGTACTCATTGAATCCTCTCCTCTGGGGGCTCAGTACGGGATATAACCTTCTCACGGACAGTCGGCCTCACGGAAATCTCGTTGACGTCATGTTCATGCTGCTCGAAGGGTTCATCTCGATGAAGCTCGAGTTCAAGCTCTATGGAGACCTTCGACTGACCGCCGGGTTGGACCACGACTTTATGCTCACCGGGAAATACCTCGGCGCCCGGGGCGACGCGGTCCTGGGGCTTCAGTACGAAGTTGACCGGGTTGTTGTGAAGGCCTTGTACAACATCGAGTCGACGGCAATCGGGGACCACCTGGGCGATACGTTGGAGCATAACGCGAGAATCGAATTCAGTTACGAGCTTGAAAAGAACCCGGTGTCGTTATTCCTTTACTATTGCGGTGCATGGAAACCCGGAACCGACGACTGGTAGCGATTGCTGTAGACTGGCGCCTGCATCTGCCGTTACCGATGCGTTCATCTGAGGAGGGATGGTATGTTGCTGCGGATCTCATTGATAGTGTCGCTCTTCTCCATGAGCGGAACCTGCCACCCGGCCACCACGGCAGATTCAATGAAGGCCGATTGGTCTCGCACGGGGATCCTGTATGGCGAGGACCACGCATTTGCGCTGACCGCTCCGGATGGCTGGGTGCTGGACAATACCGCCGGAATCTCTCAGGATATTCACGCCGTCTTCTATCCTCTTGGAGGCTCATGGGAGGGTTCGAAGGTGGTATTTTATGCGAAGGGTGAGTCGAAAGATCTCAAGGCGCATCAGACAGTGTCGCAGTTCATGGCATACGACAGCAGCCAGTTCGCTGCACATCAGCGCCCTCTGAAAGTGATAGACATTGCCCCGATGACATTGGGTTCGGGGAAGACGGCGCTGCTCCGGAGGTTCGTGTATTCACAAAATGAAGTCGTGGCCTACATCGACGAGCCCGGAATAGTCGCAATGATCGTGCTGACTGCCAGAACGGCCGCCGATTGCGAAGCCGCACTTCCGAGCTTCAAAGACCTGGTCAAGTCGTATGTCTACCTCGGCGATAATCATCTCCAGAAGGTGACCGACTTCGAGCAGGCACTTAACATTGCTGTCGATAATGCAAAGCGGTCCCCGGGGAAAGAATACGATAGTACGCTAACACGGTCGGCAGCCCGTTGGCTGGAACCCGAGATCGCGAGGCTTGCCAGATCCCTCCCTGATTCCGCTCTGGCTCCTTTTACCGTCCTGATTAGAGTCGGAGGGAATGGAAGGGCGCTTGAAGTCCTCTCCTGGCCGAATACCGTACTTGCAAAGAAACTCGAGGAGGCCTTTTCGGCCGCACTCTACCCTTTGCCGCCCGCACCTTCATGGTGGGTGAGGGTGGGCATCACCATAGCAGCTGATTGAATCCGGCAGGAGGCGTCGTCGAAAGTCGTTATTCGGATGCAGGCCGGTCCCGATACGCAATCGGGGCACTTATTGGGGCCATGGCGCGGGGCATCACACTCCAAGTGAAGCCACTGACTCAAGACTGTTGCTACCTGGGCATTGACATGATAGTCGTCATATATCATGATAAATGACGACTATCATGGCGTTTAAAATGCCCACCCCCTGCGCCAGGATCTCGGGGAGGTCCCAACGCATGAACTGCTCGACGCATCCGTGTTCGTTGCGTTGAGCCGATCGCCCGGGCGCATCGCACTTCTGCTTACTCCCTGGACGACATCGCGGCAGTCAGCGTCGACGTCCCCGGGCTCAGCGTGTGCCGCTCCCCGTTCGGGAGCACCCCCACGGCATCCATCCCCTCCGGGATCGTCACGGTCATCGTGAACTCACCTGCGTGCCTGTGCCAGTTTACCGCGACCGGCCCGGCGGGACTCCTGAACGTCGCCGCCGCGCTGTCGAGCGGCCCCGGTTCCGGCGCGATCAGCACGTGCTTCCATCCCACGCTTCCCGGCTGCTGGCGGATCCCTGCGACGTACGCGTAGTGCCATTCCACCAGGTGGCCGAGCATGAAGTGATTCATGCTGTTCCCCGTCCCCGGCTTCGCGTCCCAGCTTTCGGGGAGCGTCGTCAGCCCCTGGTTCACCATGTATCCGTAGCTTCCCTGGTTCTCGCGGCTGTAGATCTTCCAGAGGACGTCGCTTCTTCCTCCCTCCGCGAGCGCGCGAATCAGGAACACCTGCATCACCTCGCCCACCGTCTGCTGGTAGTTGCGGCGTTCGAGGTCCTCGACGATGGCCTGGAGGACCGCTTTCCTGTCCTGTTCGGGGATGAGATTCGCGCAAAGCGCCACCGCGTTTGCCGCCTGGCATGAGCCGTGGTTCAGGACCGACTTCCGCACCGGGTCGTAGAACCTCCGCTGGAAATCCTCCCTGATCCGCGTGGCCAGCCTGTCGTAGATGAACGCGTCCGGCGCGTTCCCCATCAGCTCCGCCACGTGGAGCACCGTCGTTGCGCCCATCTCCCATATCGCGGTCGCGGTGAGTGTGGTCGGCGTCCACTGCGACGGGCCGTCTCCTTTCCCGTGGCCGTAGTCGTACCAGTCACCCAGGTTGCTGTTGATGATGCCGTCTTTCGCGCCGAGCGAGAGGTAGTCGACGTAGCGTTTCATGCTCTCGTACGCCGAGTCGAGCGCGGCCCTGTCGCCGTACCACTCGTACAGGTGCCAGGGGACGAAGACGCCCGAGATGCCCCACTCCGGCGCCTCGTTCCAGTACCCGTGCGGCGGGATACCCACCAGGTAGTTCGGACAGTTGGTGGGGATGTGCCCGTCCGGGAGCTGCGTGTCGCGGATGTCCCGCTCGATCTTCGCGTAGAAGCTGTGCACGTCGTACCCGTAGCTGATCGCGCGGGCCATGTGCCAGTTCTGCTCCTGCCAGCCGTTTTTCTCCCTGTGCGGGCAGTCCGTCGCGACATAACTCATGTTCGACCGGATGGACCAGTCGATCAACTTGTGCGCCCTGTTCTGCAGGTCGCTCGAGCAGGTGAACGTTCCCGTGATCGGGCAGTCCGCACGCGTGTGCACCAGCTCGAGGCGCCTGATCACCGGGAGATGCCCCGGGTTCTTGTACCCTTCCGGCACGGCGCCCGTCACGCCGACGTACTGGCATCCCACGTAGCAGAAGAGGACCTGGTGCGTCTCGGGTCCCTTGCCTGCGAGCGTGTAGTCGTGGAAAATCTCCTTCCCCGTCCCCCACGTGTACGTGAACTTCACGTGCCCGGTGGAGTCCACGTATTCGGACGGCTTGAACCGGACGGTCTTCCCCGCGGCACCCTCGACGGTGAATCTGAGGAGGGCGGAGCAGTTCTGCGGGAATATGTACGTGTATTCCCCCTGGTGCGGGGAGACGATCTTCGTCGCCGCGAACACCTCGTGCGCCGTGATCGGGGGCGCAGCGAACGGGAGGACCTTTCCCTCCGGCGCCGGGACGACCACCGCGGTGTTCCACGCAGCGTCGTCGAACCCCGGCTTCGTCCAGCCGGCGGGATCCAGGCGCGCGTCGTAGTCCTCGCCGCCGTAGATGTTCGAGGAGGTGAGAGGGCCGTCGTGCCACTTCCAGGAACCGTCGCTGGTGATGACCTTCACTGATCCGTCTTTCATCGTGATGCGCGCCTCGAGCCAGAGAAGCCAGGGCTGCCCGCGGGAGAAGTCCGGCATCGCGTCCGTCTTCACGTAGCGCATCGTGTCGACCGGTTTTTCGACGCGCCAGAACGAGTTGCCGAGCAGGACGCCCCAGGCGTTCGCCCCCTTGTGGAGGAGCGGCGCCGCGTCGAATTCCTGGCTGTAGATCGTGTGGTTGTACTCCGACCAGGGCCCGTCGATGAGCGAGTTCCCGGCCTGCTGCCCGTTCACGGAGAGGGCAAAGTGCCCGAGTCCCACCACGCGCACGGTCGCGCTCGCCGGATCCCCGTCGAGCGTGAACTCGTGCCGGAATATCGGGCAGGGGGTTTTCCCGATCGCCTGCGGCCCCGCCTTCGGCGCGATCCAGTCGGCATGACCAGCTGTGAATACGAAAAGTGCCGTCATTGCGAGGAGCGTTCTTTGCGACGAAGCAATCCATCCGGGATTGCTTCGCAAAGAGCGCTCGCAATGACGGGGGAGAATTTGACCGAAGTTTCTCATTTCCTGATTCCTTATCATGGGGCGGGTTGCGTCGCAAGTATACGGTCAATCGATTTCAACCGCAATAGCTCAAAAGGAGGCCGGTGCGATGAACAGGCGAGTGCTTCTGTCGATGGTGTGTATCGCGGTCGCGGTTCCCGGCATCAGGCCGGGAGGGAATCTCCTGGCGGCGGATTCCGCGGCGGTAAAAGAGAGCCGCGCGATCAATATCGACATCCCCGTAAAGCTGGAAACGGCGAACGTGGTCTTCAACATGGATCACCTGGCGTTCACCGGCGATCTTCCGGTGGGGATGAACTACATGCGCCTCATGCAGGGGCGGTTCAGGGACTGGGGGACGAAGGGGGAGATCATCGCCGTCTTCCACGGCGACGCCGCCTACATGACGCTGAACGACGCGGCCTACAACGCGTACCGGAAGGTGAACACGGGAAATCCGTACAGGGGCTATCTTGCCGCACTCATGCTGGCCGGCGTCCACATCGAGGAGTGCGCGGTGTCGATGAAGAACCACGACTGGGTGAACGGAGACCTCTTGCCCGGCGTGAAAGTGAACTCGGGCGCGGTAGGGAGGATCGTGCAGCTCGTGCAGAAGGGATACGTCCAGATCGAACCCTGAGCCGTGGGCGCGGGAGAGACTTCCTCTCCCGCGCGGTCCGGCAGGTCTATTCGGGCAGCAGC
>DATJPR010000031.1:0-2051 GCA_035506295.1 Bacteroidota bacterium | reverse complement strand
CTGCTCCCGCCTGCGAGCGCCATCTGAGCTCCCACGCTCATCAGCGGGTTTAATGCTCTGCTCGGTTCCTGGAAGATGTATCGAATGGATCGCTTTCGTAAATGATTGAGCTCTTCTCCGGAAAGTCCCTCCAGCCGAACGCCGTCAAAGACCACTTCCCCCGTGACTTTGAATGGTTGTACCGGCAGAAAGAGCCGTGTCAAAGCCCGCGTAAGAATGGTCTTCCCTCCACCGCTTTCGCCAAGGACAATCAGGCATTCTCCGCGTTCGACCGAAAACGAAACGTCGGAGATGATCCGGAGTGCTTGCAGGTGATTGTCGCTCGTCACCGAGAGGTGACGGACTTCAAGCAATGAAGGCATGGGGTCGTGGTGTTCTTCTGTTGGGCAAGGCAAAGTATTCAAATCTGCTGTGAGTATCAATTGTAGCCACGCCTTGACAACTTGGAGGGTCGTCGGTACATTGGTTCGTCAACACGTCAGTCCGGAACCAACCAGAGGGGGTCTCCGCATGACTCTCAGGTACACGCCGTTCCTCCTGTTCGTGCTGGTTCTTGCCTTGGCAGGATGTGGCAGGGACAGCCATAAAGGCTCAACCGCACAGCAGCACCCTGTTGTCATCGCCATCGAAGGGGATGTGGATTCGTTCAATCCCCTCTATGCTGAAGACGTCAACGCCGGAGAGATCAACGACTTGCTCTACCCCGGCCTCGTCGGGTCGACGTTCGACACAACAGCCGGAAGGCTCGTCTATACCTCGATGCTCGCCCGCGCGTGGGAGTTCCGCAACGGCCACAAGGACCTCCTCTTTCATCTGAAAACCGGCGCCCATTGGTCGGATGGCATTCCCGTCACGTCAAAGGACGTGCAGTCGTCCTACCGCTTGTATGGCGATCCTGAGGTGGGAAGCGTCCGTCAATCGGCTGTTCAAAATCTCCAGACGTGGAATGGGAAACAGAACATCGCACGGAGCGTCGAGATTTTGGACGACTCGACAATCATATTTCATTTTGCGCATCCTTCTCCATCGCAACTGTTCGATGCCGGCCTTCCAATCCTGCCGGCACATGTTTTCGATACAATTCGGGTCAAGGACCTTCGCACCCATTCGATCAATCGAAACCCTGTCGTCTCGGGCCCGTTTACTCTCAAGCAATGGACGCCCCTCGAGGGAATCATCCTTGCATCCAATCCGTCTTCCGCCCTTCCCTTCCCGGCAAAATTGAAAGAACTCGTCTTCCACGTTCTCCCCGACTACCGTACACGGGTGTCACAACTCCAATCCGAAGAAGTGGATGTTGTCGCCGGCCTTCGTCCCGAAGATCTCTCGTCGTTCGCCGGCTCATCAGCTCACGTCCGCTTTGTCTCAACACCCGGCCGTGATTACGATTTTCTGGGATGGAACAACATCGACCCCGCCGCGTTCACTGCATCGGGCGGCAAGGTGCTTCGACCCCATCCGCTTTTTGGCTCCGTCAAAGTCCGCCGCGCTCTGACCATGGCAATCGATCGCGAACAGATCGTCAAGGCGTATCTTGCCGGTCATGGCACGGTGGCAGTGGGCGGCATTTCCCCCGTCTTCCGCTGGGCGTACAATGACACGCTGAACCCTCTCCCGTTCGACCCTCCTCTTGCCGCAAAACTCCTCGAGGAGGAAGGCTGGCGGGATTCCGATGGCGATGGAATTCTGGATAAAGGGGGAAAGAAGTTCTCCTTCTCACTCAAGATCCCGGCAGGAAACCAAATGCGGATCGCCGTTGCCACCGCCGTACAGCAAGAGCTCCGCGCGGTGAAGATCGACATGTCTCTCGATCAGGTCGAACGCGGGACCTTCTGGGATAACCTCATGGCACGCAAATACGACGCCTGCCTCGCCGGCTTCAGTGTGCCGCTGCAATTGCAGCTCGACGATCTCTGGGGCTCAGATCTGGAGAAGTATCCGTTCAACGTGACCGGTTTCAGAAGTGCGCGTGTCGATGCGATTCTTGCGGCGAGCAAGCTGGTCGAAAATGATGTCGACGGCGCGCCGCTCTGGAAGGAATTCCAATGCAT
>DATJPR010000030.1:0-17634 GCA_035506295.1 Bacteroidota bacterium | reverse complement strand
CGTTCGGAATCGATTTCTGCTGCCACGGTAATGTGCCACTGCGCTCGGCATGTGAAGAGAAGGGGGTCCGCCTCGAGCGGGTCGAAGAAGAGATTGCGCTTCTGGGGACGCAAGGAGAGTCGACGGACAGCACGTTCGAGTCGATGGAGATTGATGAACTGGTCGAGCATATCATCGCACGCCACCATGCCTACGTCCGCAGGATTACCCCCGCGCTTCTCGGGCATACGGAGAAAATTGCCTCGGTACACGGTGCGCGCCATCCGGAATTGCTTGCGGTGGCGGCACAGTTCAGGGCAGTCGCGGCCGATCTGGCAACACACATGGCAAAGGAAGAGAGGATGCTCTTCCCGTATCTGGCGATGGTCGGTGCGGCTGCACGGGGAGACGTCCGTTTCACGCCCGCGCCATTTGGCACCGCGGCGAACCCCATCCGCATGATGGAAGCGGAGCATGAGACCGCGGGGGATCTCATGGGAGCTATTCGCGCCGCGACGAAGGAGTATGAACCGCCCGAGGACGCGTGCACAACGTATCGTGTCACGCTGCAGGAGCTGAGGGAATTCGAGACGGATCTGCATACCCATGTTCACCTCGAGAACAACATTCTCTTCCCGAAGGCGCTCGATCTCGAGCTGCGGTTCCTGTAGCAGAGGGGGTTGTTCAACCACGATTGAAGCTCTCCTGTGTAGGGCGGCCAGACCGGTCGCCCTACATCCTGGAGGAGAGCACCGCCCTGAATGGCCGTTATCCTTTTCCCCATTGCTGTTCTCGCCCGCGATTCCTTAGTTGTATCACTCCTGAAGCACCCGCATCTTCTCTCGTCAACAACTTCTTGGTGGCCATAGCATGAGACAAGTGTTCGCGGCGTTTCTCCTTTCGGCGGCGCTGCCCGCCTGTTTTGCAGGACGAACTTTCGGTCAAAGCGGCTACGACCCTCACAAAGCATTTGATCCGCTCTTCGACAGCGAGGCGAAGACTCCTTATCGCAGCAGCAACGGGGCGCCGGGGCCGGCATACTGGCAGAACCGCGCTGACTACCAGATCGACGCGCAGCTTGATACGGGCCGGAACACGCTTGAGGCTACCGTTCGTGTTACGTACACCAACAACAGCCCTGATCAGCTACCCTATCTCTGGCTCGCCCTCGATCAAAACCAATTGCGAAAGGATTCACGCGGCGCAAAACTGTCGGTCGCTCCTCCGCAGTTCGACGGCGGGTTCACGATCAAGAGTGTGGACATCATACAGCACGAGAAACGCACGAAGGGGGAGTACAGCATCGTCGACACCAGAATGCAGGTCCGCCTGCCGTCGCCGATGAAACCGCGCGGTGACAAGCTGATGATCGTGGTTGCCTACGCATTTCCTATTCCGCCTGCGGGGCTTGCGAGGTCAGGCGAGGTCTCTACGAAAAACGGGATGATCTATGACATCGCTCAATGGTACCCGCGCATGGAAGTGTACGACGACCTGGTGGGATGGAACACCCTCCCATTTCTGGGTCCGGGAGAATTCTATCTCGAATACGGAAACTTTGACTATCGTGTCACCGTCCCCGCGGACGAACTGGTCGTCGGTTCAGGACGTCTGTTGAACGCCGATCGGGTCTTGACGGCCGGCGATCGTCGACGGCTCGAGACGGCCCGGCGAAGCGACTCGACCGTCACGATTCGGGACCAGGCCGATCTTCTCCGCGAGGCGCGCTCGAGGGAACGTGAACCGATGCGCACGTGGCATTTCCGGATGGAGAACGCGCGGGACGTGGTCTGGGCTTCATCGCGCGCTTTCCTCTGGGACGCTGCGCGCATCAACCTCCCCGGGGGAAAAACCGCTGTCGCGATGGCGGTGTATCCGACGGAAAGTGCGCTCGACACAACGTGGAAACGGTGCACACAGTATGTGAAGCGCAGCGTCGAGATGTTTTCCCGAGACTGGTATCCTTATCCGTATGAAGAAGCAATCGCGGTCGGGGGACCCGTAGGGGGAATGGAATATCCCGCGGTGATCTTCGGAAGCTGGAAAGCTTCGCGCAAAGGCATGTGGATCGTGGCCAACCATGAGTTCGGACACGAGTGGTTCCCGATGATCGTCGGTTCGAACGAGCGGGCGAACGCATGGATGGACGAAGGGTTCAACACGTTTATCGATATCTACGCCACCGATGAGTTCAATGGCGGCGAGTTTGCGCCCAAGCGCGACGGCGAGTATGCCCCCAAAGGAGGAAACCCTGCCCGTGAGATTGTCCCATACCTCCTGAGCAACGAATCAAGACCCATCATCTCGTTTGCGGATGCGATCCCCGGCAGAAGTGAACACACGCTGGAATACTACAAAGCCGCGTTCGGCCTGGTGCTCTTGCGCGAAGAGATTCTGGGGAAAGAACGCTTCGACTATGCGTTTCGGAACTACATCCGCGCGTGGGCGTACAAACATCCGTCGCCGATGGACTTCTTCCGTTTCATGAACAATGCATCCGGAGAAGACCTGGGCTGGTTCTGGAAGGGGTGGTTTATCAACACGTGGACTCTTGATCAAGCCGTCGACCAGGTGAAGTATGTTCAGGGAGATTCATCGAAGGGATCGTTGATCACCGTGAGAAACAACGGTCAATTGGTTATGCCACTCACGGTCCGCATTTGGGAGGCCAACGGAAAGGTGGATACCCGGAGTTTTCCAGTTGAGATCTGGGAGCGGTCGGGGGAGTACACCTTTCAGTACAATTCCACGAGCCGGATCGATTCAGTTATCGTCGATCCACTTGAAAAGCTCCCGGACGTTGACCCGGCAAACAATCGGTGGGTACAGGCAAGGTAGGAACTTCAGAGGGTGGCGACGGGATCAAATATAGTGAATATGAGACGATCTCGACAATATTCCGGGAAACGTTTCACCTACGCAAATTGTTGCTAATACCACAAGGGAGATTCCTGAGGTATCCACTACCATCCGTTCCATCAATCTGGGGGGATCCATCATGAGGAGTGGTCAGCAACATGCGACGAGGACTCTCTTGGCGATTGCCATTGGAATTGCAGTCGCCCTGGTCGGGTGCTCGAAGACATCGGACAATCCCGTCGGTGCCGCATTTGGATCTGCCGGGCAGGTCCAATTTGCGATGGCGTTCAACAAAGCATCATCCGGTTTATCCCTGCTCCAAACGAGCGGCGTTGAATCGGCGGATTCGCTGAGGATCGACAGTATCCTTGTTGTCGTCGATCGGATCCATCTCCGCTCCGCGTCGGACAGCGACGATACGGGAGGCATGGGTTGGCATCACGGACGAGGGTGGGGAGAGATCGGCCACATGAAGGGGTTCAACGGGGAAGACGACAGCGAGAATGTTACCCTCAACGGTCCCTTCGTTGTTCATATCCGGGATACTCTGGCGGTGGATTTCGCGAGTCAGCGCATCCCGCCCGGAACCTACAATGACATATCGTTCGTGATCCATCGGCTGTCATCGGGGGATCGGTGCTTCGACAGCGACCGTCACAGACAGGTCGTCATCAATCCGACCGATTCGTCAGCAATTGGATCAAGCATTGTGATCTGGGGGGCGGCGCTCAAGAACGGAACATGGACCCCCTTCGCGTTCCATGCCGATCTGGAGCTCACGGTCAATCTTCCAGGGACGTTCACCGTGCCACAGGCGATTTCCTCCGTCACGCTTGCCTTCAATTTCAACGTCAGCCTTTTGTTCAAGGATCCTGCAACCGGGACGTACCTCGACCCGACCGACACATCATTTGGGAACCATCAACGGATCGTGCAGGCGATACGCAATGCTTTCGGACAGGGGAGGTGCGGGAACGGCCGCGGTCACTGACATCCTGATCATGCAGCGCTTCGGGCAGGAAGCTCATTGCGGTTGGTCGACGCCCCGCCCACACGTGAGCGGGGCGTCTCCCTTTCTCTCCAGCACGGTGCGCCTCACTCTTTCTTGAAGAGCTCACGCTTTCCGCCCACCACATGCTCGTGGTAGCCCTTCAGGAGCGTCGAGATCCTCGGGTCTGACATCGTTGTCCGGGCCATATTGGCGAACTCATCGAGGCTCTTGACTTCCTGCTCGATCACCACGGTCCAATAGGGTTGTCCGCTCACGTCCGTCATGATCGTGAGGTCCCCGAGTCCCATTTCCTTGAACACAGGCGCCGCCTGCTTGAAGATGGCCACGATGTCCTTTGCGTGGCCGGGCTTGCAGTGGAACACCTCCCGTGAAATGAACATGTGTCGATCCTCCTGTGGTGGGAATTCATGCAAATCGTATGGCGTTTCAAACGTTTCCCCGGACGGCAACGTTCCCGGAGAAATATTTCCTCCGCCTCTTGACTGGAACGGGAAAGTACCTTATTTTGTTAAGTACAAAACACCACTTTCCTAACAAACTAAGGCGCCTCCGGCGCCGCCTCCATTTTTCCCATGCTCGACGAAATCGATGTCAAAATCCTGGAGATGCTGCAACAGAAGGGAAGGACGCGACGCAACGATCTGGCCGAAGCGGTAGGGCTCTCGCTCCCGTCCGTGAGCGAGCGACTTCGCAAGCTCGAGGAGGCGGGCGTCATCAAAGGATACCACGCCACCGTGGATCCGAAAAAAGTGGGACGCGACATCACGGCGTTCATCTTTGTGACGATGGACTCGTCCAGGCACTACCATCAGTTTATCGAGCACACCACCGCCCTGGACGAGATCCTCGAATGCCATGCGATCACCGGCGAGGGAAGCCACCTGCTGAAGGTGCGGACGCACAACACCGCGTCCCTGGAGAAATTGCTCGCGAAGGTCCAGGCGTGGCCGGGCGTCCTGAGCACCAGGACCAACGTGGTCTTGTCCACCAGCAAGGAAACATTGAGGCTGAAGCTCGAACCGACGAAATAGTGTTTGTCAAACCTCCACACTCACTCTCACAACACGAAGGATGATCCAATGGCGAAAAAGGCCGGCAGTAGTGCCGTGAGTCAGGTCTTCAAAATGATCAAGGACAACGGCGTCAAGATGATCGATTTCAAATTCGTCGACCTGCCGGGGCTCTGGCAGCACTTTTCAGTCCCGGTGGCACAGCTCGAAGAGGGCTCCTTCGACCATGGATTCGGCTTTGACGGATCGAGCATCCGGGGGTGGAAGGTTATCAATGAAAGCGACATGTTGATCATCCCGGATCCCTCCACAGCCTTCATCGATACCTTCGTGGAGGTGAAAACGTTGAGCATGGTGTGCGACATCAGGGACCCGCTCACGGGCGAGGGGTATGACCGCGATCCGCGCTCCATCGCACACAAGGCGGAAGCGTACCTGAAGTCCACCGGCATCGCCGATACGGCGTTCTTCGGCCCGGAAGCGGAGTTCTTCATCTTCGACGATGTGCGGTTCGACACCAACGAGCATAGCAGCTACTTCTATCTCGATTCCATCGAAGGACGATGGAATTCGGGGCGGGACGAGATGCCCAACCTCGGGTACAAACCGCGCTACAAGGAAGGATATTTCCCCGCGCCGCCGTCGGACAAGTTGAACGACCTTCGCAATGAGATGACGCAAAATCTTCTCAGTGCGGGGATCGACATCGAGGCACAGCATCACGAAGTGGCGACGGCGGGACAGTCGGAAATTGACATGCGCTTTCTTCCGCTCTTGAAGTGCGCGGACAGCCTTCTGCTGTTCAAGTACATCATTAAGAACACGGCGTATCAGCGCGGAAAGACGGTGACGTTCATGCCCAAGCCGCTTTTTGGCGACAACGGGTCAGGAATGCATGTGCATCAGAGCCTCTGGAAGAACGGGAAGCCGCTCTTCTACGGCAACGGCTATGCAAACCTGAGCGACATGGCGCTGTACTACATCGGCGGTCTTCTGAAGCACGCGCCTGCACTTTGTGCGATTACCAACCCGACGACGAATTCGTACAAGCGCCTGGTGCCCGGATTCGAGGCCCCCGTGAATCTCGCGTACTCGCAGCGCAACCGGAGTGCGTCGGTGCGCATTCCGATGTACTCGAACAATCCGAAGGCCAAGCGACTGGAGTTCCGGTGCCCCGATCCGTCCTGCAACCCGTACCTCGCGTTCGGTGCATTGTTGATGGCGGGTCTCGACGGCGTCATGAACAAGATCGATCCGGGTGAGCCGCTCGACAAGGATATCTACGAGCTCGGTCCCGAGGAACTGAGCAAGGTGCCCTCGACGCCCGGTTCCCTTGAAGAGGCGCTGCGCGCACTTGAAGCGGACCATGACTTCCTGCTCCGCGGTGGCGTCTTCAGCGAAGAAGTCATCGATGCTTGGATAGCGTATAAGATGGACAAGGAAGTGAAGCCCATGGCGTTGCGTCCACATCCGTACGAGTTCGGACTCTACTTCGACGCCTAGGCCTCACGGGTACTGTGCATGCGCGGCATTTCCGCGATCAACGCTCCTGTCATCGTGTCTTTGATGACAGGAGCGTTCGTCTGTTTCCCATCGTAATTGTCGACGAAATTCGTTGATTCCTCGCCGTTTTATCGCTATTTTTCCTGCATGAATTTCACACGCATCCTCTATCGTCAGGAGGGACGGAAGGCGATAATAACGCTGAACCGCCCTGAGAAGCGCAATGCGCTTGATGAGACGATGGTCGCAGAGCTTACCGGAGCGTTTCTGGCCGCAGGGCGGGAGCCATCGGTGAAGGTCGCCCTCCTGTGTGCAGCCGGACCGGCATTTTGTGCCGGAGCGGATCTCGAGTATCTGCAGCGTATTGCGGACCAATCGCTCGAAGCAAACAGGGAAGACTCGGGAAAACTCGCGACGCTCTTCCGCACAATCTATGAATTGCGCAAGCCCGTCATCGCGGTGGTGCAGGGTCCGGCACTGGCAGGAGGATGCGGCCTGGCCACGGTGTGCGATTTCATCCTTGCGGGGGAGACACGTTCGCAATTCGGCTACACCGAGGCGCACATCGGCTTCGTGCCTGCAGTCGTCATGACGTTTCTTATCCGCCGGGTGGGCGAGGGGCGCGCACGCGAGCTCACGCTTCGCGGTCACCTCCTCAGCGCGCGCGAGGCGTTCGCCATCGGCCTCGTAAGCAACGTCGTGTCTGATGAGGTACTTTCCGCTGAGGCGGACAAACTGGCCGAGATCCTGATGTCCGAAAACAGCGGCACGTCCATGGCGCTCACCAAGGAACTGATCGCGAAGCTCGGTGGGCTGAATCTCGTGGATGGCCTCGACTTCGCATCCAACCTGAACGCCGCCGCCCGGATGACGCCGGATTGCAGATCCGGGATCGGAAACTTCCTCCTCCACAAGAACCAGGAATGGTAATCCATGGCGCTTGACCTTCAATCCTCCATCCGGACAGTTCCGGACTTCCCGAAGAAGGGGATCATGTTCCGGGACATCACGACGCTCCTGAAGGAGCCGGCGATGTTCCGCGCTGCGATCGATATGCTGGCCGATCACTACCGTGGAAAGAAGATCGACGCTGTTGCAGGGATTGAATCGCGCGGTTTCATCCTCGGGGCACCGCTGGCCTACAAGCTTGGCGTGGGGTTTCTCCCGATCCGGAAGCCCGGCAAACTCCCGGCGGCGGTCTCGCGCCAGGAATATTCACTCGAGTACGGAACGGATGCCATCGAGATCCACAACGATGCGCTCCGGCCGGGCATGCAGGTGCTCCTGCACGATGACTTGTTGGCGACAGGGGGAACGATGGCCGCTGCGTGCGCGCTGGTGGAGAAGCTGGGTGGCGCCGTCGCTGGAATTTCGTTCCTCATCGAGCTAGAGGCGCTTCAAGGAAAATCGCTTCTGAAGGGGAAAGAAGTGTTCTCGCTCATCCGATACGAAACCGAGTAGCCTTCCCGAGATCAGGATGAAGACGATCATCGAGCCGTTCAAAATTAAATCGGTGGAGCCGATCCGCTTCACGACGCAGGCCGAGCGCGAGGACGTGCTGCGGCGCGGCGCGTACAATCTGTTCATGATCCCGGCGGAAGATGTGCTGATCGATTTGCTGACCGACAGCGGGACAGCCGCGATGAGCGCGGCGCAGTGGGCGGGGATGATGCAGGGAGACGAATCGTATGCCGGCGCCAGGAGCTTCTACCGTTTCGAGAAGACGGTGCGGGAGCTGACCGGGATGCGCTTCATTATCCCCACGCACCAGGGGCGCGCGGCGGAGAAGATCCTGTTCTCGATCGTCGGTGGCAAGGGACGCGTCATTCCCAACAACAGCCATTTCGATACAACGCGCGCCAATGTCGAATTCTCGCAGGCGGAGGCGGTCGATCTCCCCACTGCCGAAGGGTCCGATCCGGACGTGATCGCGGACTTCAAGGGGAATATGGATACCGTTGCTTTGAAGAAGCTGATCGACCAGGTCGGCGCCGGAAACATCCCCGTGTGCATGATGACGGTGACCAACAACTCCGGAGGCGGACAACCTGTCTCCATGGCGAACATCCGTGAGACGAGCGAGATCTGCCATGCGGCCGGTATTCAGTTTTTCCTCGACGCTTGCCGGTTCGCCGAGAATGCGTATTTCATCAAGCGGCGGGAGGAGGGGTACCGCGCGGTACCGGTGCGTGAGATCGTGCACGAGATGTTCTCGTATGCTGATGGCGCGACAATGAGTGCGAAGAAGGATGCGATTGTGAACATGGGCGGGTTCCTTGCGGTGAATGATGAGGTCCTCGCCCAGAATGCCCGCAACCTGTTGATTGTCACCGAGGGATTCCCCACGTACGGCGGGCTGGCCGGCCGTGACCTGGAAGCGATCGCCCAGGGGTTGGAAGAGGTGCTCGACGAGCACTATCTCCAATACCGGATTCGGTCAATCGAATATCTTGGCGAGAGGTTGACCGCCATGGGCGTGCCGATTCTCCAGCCGCCGGGAGGGCATGCGATCTATTTGAACGCGAAGCGATTTCTGCCGCACATTCCTCCGTCCCAGTACCCGGGACAGTCGCTCGCCGTTGAGCTCTACCGGCGTGGCGGTATCCGGTCCGTGGAAATTGGGAGCGTCATGTTCGGCCGGAACAATCCGGACGGCACGTTCGCGCCTGCGCGGATGGAGCTGGTCCGGCTTGCAATCCCTCGTCGGGTGTACACCCAGAGCCATATCGATTATGTCATTGAAGTGGTGGAGGAGTGCTTCCGTGAGCGCAGTTCGTTCCCCGGCTACCGGATCGTCGAGGAACCGCCCATGCTGCGGCATTTTACCGCGAAGTTTGCTCCGCTTCCTTCATAGCGGAGGCAATGCAGATGGAAATTGATCGGGAGGGGGAAAAGACGTACTTTAAGTAATTGATAATTCGGCAGTTGAGGTAGTCTCCTCGTCTCAGGAGGATTCATGTTGCTCTGCCCGGTGTGCGGAAAAGAGAACGATGACCTTGCTGTCGTATGTGTGTCCTGCAAGGGATATTTGCAGACCAAAGTCGATACCCTGGATCTTTTCCATACCTCGTGGGGACTCCTGGAGACGCCGAGGACGACGATGCACCGCATCGCGATCTCGCGGCACAAGAACTACACGATATTCCTGACGGCGCTGTTCGGCATCGCATTTGCTGTCACGATTCTCTGGTTCGGGAATTTCGGAAGGGTTCTCGGCGGTTTGGGTGGGGTCCTGCTCGTCGCGGTCCTCGGCGGGCCGATCCTGGGACTGATTTCGGTGTTGTTGATGAGTATCGTTCTGAGGATAGCGTCGAAGATCCTCGGCGGTCATTCGTCGATGCGGGAAACGTTCGCGGTCGTGGCGTATGCAACAGTGCCTATCGTCTGGTCGCTCGTCCTCGTGTTTCCCGTCGAGCTCGCAGTCTTCGGAGGCTATTTCTTCGACTCGAACCCGCCTCCGCTGGTCATCAACCCGATCGCGTATCTGTTGTTGCTGACGCTCGACAGCATCGCGGTGTTCTGGTCCTGGATCCTTCTGGTGTACGCCGTCCGCGTGGCGCACCGGCTTTCCGTTCCACGGGCGCTGTTCTCGGCGCTGTCCATTCCCGTGCTCACGGCACTGCTGGCCGTGGGGATCCGAATGGTGAAACTAAGCGTCTGATCCCGGGGAGACTCCAGCGTGGCGGATGTGGAGACGTTCGAGAAAGTCGTGCAGGAAGTGCTGGCGACAATGCCGAAGCGGTTTTCGAGCAGGATCGAGAACCTGCATATCATCATCGAAGATGTCCCTTCGGAGACAACGCTTCGAAGGGCGGGGGTTCGCAGGGGAGGTTTGCTCCTCGGGCTCTATGAAGGCGTGCCGTTGTCCCGCAGGGGGGTCGATTACGGGATGGCACCCGTGCTTCCCGACAGGATCACGCTTTTCAAAGCGAACATCGAGACGATCTCCGGGAGCGACGAGGAGCTCCGCGCCAATATCCGGGACACGCTCATTCATGAGCTCGGACATTACTACGGCATGACCGAAAAACAAATCCGGGATGCCGGGTACTAATGAGAATGACACTCTGAAAGGGAAATCATGCCAAAGGCAATGCTCACCATCTCATACGGAATTAAGCCTGATTGTCGCGAGCAATACATTGCTCTTTCGCGTGAGATGAAGGCGCATTTCGTCACGAAACGCAAGAAAAACTACGGTGTGTTCGAAGCGGAGAACCGGAAAAACCAGTTCATGGAAGTGTTCATCACGGAGAGCCTGGAGGAACTCGAGATGTTCGACGATGGCGACGAGGTCTCGGAAAGTTTCATGAGCCGACTCTCGAAACTGGTCGACACAAAGGGGATCAAGTTCAATACCATGGTGGAGTCGGAGTGAGAAAAGCGACGTCCATCCCGGAGCACCTGACGCGCGCGCGGATCGATCCTATCGCGCAATTTATGCAGGAGCACGACGAGGCGTTGGTTCAGCTTTCGCTCCTGCGGAAATCGAGCGCGGCGATCGCCTCCGAGGGCTACTCGATCGACGAATGGCGCAGACTCACCAAGGCGGTCGGGTTTATCCGGGACGAGGTCACGGACCACAACAGCCGGGAGGAAGAGGCGCTCTTTCCCGTGCTCGAACGATATGTCGAAGGGCCCACAGCGCTGATGAGGAACGAGCACAGGATCCTGAAAAAGGAGTTTGTCCGTCTTCAAAAGGCGTACTCAGCACTCGAGAAGAACCATAAAGACAAGGCGGCGGCGAGGTCCTTGGCCACCATCGCGCAGGGAATCGTCAAGATTATGGTCAACCATATTCATAAGGAAAACCACATACTCTTCCCCCTCGTCCAGAAGTTCCTGACGAAAGATGCTCTCCGCGAAATCGCCCGCCGGCTGACAGCTGCGGAGATTTCCACGTTATGATTCGCCGTCCGTCTCTCCGGTTCGTTCGCTCCACCCACGATGATCGGTTTTTCTCCCATGTCCCGTCGCCGGTCATCGACGGCGTGCAGCCGTCTCATGGGAAACGAGAAATCAATTCACCTTAATGTTTGTAATTCAATGCAATTGAAGAAATTACGCCGGGTTTCATCTACCGATTTATCTCTCCTTTGGGACGACGGTCATCAGGGGACAGTAAGCTTGAAGAGGTTGCGCGACGCCTGCCCATGTGCCGGCTGCAAGGGGGAATCAATCCTCGGTCAGCATTACGGTCCATCACCGATCGACTTTGAGGCGCCCGGGCGGTACGACCTCAAGGCCGCCCAGCCGGTGGGGAACTATGCCATGCGCTTCGCGTGGGGCGATGGACACGAGGACGGCATCTACAGCTGGGATATTTTGAAGGGCCTGTGCGATTATGAGGAGGGAGATGCCGGACGGGAGGGGAGTAGTCAGAAGCCATGAATTCCGCCATCAGGAAGAAGGCACTTCAACAAATGGCGTACGGGCTCTATGTCGTTGGAGCCCGCGAAGCGGAGAGCGGGTTCGTCGCCATTCTTGCGAACTGGGTGGCACAGGTATCCTTTTCGCCTCCTCTGGTTGCGGTTGCGATTGAGTACGGATCAACGATGCACACGGCAATTGGTCGGCACGGCAGGTTCGTGGTGAACATCCTGCCTGCCGATGAGATGGAGCTGGCACGGGCGTTCCTCCGAAGCCCGGTCTCCAATTCGGGCGAGTTTAACGGAAGAAAATATACCGTCAGCTCCCGCGGCAATCCGATCCTGGCCGAGAGCCTGAGTTGTCTGGAATGTGAAGTGCGCCAGCGAATCGAGACAGGCGACCACACGCTCTTCATTGGAGAGGTTGTGGATGTTGCCGTGCATGCCGAAGGTCCCGGACTCGCAATGCGGGATACCGGGCTCAACTACTGGAAGGAACCACAATAGCACCGATTGCTCGAACCCGGGAAAAGAGGACTCCCATGTCAGCAGTGGATATGTTTACGAAGTATGTCGGCTCTCTGACCGAGTCGGAGAAAAAATCGCTCGACGCATTCATCAAAAATGAACAGGCGGACCTTTTCGCTGCCAGGAGCGAAGAAGCCCGCCTGCGGATAGCTCAGCGGTTCATTGCCAGCGCGCATTCTCTTCTCAAATCCGAGAAGAGTTGAGCGTTCGCTATTGACGCTTCTGCATCGTTGCGTGCACCGTCATGTGCTGCCCATTCCGCACCGCCTCAACGTCGACCTGATCTCCTGCTTTCAGCTCACCGAGTATCCCCATGTAGTCATAGATGTTCAGGACGGTCTTCCCGGCCATCTTGACAATGACGTCCCCGGTCAGGAGTCCCGCCTTCTCGGCAGGGCCGTTCGGCCGGATCCCGCCGATCCGCAAACCGCTTGCCTCGGTGCTGTAGTCAGGGATGATCCCCAGCGTGACCGAAAAGGATCGCGTGTCCCCCGAAGCGGTCGGCGCCGATGTTTGCACTTTGGTGAATGTCGGGGCTGAGGGCATGATATCGACGGCTTCGGCGACGTTCGCCACAAACCGGACGACTTTCTCCTCGCCCTCGAAGTTGATCTTGTCCCAGGTATCGCTGGGCCTGTGGTAATCGCTGTGGATGCCAGTAAAGAAAAATAGCACCGGCATGTTCTTGCCATAGAACTCGGATTGGTCGCTCGGGCCGTATCCATCGGGGACTGTCTTCAGCGCAAATATCGAGTCCCTGTCTAGCCGATCAAGCAGTGGTGTCCACGTCGGCGAAGTTCCCGTTCCGTAAACGGTGAGGTTCTTGTCCACGAGTCTTCCGACCATGTCCATATTGATCATCGCCACGCTCCGATCGAGCGGGATTTCAGGATGCGTCACATAGAAGGCCGATCCGAGCAATCCAAGTTCTTCGCCCGAGAAGAAGATGAACAGAACGCTTCGCTTCAATGTCTCCTTCCGTGAGCCCATCCATTGCATGATCTCCATGAGCCCGCTCGTTCCTGAGCCGTTGTCATCGGCGCCGGGGTGAATCGCGATAGTGTCGGGAGCAAGCGATCCCGAGCCCCGACCGCCGTACCCGAGGTGATCCATATGCGCGCCAAGAATGAGCACTTGATCCCGAAGCGCCGGGTCATTCCCCGGAAGATAACCGATGATGTTCGCCGTCTTGGATTTTACTCTGATCACATCCGTCTGCAGAAGCATTCCTCCGTCAAGAGGGAAGGAGAGCGGCTTCTTCGATGCGCGCATGGTGTCCTGAAGGGCCGCCAGCGTCATCCCGCGCGAAGCCAGGAGCTTCTCAATCCATTCGCGTTTCATTGACACTGCAGGTATCCCTGACGTCTCGAAGCTCTGATCGAACGCGAGCTTCACGAGATCATCCGATTGCTCGTCGCGCGGACCGTTGATGAACACAATTCCTGCGGCGCCGTTGTCGCGGGCAATCCTCGCCTTGTTCCGGAATGACGTGTACTTCGCGAATGGACTATGGGGATCCGACCCCTCCGGCCCGTACCGCAGAACGACCACGACTTTTCCTCTGGCATCGAGTCCGGCATAGTCATCGTAGTTCTGATCCGCCGCGGTGATGCCGTAGCCTGCGAACAGGAGGGGCCCGGTGACGGAGCCGTTTGAAGAGAGTGAAAGGGGACGGAAATCCTCATTCACCTTGAGAGGGACAGCCCCGGCCTGGAATGCGGATCCGGTGAGCTGGACGAAATTGCTGTCTCCAAGACGAACTGCCGCCACAAAATCGAACGGTTGAAAGTACGTGCCGTTGTCACCCTTCGGTTCCAGGCCGTCCTTGCTCATCCAATCCGCGATGTATGCTGCAGCCTTGCGGTTGCCTTCGGTGCCGCTGGCTCTCCCTTCGAGCTCGGGGGAGGCAATAAACTTCAGATGGAGTTTGATGTCAGACGCCCGGATCTCCGGGGAAGTCTGGGAGAATGCGACCGCCGAAATAAAGAGTGCAAGAATTTGAAACTTATACTTGGGCATAAGTTACCTGTATAGAAAAAGTTATGGCTATTTTCTGCAAGCGATGAAGAGGTTATTTGAGCGATGCCAGTGCCTGCTTCAACCGATTGAAAGCGTCAGGAGTCTGGACATTGTATGCCGGATCCTTGTACAGTATCCGCCCATCCTGCCCGATGACCCAGATCGATCGAATGTCGAACCCGGAATCCGGGGTGTAGGTATGATAGGCCCTGGCGATGGCATGATCGTGGTCGCTCAAAAGCGTGAATTGGAGCCCAAGATGTTTGGCCCATTCCCGATCAGTGAAGACATAATCGCCGCTGATCCCCAGAACCGTTGCCTTGAGGCTTGAAAGACCTTCGAAGTCGTCTCGCATCGTGCACATCTCCTTCGTGCACCCTCCGCTCCAAGCAGCCGGGAAGAAAGCAAGAATGACCTTCGATTTTCCCAGGGCGGACTTGAGACTCACGCCGGAAAACTCGATAGTGTCTTTCGTCGCCGCCGGCAGCGTGAACTGGGGAGCCGGATCGCCGACCTTTGGTGCATCCTGGGCGGACCCGGAACCTGCAAAAAGGGCGAGCAAAGGAAGGATGAACAAGAAACGGGGGAATTGTGAGACATACGCTTTCATGGCACCTTCTCCTCAAAATATCGCGTTTAATCTACCTTTATCTGATCTGACTTTCAAGACAGGAGGTGAACATGCAACTCGCCGGGAACAATGTTGTCGTGACAGGAGGTTCAGGGGCGCTGGGGAGCATCGTTGTCGAGGAGTTCCAGCGGCTGGGAGGCAGGATTTCCGTTCCGGTCAGGCAAGGTCAATCGTCCGTCAAAGGAGCGGCCTTTGTTTCTCCATGCGATCTTGGAAATGAAGAACAAGCACGCGGGTTCTTCAACGAGGCAGAGAAGCGTATCGGTCCAACCGATGTCCTCGTTTGCCTTGCGGGCGGTTTCGTCGGCGGCTCCCTCGTGGAAGAAACGACGGAGCAGGAACTCGAGAATCAGTTCCGCATGAACTTTCTTACCACCCACCACGCCGTGGGTATGACGGTCGGAGGGATGAAACAGCGGAAGTGCGGCCGTATTGTGACAATCGCAGCGATGCCGGCGGTGCAGCCTGCTCCCCGGCGCGAGGCCTATGCGGTATCGAAAGCAGCTGTCGTGACCTTGACGCAAACGGTATCCAAGGAGGTTCACGGCACAGGCGTTACGTGCAATGCCATCGCTCCGTCGATCATCAAAACGAAAGCGAACATGGAGGGCACGCAAGCGGAGAAGACGGCGGGGTGGGTGCCTCCAGAGGAAATCGCGGCCTTGATCACGTTCCTGTGCTCCAGGGAGGCAGCTTCCATCAATGGAAATGTCATCAAGATCTTCGGCGGCGTATGAAAGCGCTACGTTGACTTTTTGTCGATTTTGGGCTATTTTTTGACGCGTAGGGGAGTGGGAGATCATCGGCAGGGAGCAACCATGGGAGGCATTGTTTTGGGCGGGGACTCCATCACGAGCTTCCTGCCTTTTTGTTTTGTGTGAGATCGCAAGGAGAACCGACCAGGCATGAGCCTTAAGGAAACCATCAGCAGTGATCTTCAGGCGGCAATGAAGAAAGGGGATGCGTTACGGCGGGAAACGTTGAGGACTATTCGAGCCGCGCTTCTGGAAAAAGAGATTGAGAAAAGGGGAGGCGGCCCCGGCATGACTCCTGAAGATGAAATCGGAGTGCTGACGGCCGCTGCAAAGAAGCGCCGCGAATCCATCGAACAGTTCCGAGCGGGGAACAGACCGGAGCTTGCAGACCAGGAAGAACGGGAGCTTGCTATCATCCAGGAATATCTCCCGAAGCAGCTCACCCCGGAGGAAGTTGAGAACGCTGTGCGACAGGTGGTGACAGACGTCGGAGCCTCCGGGCCGCGGGATTTCGGCAAGGTCATGCCCGCCGCCATGAAGGTGCTGAAAGGCAAGGCCGACGGCAAAATCGTCCAGGAAACAGTCAAACGGATCCTCGGCGCATGAGCTCGTGGCAGTCTGCAATGTCGAAGCTGGAGTTTGAGCGCATTCGCGAGCGCGTTGTTCGACATGCAACCTCCGAGCCGGGCGCCGAGCTCGTGCGGGCGCTCGGGGTGGACACGGATCCCGCGAGTGTGAGATTTGCGCTCCAGCAGGTTTCGGAAATGAAGCGCTATCTCGAAGAGGAGGAGGCGCTCCCGCTGGAAGGACTGCAGCCGATCGCATCGGCGCTTTCCCGCTCCGCCATCGACGGCGCGACTCTGCTTCCGAAGGAGCTGCTCCAGATCCTGACCACGTTGCGCGCTTCCCGCGTGACCCGTGCAGCGCTCACGAAGCGGCGCGAATCATCCCCGATGCTCTGGGATCTCGCGGAAGGGCTGACAGCCGACAAGGTGCTCGAGTTCAATATCGGTCAGGCGATCGACGATTCGGCAGCCGTGAAGTCCAACGCGTCGAAGGACCTTCAGGCGATTCGACGATCGATCGCCGAGAAATCGGAGCAACTTCGGAAACGGCTGGAAACGATCCTGCACGGCGTATCGGATCTCGGGTTCAGCCAGGACGAAATCATCACCACGCGCGAAGGGCGCATGGTCATCCCGGTAAAGACGGAGCACAAGCGCAATGTTCCGGGGTTCATCCACAGCGCTTCGGCGAGTGGAGCGACTGTTTTCGTTGAGCCGACGGAGACCCTCGAGCTGAACAACGAGATTCGCAGCCTCCAGTTCCAGGAGCAACGGGAAGTCGAAAGGATTTTGCAGGTCCTGACGGGGCAGGTACGCGAGCACCGTCAGGTCCTCGAGGAAAATCTTCGCCGGCTCTCGATGCTGGATTTCCTTCAGGCGAAGGCGCGATACTCCGTTGAAATTCTGGGCGTGGAGCCGATCATCGGTGCGGACGGCCCGTTGCAACTGGTGCGAGCGCGGCACCCGGTCCTCATGCTCAAGCACGGAATCGACGGGACGGTCCCGCTCGACCTCGAGCTTGGTAAGGAGTACACCACGCTCGTAATCAGCGGCCCGAATGCCGGCGGCAAAAGCGTTGCGATGAAATGCGTGGGCTTCATGGTCCTCATGGCCCAGGCGGGCTTGCATGTCCCCGCAGCGGATGGGACACGCATCAAGGTCTTCCGGGAATTGCACGTCGATATCGGCGACGACCAATCGATCGAGAACGACCTGAGCACCTTCAGCTCTCACCTCCAGAATCTGAAGGCGATCGTGGATGGCGCAGACGCCGGGGCGCTCGTCTTGATTGATGAAATCGGGTCGGGCACCGATCCGGCCGAGGGCGGCGCGATTGCTGCTGCGGTGCTCCAGCAACTCACGAGATGCGGCGCGTACACCGTTGCGACGACGCATCACAGCGC
>DATJPR010000029.1:0-3148 GCA_035506295.1 Bacteroidota bacterium | reverse complement strand
CCCTCCTGTTGACATCAACGCTATTTGTACTATACTAAAGTCATGTCCACTGCAAGTGCCGATCATCAACACCCAAGACGGATTGTTGTCAAGGTTGGGACAACGCTGCTCACCGACGCATCAGGGGGAGTGAACTCGGGCCGCATCGGGGAATATGCGGAATCGATCAGCCGGCTGTTCGATTCCGGCATTCATGTTGCCCTCGTGAGTTCCGGTGCGATCGGCGCCGGTCTGGCGGCTCTCGGATTGCGCGAGCGCCCGCGGTCGATCCCGGAAAAACAGGCGACCGCCGCCGTCGGCCAACCGCTCTTGATGGCGGCGTACGAGCACGCGTTTCGGGCACGTGGGCACGCCGTGGGGCAGGTGCTGCTGACACGGGACGATTTCGCCGTCCGATCCCGCTACCTCAATGCCAGACGGACGTTCTCAGCTCTTTTTTCTCACGGTGTCGTCCCGGTGATCAACGAAAACGACACCGTCGCGATCGACGAGATCAGGCTCGGAGACAACGACAATCTCTCGGCGTTCGTCGCCCAACTCCTGGGAGCCGAGCTCCTGGTACTGCTGAGCGATGTGGACGGCCTGTATTCGGATGACCCGTCGACGCACGACGACGCAACATTGATTCCGATTGTGGAAAAAGTCACGCCTGCGATCGAGAAACTCGGCCGGCAATCAGGATCGGACAAAGGGACCGGAGGGATGGTCACCAAGTTGCAGGCGGCGCGGACGTGCTCCAGCGCAGGGATCGCGATGGTCGTCGCCAACGGCGCACGGGCGCACGTCCTCGAGGAGATCGTCTCCGGCACTTTTCGCGGCACGTTGTTCCTTCCCGCGGATTCCCGCCTGAGCGTGCGCAAACACTGGATCGGGTTCGTCGCACATACCCGCGGGAACATTGTAATCGACGACGGCGCAGAGACCGCAATATTGCACCGGCATTCCAGTCTTCTCCCCGGCGGGATCGTCGGCGTCGCGGGAAACTTCCAACGCGGGGACACGGTCTCCCTCCGGAACAGCAAGGGACACGAGATTGCCCGCGGGATCGTCTCTCTCTCCTCGCAGGAGCTCAATCGGGTGAAAGGAATGAACAGCGCAACGATGCGAGCCAATCTCGGCGGAGGCGTTCCGGTGGAAATCATTCACAAGGACAATCTAGCCATTCTGGAGACGGGATCATGAGTGTTGAGGAGGTTGCAGCGCTGGGGCGGGCAGTCCGCAGTGCGAGCACCGTGTTGTCGCACGCGTCCACCGCGATGCGAAACCGGCTGCTGCGAAACGTCGCTGCCTCCCTGCGGGCGAATGAAGACCATATCCTTGCGATCAATCGGGAAGAAGTCTCTCGTGCCGGGGCCACAGGCCTTTCGCCGGTTCTGCTCGATCGACTGACCTTTTCACCGAAGCGCTACCGGCAAATGATAACGGGCGTCAAGGAAGTGATAGCGCTTCCGGATCCGGTCGGCGAGGTATTAGAGAAGGTCAAACGGCCGGGCGGGCTGTTCATCGAGAAAATCAGAGTTCCCCTCGGGGCCGTCGGAATAATCTATGAAGCCCGACCGAACGTCACGGTGGATGCCGCCGCACTCTGCCTGAAAGCCGGGAATGCCGTTCTGTTGCGTGGGGGCTCCGAGGCGGTCGCCACGAATCGCGCACTTGTCGCTCTCCTGCGCGATGCCGTCGTCGGCGCCGGTCTTCCTCCTGATTGTGTGTCTTTCATCGATTCCACCGATAGAGCCGACGTGCTGGCGATGATCCAACAGGCGGAGAGCCTCGACGTCGTGATCCCGCGGGGAGGAAAGGAATTGATCAGCTTCATCCGGGCGAACGCGCTTGTGCCGGTGATCGCACATGGCGATGGCAATTGCCATGTCTTTGTGGACGCGAGCGCCGACCTTGCCATGGCCGAAGCCATTGTCATCAATGCCAAAACGCAACGGCCGTCCGTCTGCAACGCTGCGGAGAAGCTTCTCGTGCACAAGCGCCTGGCGACAAAGTTCGTCCCGCGCATCGTGCGCCGGCTTCGCGATGCGGGCGTGGAGGTCCTTGGCGACGACCAGACACGCGCCCTTGTTCCGGACGTCGTGCCTGCAGCGGACACCGACTGGACAACCGAATACCTTGCCATGGTGATTGCCGTCAAGATCGTCGACGACCTCGGCGCGGCGATCGCGCACATCAATACTTATGGGTCGCATCACAGCGACGCAATCGTGACCCGAACGGCACGGAACGCCGACAAGTTTCTCCGCGAAGTGGATTCCGCGGCCGTGTACGTCAATGCTTCAACGCGATTCACCGACGGCTTTGAGTTCGGCCTGGGAGCGGAGATCGGCATCAGCACACAGAAGCTGCATGCCCGGGGGCCGATGGGACTGCGGGAGCTGACGAGCTACAAGTGGGTGGTCCGGGGGAAGGGAAATCTCCGCGGGTAGGCGCGGGCCGACATGGTTGATTCTTCCCCCCGGGTCGAGTATCTTTTACATGCGCTTGTGATGACCGGGCTTCCGGCAAGCCCCTTTCAGACCTTCCTGAAAGGGGCTTTGTTGTAATGTTCCCTTCTCCTGTTCTCAACTTTCGGAGGATATATGAAGTCAAGAATTGCCCTCCTGCTCGTTCTTGTCCTTACAATAGCGCTGTCCCTTTCGGCTCAGGTAAAGAAGTACGATATCAAGTCGGGGATCGTCACGTTTGAGATCACGATGCACATCGGCCAGATGAACATCGCGCAGAAGGCCGTGGTATATTTCGATGATTATGGGATGAAGGAATGCAAGGATCTCTACAGCGGTGACAAACTGAAAGAGTCGTACCTCAGCGATGGCAAGAAACTCTATTCCGTCATCTATGCAAAAAACATTGCCTACGACCGAGGCACGGCCTACAGCGGCACGGAAAAACGATACGACTGGAACGATATTTCCGACAAGGACAAGAAAGACGGCGCCGCACGGAAGATTCCGAATATGACCGTGGCGGGGAAAAGCTGTGAGGCTTTTGAGACGGGTCCTGCCAACGGGAAGACCACCTATGCCGGCTGGTCGCACATCCTTCTGTATCTGGATTCCGTGGGCTCGTCATCGCAGAGCACGATCAAAGCGGTGAAGATCGAAGAGAACGTGAGCGTCCCGCCGGATAAGTTCAAGGTTCC
>DATJPR010000028.1:0-3894 GCA_035506295.1 Bacteroidota bacterium | reverse complement strand
GGCAGGGAGAGAAGGTCATTCGCTCCTCAGGAGCGTTTGCATAGGTATTGCCGCCGCCCTGCTTGTGCCGCTCTTTCTCAACATGATCTCCAGCACACTGCTGGTGCAGACCGAAGTCGATGAGGAGAAGCTCTTTGTCTTCGCGGGCTTTTGCCTCATCGCCGCCATCTCTTCTTCGGCCTTCATTCGCCGGCTCAGCCGAAAGGTGCTTCAGGACGTCCAGGACCTTCAAAAGAGCATAGCCAAAACGCAAGCGGATCTCGACCTCCTTCTTGAAGTGAATTCGGAGCCGGTGCACATGGGTCCCGCAGTAGCTCACCTCGAGAAGAATGTGTCGAAAGTACTCAAATCGCTCACAGCAGGGAGGTACTCCTTCCGTTCTGCGGAGGGAATATCTCACGACGCCGCTCTCTCCAGCGATGAGATCACCGTTGCGCTCGACCAACTTGCGTCGGCAGGACTGGCGCGGCAGTTGGATCGGCCGGAAGACGCGCGCTGGGTGGCTACGCCACGTGGGCGCGGCGTTGTCGATCAAGGAGTTTTGCATTGACGTTGAAGACGGTCACACCGACGTATTCGCTCAAAGCCGGCGGACAAAATTCCGAGGAGTACTATCGTGTTGTCTATTCGTTCGCCGACGAAGTCCTGCGCAAGGCTGATGCGACGGTATCTCCTTTTGTGAGTGCATATAAACACTTCCTGGCTACCTATCGCCTGGAAGAGATCCGCGCTTCCGAAGAATATGTGCTTGAGCTTCTTTCGTTCGGCGTGCTCTGGAATGTTTATGGTGCTTTTGCGCTCGCCACACGATGGGCGCCGTTCGTTCTCCTGGCACGCATGGCGGAATGGCGGAAGCGTCACCAGAGGATCAAACCCGTGATCGACATCGCACGGGGGATCCTCATGACGCTCTTTCTCTTTCCAAAGAGCGGCACCTCACATCCCCCGGTGCTCCCGTTGTTGCCCGAAGCCGATCGCCTGGCAAAGTGGCTTGACGCCACAGGAGAGTTCAGGGAGCAAGCGCTTCGCTTTATTCGGTGGCGAGCGTACTGGGACACGCTGCCTATTGAGGACTTGCTCTCGGTGCGGGATGGCATTTTCGCGCTGGCCGACTGGTTCACGACGAGGTCGGAGGATGTCCTGGGTGCATACACCGCCAACGTCGATCACTTTCGGCATGACAACGCCGCACGGTACCGCTGGAGAGAGGACAGGGTGTCCTGCATGCGATCGCGGGTGGAATATCATCTGAACATGGTCGGGGCGGAAATTCTGAACCGGGCGTTTCGCGCCGATTACGATGCGGCAGAGGCAAAGGTTGTCCTCGTCCCCGGCTGCATGCGAAAACGTCCCGATGAGGAGTGCGAAGCCGTGAGGGAGCTGAGAGGAATGCGTTGCACGGGATGTGAGACAGACTGTCACGTCAACAGACTGCGGGCAATGGGCCTGCGCCGCGCGTTTCCGGTCTACGTCATACCGCACGCGTCCGATCTTTCTCTGTGGTCACCTACATACAGCGGGGTGCGTTGCGGTGTGGTCGCCTCGGCGTGTGTGACAACGTTGGTCGAAGGTGGGTGGGAATTGAAGCGCTACGATGTCCCCGCCCAATGCGTCCTTCTCGATGCAAGCGGCTGCCACAGACACTGGGGTTGCACGGGCGTTCACACGGATTTCAGTCTCCGCGAGTTCAAACGCGTTCTCTGAGCCCCGTCTTTCGATTCACGCCCCATCCTGAACAGCGGGCCACCTTCCATGATAACTCATGATATCCGTATCTTCCGGGAGGACATCCTCTCGACGATTGCGCAGTCGCTCATTGCCGAACTGAACGCCGAACTCAGCGCGCTGTATCCTGAAGCAGGAGCGAACCATTTCCGGCTGGATCCGCCAGAGGTGGCTGAGGGGAAAGGGGCGTTTCTGATGGCCTTCCTCGATGAGACTGCCGTAGGATGCGGGGCCATACGGCTTATTGGCGACGGGGTGGCGGAAATCAAACGCATGTACACCAATCCGCAAACGCGGGGCCATGGCGTTGGCAAACGCATTCTTCAAACCCTCGAAAAGGTCGGCCGCGAACTCGGCGCCCACCAACTCGTCCTCGAAACAGGCCTTCGCCAGGAGGCGGCTCTGAGATTATACGAGAACTCCGGCTTCAAGCGGATCCCTCGCTACGGTGAGTATGTCTCCTCTCCGTTGAGTATCTGTCTGGGAAAGGACCTGTGAGGATTGCCGTCCGCAATTTCCAGGGCGCAGTGAATTTCATTCAACGCAGGAGATCATGCTCAATGCTAGGTCGTGCGATTCTTCCGGAAATCGAAGAACTCATTCATCATCGGGATTTTGCCACCCTCAAGGAGGTCTTTGAAAGCTGGCATCCGAGCGAAGCAGCCGACGTGGTCGAAGACATGCAGCAGAAAGATCGCCCTGTCGTCTTCCGACTGCTCTCAAAAGACAAGGCTGCCGGGGTCTTCGGGTACCTCGATCGGGCTGAACAGATGACGTTGCTCCACGGACTCGGTCATGAAGCGGTGGCTTCCATTCTGAATGAGATGGCACCGGATGATCGGACGCAATTCCTTCAGGAATTGCCGGGTCCGATCATCCGACAACTGATCGAGCTGCTTTCTCCCGAAGAACGCTCCGTCGCGAGGACTTTGCTTGGCTATCCGGAAGACTCCGTCTGTCGGCTCATGCTCCCGGAGTATATCGCCGTTCCGAAGGAGTGGTCGGTGTCCGAGGTGCTGCGCCACATAAGGAAGCACGGCAGGAATGTCGACGATCTGGATTTCATCTATGTTATAGATCAGGAAGGAAAACTGATCGACGACATTCCCATCAGGGACTTCCTTATCAACGCGGAAGATGCCACGATCTCACAACTCATGGATGAGTCGTTTGTGCGGCTGACGCCTTCCGACGACAAGGCGGCTGCCGTGGAGTTGTTCAAACAGTACGATCGTTCGGCGCTGCCGGTGGTCGACCGGGACGGCTTCTTGCTTGGCATTGTGACCATTGATGATGTGTTGGATGTCGTCGAGGAGATGAACACCAAAGACATCCAGAAATTCGGCGGTGTGGAGGCACTGGACTATCCGTACATCAAGACGCCGGTTCTTGCCATGGCAAAGAAGAGGGCGGGATGGCTGGTCATTCTGTTTCTGGGGGAGATGCTCACGGCGACCGCCATGGGTTATTTCGAGGGAGAAATCGCGCGCGCGGTCGTCCTTGCGCTGTTCGTGCCGCTCATCATCTCGAGCGGTGGAAATTCCGGCTCACAGGCGGCGACGTTGATCATCCGCGCCATGGCATTGCATGAAATCACGCTGAAGGACTGGTGGAGGGTTATGCGGAGAGAGGTGCTGTCGGGTCTTGTGCTGGGAGCAGTCCTCGGATCGATAGGTTTTCTGCGGATCGCTTCGTGGACGCTATTTACGAATCTCTACGGTCCCCATTGGCTTCTTGTCGCGATCACAGTCGGGCTCTCACTCGTGGGTGTCGTGGTCTGGGGGACCCTGTCGGGCTCCATGCTTCCGTTTCTCCTTCGAAGACTGGGGTTCGATCCGGCATCGTCGTCTGCGCCGTTTGTCGCCACGCTGGTGGATGTCACCGGGCTTGTCATATACTTCTCATTTGCGGGCCTGGTCCTCGGAGGAACGCTTCTCTAAACAATTCCTGCATACGACGGCGATATGCTCTACCAGGGGGCTCGCTTGCGACTAGCGCGCGAGCCTCGAAAAGCCGTCATATGGTACGAGCGCTTCGATCTTGAATGCAATCAGCCCGTTGCGGACGAGGGGGAGTCCGTCGAGCACGGCCCGGGCCTCGTCCAGATTTGCGCACTCGAGAATGATCACCGCTTCGCGTGCGGGATGTGTAAAATAGATCTCACGAATC
>DATJPR010000027.1:0-7990 GCA_035506295.1 Bacteroidota bacterium | reverse complement strand
TACCCGGATGATTGGATGAATTCTGATCTCCGGATGAACAGATTGCATGGGATGAACGAAGGTATTCCTGCTCGATCAAATCTGCGGATGTTCGACCGGTCATCGGCAGAGATTGTTCTCCCCTCCAACACATCGATCGTTGGGTCAGCGCGGAGCCACGCAGCAGCTCGCTCGAGCCATAAGGGATCCGGTCGAACGTCGTCTTCCGTGAACGCGAGGAAGTCGCCTTCGGCCATTGCGGCTCCGCGATTTCGCGCGCCGCCCGGTCCGCTGTTCTCCTGAGCAAGAATATTCAGTCGATAAGGATGCGACACGCGACGCACCGCAGCGGAGGTACCGTCGGTCGAACCATCGTCGACAACAATCACATCAAACTCGTCCGGAGAACACGATTGGTGGGCGAGAGCATCGAGGAGCTCGAGGAGGGACTCCTTCCTATTAAACGTCGGGATGATCACGGTAAACATCATGGCAGGAATGTGGTCAATGCGACGCAGGCCTGAAGCAAAGCAGGAAAACTCTGCTGTAGCCCCGGATTGCTGAAACCGCTTTGGCTCGTATCGCCGGTTTTGCCGCTGCCACCATGCCCCAGGCCGCCATGCGGAGGATACTTCGCACAACAATCACCACTCGGACGAAAACCCTGGAAATGATAGTCGCGTTTCGTCTCAGATAACGGAACAGGCTTTGGTGATAGTAGACGATTCGCCTTTCGTCAAAATGTCCGGTTTCTCCCCCACCACGGTGAACGACACGCGCCTCCGGACAGATCCAGACCTCTCCTCCCGCATGATAGAGCCGATAACACCAATCGGTCTCCTCAAAATACATAAAATACCCCTCATCGAGAAGTCCGACGCGATTGACGACAAGCTCTCGACGGATCATCAGGCAGGAACCCTGGACATAGTCAACACGACGCGGTTCGTCCTCCTGCAGGTAGAGCTCACGATGTCGACCGAAGACACGCGAATTCGGAAAGAGGCGATCAAGAAAGAACGACTCGACGGCGATATTCCAGACGCTCGGGAACCGCACGCCCGTCCGCTGTGGCGTGCGGTCGGAGTTCAAGAGACGCGGTCCGACCGCCCATGCCTTGGTGTGAGCCTCAAGGAAGCGCACGAGCGGGCCCAAACCGGGAGTGAGAACCACCGTATCCGGATTCAACAGAAGAACGTACCCGGTCTGCGCCTCCCGCATTGCGAGGTTGTTCGCGGCCGCGAAACCGAGGTTGTGCTCTGAGACATGAAGCGCCACAGTCGGGAATTCCGACCGTACCATCTCCGGAGTTCCGTCGGATGACGCATTGTCCACAACGACGGTCTTCACCGGCGGCGACCCCGAAGTATCCCGTAGCGATTGCAGACACATCCGGAGCTCCTCCCGGCAATTCCAGGAGACGATGATCACTGTAACATCATCCATGTCGCAGCAAGCCGGTTCCACGGGCGTACGAGAGAGAAATGCGGTTCGCGAATCGAGCCACCGTCCCTTCGCCGTCAAGGACGTTGGGGCTCATAAGAGAGAGGATCGCGGTGTCGTCAACGGCGCGCCACGCCTGCTCCACTCGACGCTGCCGGTGGACCCAACCGACATGCGCGAAGATCCACCAGTAGGCGCGGAGGATGCCACGCAGAGACTTCCCGCGACCGAGAATGGCGGCAGCCGTCTTCGCGATTCCGTCGGAGACAAAATATGGGAAGAGCTTTGCTAGGGTCCGGGGTCCATAGAGGAGGAGGGCGTTCAGCAATCGGTTTCGCTCCTGGTAAAACGTCACGATCGCTGACGGCTGCCGTTTTGTGCTCGCGCTTCCCAGATGGTACACGATCGACGTAGGTGCCATGCGAACGTCGTTTCCCCGAAGGCGCATCCGCCAGGACAGATAAACATCTTCATGATACAGAAAATATTCCGAGAGGAACGGTTCTCCGACAACGTTCTTCCGGAATGCCAGCGATGCCCCGCCACCGAAAAACACCATGCTTGTATCGGTGAAATGGCGCATGATGTTGTATCCAAGGAAGTTGATGGTCCCGTTCATCGCATAGAACCGCGATGGAACACCTTCAGTAATGACCTTCGAAGTGACCACCGCAACTCCCGGAGCGGCAAGCCCATCGAGCAAACCCTCGATCCAGCCGTCCTTCACGACCGTGTCGTTGTTGAGCAGGACGACGAGGTCACTTCCGGCAATTCGCGTTCCCTGATTGTTTGCCTCCGCGAATCCCTTGTTCCCTGGATTCGCGATCACTCTTACCTCCGGAAATTCTCTCAACGCCAACTGGAGACTTCCGTCTGTTGATCCATTGTCGACGACGATGACGTCGAAAGGGCGATAGGATTGAGCGAATATCGACGCGAGGCAGGGACCGAGAAACTCCTTGCCATTGAAATTGACGATTATCACGCTGACGAGAGGCCGGGCGGCCGATGATTCACGAGGCATCAGCGTTCCTTGTTTTGCCCGCGTGAACGTTCCTCTTCGGCTGCCTCCGCCAAATTATCCGGCATCTTCGGTGCGTAGGCTTCAATCGGAACCCAGAAGCGCAGGGCGATGGCGAGAACACGCGAAACGTACTCAACGCTCGATTTCGTTTTCGGGGAATGGTCGAGAAGTGCCCTTGTGCGCCAGAGCGCCCAACGGATGGAAAAGCCGACAGCGAGCCAGAATCGATACGTACATACGCCAAGCGTTCCGTAGTACTTCCGGAAGTAGTGAAAGACATTGAAATACATTTCACCGAGGTATTGATACCCCCGATTCATGCTCTCCGACGTCACTCCGCGGTAGTGCTGAACCTTCGTTACCGGCGCGTACCAGACCTGCCATCCGTCATCCCGCATCCTGCGGAACCAATCCATCTCATTGTAGAACACTGTCAGTTTCTCGTCAAACATCCCTGTCCGATCGATGACCTGCCGGCGCACCATGAAAGCGGCGCCCATGATGCTTTCCACGACCTGGGATCGCGAAGGGTCGTAAGGACAATTCATCATTTCCCCGCCCCCGAAAAGCCTCGTGTGAGGAAACAGTGCGTCGAGGAAGAGCATGTCGCATATGTGCGTCCACGGGGAGTGGAACTTCGAAACGGAACGCTGGAGGCGACCGTCAGGATATTCAAGAAGGGGGCCGCACGCGCCGGCCTGAGGGTGCGCTTTCAGGAAGTCCCGCAGAGCCCCAAGCGTACCCTCGTTGATGACAGCATCAGAGTTCAGGAAGAAGAGAAAGTCCCCCTTCGCAATCTTCATTCCGTCGTTGTTGGGTTGGGCAAATCGCTGGTTCCAGGTATTGACCTGGAGAAGGACCGACGGGAACTCGCGTCGTACCATGGGCACGCTGTCATCGGACGATCCATTGTCGACGACGATGATCTCTTTGTCCATAACAGATCTGTCAGCCACCACCGAGGAGAGACACTGTCTCAGGAGATCGCGGGTGTTGAGATTCACGATGATGACCGAGACTTCCGGCTTCGACATGTCCTGGACGATTCTGCGTTCGGCGTGCATATCAGATGGTCGGCAACTTTCGGAGAACGAGGAGGACTTCTCCGCCCAGCTTCAAGAACAGTTCCAACTCGATGGCCAGGTGAAAATCCGTTTGCAGCCGTTGGACGAATTCCAGGAGCTCCGATTGGGTCCACACGTGATAATGGATGCTGTAACGCATCGCCATAAGCTCGTCCGTGCGTTCACGGGCCTTCTCCGGAGGGGAGACTTTCTCCATGAGCAGGACCCACTCCTCGAAGTGCGCGCGCCGGGACCATTCCGGGCCTTCACGGTAATCCCGTTCGAGGTGCGAAAACCGGGTTACGGGACGGTCGCGATCGAAGGTGAATCGCTTGTCGGGAATGCACATATAGAGGATCCCTTCGACCTTCAGCACGCGGAGGAAGTTCTTGACCGTCCGGATCGGGTTCTCGCAATGCTCCAGGAAATGGTTCGCAATGAGGAAATCCTGCGACGAGTCTTGCACGGTCGAGAGTTGTTCGCCGTCGTCCAGAATGTCGGGCTCGGTCAGCCGTTCCTTGTTGAGCTCGGGATATTGCCTCCGAAGGTCCGCGACGGTCATGCGATCGACATAGCGAACCTTCACGCTCGCCGGAACGAGAAGAGGGTTGTGGAGCGCACCGATCTCGAGCCCCTGACCTTTCAGGTAGTACCCTGCCACAGCTTCTCTGTCCAGCGCGCGAAATCGCGTTGAGACCTTTCTCGCATACACGACGATCTTTTTCGCAATGGCATTCGGCAAACCCATGGGCCACGTCCCCGCTAGACTTTTTTTGTCTGAACAGTCGATACGAACTTCCGCATCAGTGTACGCATAAGATCGATGTCGTAGGCATCGAAGACGTTCCACCAGAACACGGTGATGCCGAATACGAGGGCATAGACGACAAACAGTGCCCCCAGGAAGATCACCACATCCAGGCGCGTGGCAGTGGTCAGCGGCAGGAGCTGCCGGACCGCGATCGTGAACGCCGCTGCGACGACGCCGATCGCGAGCGGTTTGCTCAAGACTTCGAAGATCCTGCCTGTCGGAACCTCCATATGCCGATGAAACTGCGCGAGGAAATAGATCGCACCGAGGACGAGAGAACAGGACGTCCCGAGGGCAATGCCGACCGATCCGAAGAGAGCGGCGCCCGTGAGCGCTGCAACGATATTTACCCCGATCACCACAAGACCGAATCGCCGGCTGAACTCTGTTCTCCCTAGTCCGGCTACCATGGCGCTTGCCACGCCGGTGACAATGTTCGCGAAGTACCCCACCGCCAGGATGCGGACAATCATCGCCGACGACTCGTAGGTCTCCCCCATCCATGCGATCATGATCAGTGGCGCAAACGCGGCGACAAAGACAAAAACGAACGTCGATGCAACGGCGACGTACCGGGACCCGCGCAAGTACAACACGATCAGTCGTTCTCGATCCGCCTGCGCCTCGATCTCCGCAACCGCGGGAATCAGCCCCGATATGAGGAGGAGAAGAAGGGACCGTGCGGCCCCGTTTACACGGGCACCGAGATCATAGAAGGCGGCCGCCACATTCCCGAAGAACCGCAGATTGAACAGCCGGTCCGTTTGAAAGACCACCAGATCCCCCAGACGCCCCACCTGGAGGTTGAGTCCATAACGGATGAGCTGCCGTATCCTCTCACGCCGAAAAAACCGGGGCCGGATCTGAAGATAGGGCAATTCCCGGAACGAAAGAATCCCGAACACAATCACCGTAAAGATGACCACCACCAGGTTGTTCACAATCAGCCCTCGCACGCCGAACCCTCCATGGAGAGCCACGATCGTGCCGACGATCGACAGCGTCTGAGCAGACATCGCAATGTAGGCGCCGAGGTCCATCCGCTGAATGCCCGGGAGGATCGACGTTATCGGCGCCGCCGCATTGGCAAGGACGAAGGTGATCATCCCGACGCGCAACACGAATCGGGCGTCATCCATGATCTCCGGACGTTCACCGATGATCTCCAGAATCCAACGATCGAATGCAAAGGTGACCGAGAGCAACACCACGGCGATCATGGCGTAAATCCCAAGACCGGTGTTCACGACTTCCACGAGGGCATCATGATCATCCTTCGTGTGATATTCCGCGATGTACTTGACGAATGCGGTGCTGGTGCCGAGATCGAGCAGGCCGAGGTAGGCGGTGAGGGCGCCGAGAATCGCCCAGATCCCACCGTAGACGGTCGGACCAAGCGAGTGGACGATGTACGGAAGCAGGAAAAGATTGGCAATGAACGCATAGGCAAAGCTCGCGGAGTTCCCAAGCGTATTCCGGATGATCTTCCGGGGAGATTCCTTCATGTCCTAGACCTCAGCCAGGGCGTAGAGCCGGAAGTAGAACCGCGGCCGCCAAAGGTGCGACCTGACAAGCGCTGCGCCGGCAAGTCGGATGGGACGGAATGCAAAGAGTCCGAGAGGGTTGATCCCTTCATCTTCGATCACGCGCACGTTCCGGAAGTGCGGACGGAGAACATCGTACAACGACGTGCGCGTGAAGAAGTTCCTATGATCGAGGTCTGCAAAGTGCTCCAGGAGCAGGTTCTGTCGCTGCAGCCCTTCAATGTCGCCGCTGTTCGGGGTCGTCAACAGAACATTTTTGCTGGCGAGACGTCGCGCTTCGTGGACGAGTTGATCGGGGTCAGCGACGTGCTCGATGACTTCGAACGACAGGACGGTGTCGAATGACCCGTCGGGAAACGGTACTTGGCCTTCGATCCGGACGGCGTTCACGCCGCGCGATCGCGCGATCTCGACATATTCCGCGTTCACATCCGCGCCCGTCACATCGAAACCCAACCGGGAGAGCACCGTACAGTAGTTTCCCGTCGCGCAGCCCATATCTAAAATGCGGTGGCCGGCGTAACGACGCGCGAACCTGATGAGCTGTGGACCGACCACTCCTTCGGGAAACGTCTTGTAGAAGTTCTTCGTGTCGCGAAACACCTTCGCGCGGATGTCTTCCCCGATCATATCAGTCCTTTCTCGTCACAGCCGTCCGCAGATAATTCTGCAGGGCTCGAACGATCCGTGGGCCGGACTTGCCGTCACCATACGGATTGTGCGCCCGGCTCATCTTCGCGTAGCGCGCGCGGTTATGCAGCAGGGTTTCCACTTCGCGGACAATTTTCGCTCGATCGGTGCCCACCAGGCGTACGGTCCCCGCCTTCACCGCCTCGGGTCTTTCGGTATGCCGGCGCATGACCAGGACCGGCTTGCCGAGGGAAGGGGCCTCCTCCTGAACACCACCCGAATCTGTCAGAATGAGATGGGCACTGTCCATGAGGAACACAAACGGGCGGTACTCCTGAGGCTTCAAGAGATGGACGTTACGAAGTCCGGTAAGTATTTCACGGACAGGCTGTTGCACGTTTGGATTCAAGTGAACTGGATATACAAACTCCACGCTGGGTTCCTTTTCCGCAAGGTCTCGCAACGCCATGCAAATGTCTTCAAATCCCGCCCCGAAATTCTCCCGCCGATGACCGGTCACCAGAACGATGCGCCGCGAGAAGTCGATGGACGGGAACATCGACCGGTACTTCGCGTATTCTCTCCGAATGGATTTCCGAACAAAGAACAGTGCATCGATCACCGTGTTCCCCGTAACGAGAATGCGGTCGGCTGGAACACCCTCCTGACGGAGATTGCGGCTTGCCTGAGGTGTCGGCGGAAAGTGCAGGTCGGCAAGATGGGTGGTCAACACGCGGTTGATTTCTTCCGGGAACGGGCTCCGCTTCTGCCAGGTGCGCAAGCCTGCTTCAACATGAGCAATGGGAACCCCGGCGTAATACGATGCGAGCGCTGTCGCGAACGTCGTCGTGGTGTCTCCCTGGACTACGACCATGTCCGGCCGTTCCTCGGCCAGGACGATTTTCATACCGGACAGCACGCGCGAGGTAACATCCTCAAGCGACTGTCCCTTCTTCATAATATCCAGATCGTGGTGGACCTTCAGCTTGAAGATCGACAGCACCTGGTCCAGCATTTCGCGGTGCTGGGCGGTCACGCACACGCGGGGAACAAACGCATCTTTTCGACGCTCGAGTTCACGAACGACCGGCGCGAGCTTGATGGCTTCCGGCCTCGTGCCAAACACGACAAGGATTTTTTTCCTGGGGGGCACGGTCTATTGTCCCGTCAACCCAGTGGTTCTGGCATGGCCGACGCGGGCGCCGGACTTTCCGGCGGAGCAGTCTTCCGCACACGGACCTGCCGGACTCTGCGTTGACTCTTCTTGGTGATGATGAAGGCAAACCCTTGAGAAACGATTTCTTCATTGAGTTCCGGAATCCTCCCCACCACCTTCGCCAGAAACCCGCCGATAGTTTCATAATCGGGAGTCTCCGGGATCTGCGTCCCGAACCGGTCGTTGAAATCCCGGATCGACGTGCGGCCGTTGACAAAGAAGGAACCGTCCGTCGCGGCTTCAATATCCTTCAGGACTTCATCGTATTCATCGTGAATT
>DATJPR010000026.1:0-28716 GCA_035506295.1 Bacteroidota bacterium | reverse complement strand
GGAGGTCCTCGGCCAGGTTGTCCCGCGCCTGCCCCCCGATCAGATCGTGACGCTTTCAGGGCCGAGCCATGCGGAGGAGGTCAGCAAGCGCGTCCCGACGACGGTCGTCGCCGCCTCGACAAACCTCGGCACGGCCCGCCTCGTGCAGGAAGCTTTCATGCTCCCGTATTTCCGCGTGTACGTGTCGAACGATATCCGGGGTGTCGAGCTGGGCGGGTCATTGAAAAATGTGATCGCGATTTCGGCGGGGATCATCGATGGTGCGGAGCTCGGGGACAACACGAAGGCCGCGGTCATGACCCGGGGCATCGCGGAGATTGCGCGCCTCGGCGTTGCTCTCGGCGCGCACATCCGAACGTTCTCGGGTCTCTCGGGCATCGGCGATCTCATGGTGACCTGCATGAGCCGGCACAGCAGGAACCGCTACGTCGGCGTGGAGATCGGGAAAGGGCGAAAGCTCCCGGAGATCCTCGGGCAGATGGTGATGGTTGCGGAGGGGATAGCCACCACGCAATCGGCCTACGACCTGGCGCGAAAGACCGGGGTCGAAGTGCCGATCGTTGCCGAGGTGCACAAGATCCTTTTTGAAGGCAAGGATCCGCTGGCCGCTTGCCACGACCTTATGACGAGGGATCCGAAGGGTGAGATGTAGCAAAGAACGGCTCAGCCGTTGAGCAATTGCATCATGGTCTCAGGGTAGCGGGGCCCGGCGGCAACTCCCCGCGGCGCAACCGCGTCTATGCGGGCGAGATCGTCATCAGTGAGTTGCACACCAAGCGCGCCCGTATTTTCCTCAAGATACCCCCGCCTTTTCGTCCCCGGAATCGGCACGATGTCCGTCCCGCGGGCCAGCACCCAGGCCAGCGCAAGTTGCGAGGGCGTGCACGATTTTTCCCGCGCGATCTCGGCGACCTTCCTCACGAGCTCCAGGTTCTTCGCAAAATTCTCCCCCATGAACCGCGGGGAACGCCTTCGATAATCGTCCGCGGGCAGATCGTCGATCGACCGGAACCTCCCGGTGAGGAACCCGCGGCCGAGGGGACTGTAGGCGACGAAGCCGATGCCGAGCTCCCGGCAGGTCGGGAGAATTTCGTCTTCCGGATCGCGCGACCAGAGCGAATATTCCGTCTGCAGCGCAGTGATGGGATGAACCGCGGCCGCGCGCCGAAGCGTTTTCGGGCCGGCCTCTGACAATCCGATGTACCTGACTTTCCCTTCACGGACGAGATCCGCCATGGCACCGACGGTTTCCTCGATCGGCGTCGCCGGATCGACCCGGTGCTGGTAGTAGAGGTCGATGACGTCCACGCCCAGTCTCTTCAGACTTGCTTCGCAGGATGACCGGACATAGGTTGGTCGACCGCTGACGCCGCGGACATTCGGGTTGGAGGGATCACGCATGATGCCGAACTTCGTCGCGATGTTGACCTGCTGACGTTTCCCCGCGATCGCCTTGCCCACCAGTTCCTCATTGATGAACGGCCCGTACATGTCGGCGGTGTCCAGGAAGGTCACGCCGAGATCGATCGCCCGGTGAATGGTCGCGATCGCTTCGTTGTCATCCCGCCCGCCGTAGAATTCCGACATGCCCATGCACCCCAGGCCCAGGGCGGATGTGGAAAATCCGATCCTCCCGATGTGTCTTCGATTCACCGATATCCTCCTTGTCAGTTTGCAGCGTCCATCTCTTTCCTGGAAAAACAGCCACCGCCGGTGCGGAGTTCTCCGTGCCGGCGGAGCGGAAATGAAGACGCCTTCTTCGACAAACGTCAAGGAAGGCGTCTTCGCATGAATGTGGCATTGGTCCCGTACCGGGATCGCACATCAGATGAACAGTGGTGCGAGGACCAGCGTGATGGTACTGAGAAGCTTCACGAGCACGTGGAGCGACGGACCGGCGGTATCCTTGAATGGATCGCCGACGGTATCCCCGACCACGGCAGCCTTGTGCGTATCGGAGCGTTTGCCGCCGAGTTGGCCCGTCTCAATGTATTTCTTGGCATTGTCCCACGCGCCGCCGCCGTTGTTCAGGAAGAGCGCCATGAGAATCCCGACAATCGTGCCGACCATGAGCAGACCGCCGACGACTTCCGCACCGCTGGCACCGTTTACGGGATGTCCCAGTAGATCGAAGAGCCAGCGGAAGACAAGTCCGACGGCGATAGGCATGCCGACGACGAGCAGACCGGGGGCGACCATTTCTTTCAGCGCCGACTTCGTCGCAATGTCCACGCACTGACCGTAGTCCGGCTTTGCCGTGCCCGCCATGATGCCGGGATTGTTTTTGAATTGATCACGGACGTTGTTGATGATGGCATACGCGGCGCGGCCGACTGCGCGGATCGCCAGCGAAGAGAAGAGGAACACCAGCATCGCACCGAACATTGCGCCGACAAAGATCTCGGGCTTGTTCAGGTTGATGACGCCGGAGAATCCCGGCCAGTAGTTCCGGACTTCATCAAGATATGCGCTGAACAGCAGAAACGCTGCGAGCGCCGCCGATCCCACGGCATAACCCTTCGTCAGGGCTTTCGTGGTGTTGCCGACCGAATCGAGCCTGTCGGTCTTTTCGCGGATCTCCGCCGGCTGTTGACTCATCTCGACGATACCGCCTGCGTTGTCCGTGATCGGCCCGAACGTGTCCATCGCGAGGATGAACGCCGCGGTGGAGAGCATGCCCATCGTGGCAACTGCAGTGCCGAAGAGGCCTGCGTTCGCCAGCCCGGAATGGTCGCCGAGGACGTACGCGCCGATAATCGCAGCCGCAATCACCAGGACCGGATAGCCGGTCGATTCCATGCCGACCGCAATTCCGGCGATGATGTTGGTGGCCGGACCGGTCTGGGAAGCGATGGCAATGGATTTGACCGGGCGATAGCGGTACTCGGTGTAGTATTGGGTGATGATCACGAAGCCTACGGAGGTCGCAACGCCGATCAATCCACAGAAGAAGAAGTTCAAATAGTAGTCGGCGCCAAAGATCCATCGTGCAGCGATGTAGAACCCGATCATGGCGAGCACTGCGGTCACATAGTAGCCGCGGTTGAGGGCCTTCATGGGATCTTCGGTCTCCTTGACGCGCACGGAGAGAATGCCGATGATGGACGCGATGATACCGAAGGCGCGGGCGATGAGCGGGAACAGGAGGATCGCCAGGAGTCCGGTTTCGCCGAAGACGGCCTTGTTGGAGGTGTAGAGTCCGGCAGCAAGGATCATGGCCCCGATGTTCTCGGCCGCCGTGGATTCGAACAAGTCGGCGCCACGACCTGCGCAATCGCCGACGTTATCGCCGACGAGATCGGCGATGACGGCCGGATTTCTCGGATCGTCTTCCGGGATCCCCGCTTCCACTTTGCCGACGAGGTCAGCGCCGACATCCGCGGCCTTCGTATAGATTCCTCCGCCCAGCTGGGCGAAGAGGGCGACGAAGCTCGCACCGAAGCCATAGCCGACGATCAGCAACGGGATTTTCGCGACGTCCTGGGTGACCCCCGAAACGTTCACGAGGGCAAACAGACCCGCGACGCCGAGAAGGCTCAGCGCCACGACAAAGAACCCGGACACGGCCCCGCCGCGCAGGGCAGGCTGGAGCGCGTTGTTCATCGATTTCATTGCACCGGCCGCCGAACGGATGTTCGATCGGATGGCGACCCACATCCCCATGTAACCGGCGGCAACCGAACAAAGAGCGCCGAATAGGAAGGAGATGGTGGTCCAGAACGCGAGCGACATCGTGCTTCCCACCGGGTCGTTTTCGTTATGGGCGCGGACGAACGCATAGAGGATGAAAATCAGACACGCCAGCGCAAACGCCAGCGTCAGGATGGTCCTGTTTTGACGGCGGAGAAACGCCTCAGCACCTGATTTGATAGCATCGGAAATCTCGCGCATTCGTGACGTCCCTGTATCCCGTTTCATCACGTCACGGATGAGATACAGGGCGAACAGCAGTCCCAAAATACTGATACCGAAGATCAGCGTAAGTTCCATGGGAGCCGGTTTGCTCCTTTCTTACCTGAATTATGATTGTGAATATGGGTGAGAACAAATGTGTGAAGGATGACGGCCCCGTAATGGCCAGGGCTTCCAAGCGAACATGCCGTCACAATAGCGTAATTTACGAAAAAGAAACGATAAAGGCATCAGGAAACCGAAGGAAGCCCCAAGTTTTTTTGCCTTACAGGCCTGCGGTCCCACGACGGAGAAATACCCACACATAATAGACGGGTATGCCGAGGAGGACGATGATCATTCCGGGCCAGGTGAAGTCCGGTTTGACCACGAGGAGATCAGCGGCGATAGCGAGTGCGGCGAGGATATAGACAGCCGGGATCAGGGGATAACCGAGGGCGCGATAGGGCCGCTCGGCATCGGGGCGCCTGCGACGCAGCACAAAAATCCCCGCGACGGTGAGGGCGTAGAAAATCAGGACGGCGAAGACCACATAATCAAGAAGATCGCTGTACGAGCCCGAGAGGCACAGCAGCGACGCCCACACTGCCTGAATCACCAGCGCCACTCCCGGCACACCGTGACGGTTGAGCGTTCCGCATTTCCGGAAAAAGAGACCATCGTTCGCCATCGCGTATTGCACGCGCGCGCCCGCGAGGATCAGTCCATTGTTGCAGCCGAAGGTCGAAACCATGATCAGCACCGCCATCAGGATCGCCGCCGGCGGTCCCAACATGACCCACGCTGCAGCAGTGGCGACACGGTCCGAGGAAGCGAACTGCATCCCGCGCGACAGCACGTCCGCGCCTTGCGGTGTCCCCCAGAACGGCAGCACGCCGAGATAGGCGACGTTCGCCAGCAAGTAGAGGAGTGTGACGATGCCCGTCCCCAGCACCAGGCTGACGGGAATGGTCCGGCGAGGGTTGACGACCTCCGCAGCGGTGAACGTGATGTTGTTCCAGGCATCGCTCGAGAACAGCGAGCCGACCATCGCCGCCCCGATCGCCATGAGAATGCCGAACCCCGTCAGAGGAATCGTCGACACGACGCCTTGCGATACCTCCGTCCGTGATGCCTCCCAGAACCGCGAGAGATTCGCGGTGAACGCGTAGTGGTCGTGCGCGAGCAGCAGCCCGACAACGATCAGTCCGAAGAGCGCCGTCGTCTTCGCGATCGTGAACGTGTTCTGCACCAGGCGGCCGCCGTGGATCCCTCGCATGTTGATCAGCGTGAGGACGAGAATGGTGGCGATGGCGACGAGTTGCGCCGCGGTCACGGAATGGTGAAAGACGGTGAGAAGGACGGTGCTTTCGCCGAGCGCCGGGACGAGGAGAGCGGTGAATTTCGCGAAGGCCACCGCGACGGCGGCGATGGTGCCGGACTGGATCACGAGGAACAGCGTCCATCCGTACAGGAAACCGATCAGCGGATTGTAGGCCTCCCGCAGGTAGACGTACTGCCCGCCCGCGTGCGGCATCATGCCCGCAAGCTCGCCGTAGGAGAGCGCGGCCGTGACCGTCACGAGACCGGTGATGAGCCAGACAAGGAGAAGAAGGCCGGGGCCTCCGACCGTCCGCGCAATGTCCGCGCTCACGATGAAGATCCCGGAGCCGATCATCGAACCCATGACCAGCATCGTCGAATCGAGGACTTTCAGTTCCCGTCGAAATGCATGTTCGTGATCGTCTGCCATCGATTCCTCCGGGAGGTCGCTCCGTTGCCGGTGCTACGCGGTCTTTCTTGCCTCCTCCGCGCGAAGCCTGGCCATGACGCTATGCCGCCGGCCGTAGCTGAAGTAGATGCCGAACCCGACGAGCAGCCAGACGATGAGCCGCCACCAATTTTCCACCGGGAGCGAGAACATCAGGAGCAGGCAGGAGAGGATGCCCATGATCGGAATAAACGGCACCCACGGCGCGCGGAAGGGGCGCTCCGCGTTGGGGTGCGTGCGGCGCATGATGAGGACCGCCGAGCACACGATGACGAAGGCGAGCAGGGTCCCGATGTTGGTGAGCTCCGCCAGGAAGCGGAGAGGAAGAAGCGCGGACATCAACGCCACGAAAAGACCGGTGAGGATCGTCGACTTGTAGGGCGTGCGGAATTTCGTGTGCACGGCGCCGAAGAAGGATGTCGGGATCAGGCCGTCGCGCGCCATCGCGAGCAACACGCGGGGCTGGCTGAGCATCATCACGAGAAGGACCGACGTAATGCCGGTGATCGCACCGACGTCGATGATCCGCTGCGCCCACGGCAGACCGACCTGCGCAAACGCGTCCGACACCGGGGCGTTGATGTTGATCTTGGTGTAAGGGATCATGCCGGTCAGGATGCCCGAGACCGCGACGTAGAGGACGGTACAGATGATCAGCGATGCGATGATGCCGATCGGGACATCTCGCTGTGGTCTCTTCGCCTCTTCCGCATGCGTGGAGACGGAATCGAACCCGATGTACGCAAAGAAGATGATCGCGGCTCCGGCGAGGATGCCGAGGGGAGCTCCGCCCGGTCCGGTTTGCCCGAACAAAGTGTGACCGAAGAAGCTCACGCCCGTATACCCATACGGCGCGAAGGGCGTCCAGTTTGCCGGGTTGATGTAGAACGCGCCGACGACAATCACGAACAGGACGATGGTGATTTTCACCGCCACCATCCCCGCGTTGAAGCTGGCGCTTTCCCTGATCCCTTTCACCAGGACCGCCGTGATGACAAATGTGATGACAATGGCAGCGACGTCGAAGTATGCGCCCGTAGCGAAGAAACTCTGCGTCGAAGTGTTGAAGTCGAAGGGAGCGCTGGCGAAGGCGGGAGGGACTATGATGCCGAAGCTTTTGAGCAGGTCCTGGAAATGGGCCGACCAACCGTGGGCGACCGTGGAGGAGCCGACGGCATACTCGAGCACGAGGTCCCATCCGATGATCCAGGCGAACAGCTCTCCAAGCGTTGCATAGGCATACGTGTACGCCGAGCCGGCAACCGGAGCCATCGATGCGAACTCCGCGTAACAGAGCGCGGCGAAGATGCAGGCGATGCCGGAGACGACAAATGAAAGGACGACCCCCGGGCCCGCCCGGTCGACCGCAGCCACGCCGGTCAGGACGAAGATGCCCGTGCCGATCACCGCTCCGACGCCGAGACTGGTGAGCGTCACAGGGCCGAGAATCCGTCTGAGCCGGTTTTCCCCCTTCATCTCTTCCAGGAGAAGCTCAAGAGGTTTTCTCGCGAAGAGCGGATTTCCCATGGGAAGACTCCTTCATGAATGGGCAGCGCGATGGTGCAGGTCAGATCATGCCGTCAGCGATTGCCGTCCTGGCCGCCGTCAGACGGATTCCTTTCGCATCCTGTGCTGCAGGTACTTGATGATCATCGGGAGCACGGAGACCAGCACGACGATGACAATGATATATTCGATGTGCCGCTCGATCCCGGGAACCGTCTGCCCGAGGTAGTACCCGAGAAGGATCATGCTGACCACCCAGCCGATCCCCCCGAACACATTGAACAACGCAAACCTCCGGTACTTCATCTCGCCGACGCCCGCAACGACGGGTGCGAAGGTCCGGACGAACGGCATAAACCGCGCAAGAACGATCGTGATGCCGCCGTATTTCTCGTAGAACTCCTTCGCCTTGAGAAGATGGTCGCGGCGGAAGAACCTGCTCTGTGGTCGATGGTACAACGCCTGACCGGTCCTTACGCCTATCCAATAGCCGGTGGCATCGCCGGAGATCGCGGCAACGCACAGGAGCAGGATGAGGAGAGTGACGTTCATCGGGACATGGCCGCTGGCAATGAGGAGGCCCGCCGTCACCAGGACGGAATCGCCGGGAAGAAAAAAACCGATCAGGAGACCGGTTTCGGCATAGATGATCAGGAACAGTCCGGCATATCCTCCCCAGACGACGATTTCCTCAAGGGTCGGGAGTTGCGGCAGCAGAGCGAACATCGACTGTTCCACGAGACGTTCTTTGTTGTTACAGAATTGCGGGGGAGCCGGTTTCCGCCATGTTCAACAATGGGCCGCGGGACATGCCCGCTCTTCTCTGATTGCGGAGAACCGGCGCTATCGGCATGCAGACCATCGGAGAAAAACCATGCCGCCAAGATAAGACCTTTGAACCAAAGAGACAATATACATAGCGGTGGTCGGATCGAACGCAACCCTTGAAACTGCTGCAGCAGACAGGTATCTTCCACCATGCCGGCCAACGCTCAACCTTCCTCTGATGTGCTCACTCAACCGATCCAGTTTCTCAAAGGGATCGGTCCCAAACGCGCGGTCGCGCTCGAGAAGTACGGCATCCGAACCGTCCACGACCTGCTCTTCCATGTCCCCCGCCGGTATCTCGACCGGACCGACGTTGTCAAGATCGGGGAGCTGCGAAAGATCGCCTCGTCCAGCGCGTACGCTCCACCGATGGCAGAGGCGAGTGCCGACACCCGGCGCGATGTGACCGTCGTCGGTGACGTCCGCTCGTTCCGTCTCATCGGCGCGAAAGGCAAAGCGCGGTTGATCATGGTTCTCGGCGATCAGACGGGGACCGTGCAATGTGTCTGGTTCGGGGGCGTTCAGTATTGGAGGTCGGCGTTTCGCATCGGAGAGCTTCTGGCTGTCTCAGGCCAGCCGACCCTGTATGGCGGCGTGCTGCAGTTTGTCCACCCCGATATCGACAAGATCAGGGAGGCAGAAACGGCAACAGAGACGGACAACGACGAGAAATACGATGACGTCGATTGGAGCAAAACGTACAACACGGGGGGGCTCGTTCCCCTGTATCCCTCCGGGCAGGACCTGGCGCGCGTCGGGTTTGACAGCGCCGGGTTCCGCCGCGCGATCCACCGTGCGCTCGAAGCTTCGCGCGGCCGGATCCAGGACTTTCTCCCGATGGAGATTCTCACCACCCGTTCCCTGCGATCTCTGGCCGAAGCCCTTGAAGGCGTGCACATGCCCAGGTCGACCGCGGACCTTCCGCCGTCCCTGCACCGTCTGAAGTATCAGGAGTTCTTTCTCTTCCAGTTGAAACTTGCGCTCACGCGCAGGGAGCGGAGATCGGATCACAGCGGCATCGTGTTCGCAACGCGGAGCCCGTTGGCCAGGCAGCTGGTAGACGCGCTCCCGTTTGAACTCACCCGCGCCCAAGTTCGCGTGATCAGGGAAATCTCCGCGGACATGGCCGCCGATCATCCGATGAACCGGCTGCTGCAAGGAGACGTCGGCAGCGGAAAAACGATCGTCGCACTGCTGGCGATGCTCATCGCGGCCGACAACGGATATCAGTCCGCGTTCCTTGCTCCCACCGAAGTTCTCGCGGAGCAGCATTACGCGACGCTTACGTCGCTGCTCGGGACCATGCCGGTAATCGTCCGTCTTCTGGTGGGCGCCCAGCGTTCGGTTCTCCGACGCGAGATCCTTGAGGACATTCGTGAAGGGCGGGCGTCGATCGTCGTCGGCACGCACGCGCTGTTGGAAAAAGACGTGGCGTTTCACCGGCTGGGCTTCGTGGTGATCGATGAGCAGCACAGGTTCGGCGTGTTGCAGCGCGCTGCGATCCGCGGGAAGGGAACGAACCCGGACGTCCTGGTGATGACCGCGACGCCGATCCCGCGCACGCTCTCGCTGACCCTCTATGGCGATCTCGATGTCTCGGTGATCAACGAAATGCCGAAGGACCGTCAGCGGATTCAGACGCTGTTGCGCGATGACGATGCGAGGAAGGAGGTGTACGAGTTCGTGCGGGAGCAGGTGAGAAAGGGACGGCAGGCGTACTTTGTGTATCCGTTGATCGAAGATTCGGAATCGGTGGAGCTCAAGGCCGCGACGACGTTCATGCGTCACCTGCAAGGTGACGTGTTCCCCGAGCTGCGTGTCGGACTGTTGCACGGGCGGATGCCTTCGGCGGAAAAGGAATCCGTCATGGCGGCCTTCAAGAGCAAGGCATGCGATATCCTGGTGGCCACCACGGTGATTGAAGTCGGGATCGACGTGCCGAACGCGACCGTGATGGTGGTGGAGGACGCGGAGCGGTTCGGCCTTTCACAGCTGCACCAGTTGCGCGGCCGTGTCGGGAGAGGAGCGGAGCAGTCGTACTGCATACTGCTCACCAAACGGTGGATCGCGCAGCGCAGCCGACGCACGCGTCGCGCTGCGGATCCGTCGGAAGAGGAACACCGACTCGCGGAACGCCGCCTCGCATCGATGGTCGCCACCACCGACGGCTTTCAGATCGCGGAGATGGATCTCCGGTTGCGCGGGCCCGGCGACTATTTCGGGACGCGGCAGAGTGGAATACCGGAATTCAAGGTCGCCAACATTCTCGCCGACACCGAGCTCCTCGACCTCGCGCGCAACGATGCGTTCGCGCTGGCGGAGCGTGACCCGCTCCTCGAGGATTCTCGTCACGCTGCCCTCCGGAAAATTCTCCGCGAACAATTCTCTTCAGAGTCGTCTCTCGCATCCGCAGGATAACGGACACTCGGATGTCCGTCGGATATCCGTTATGACGTTCAAGCGAGGTCACGACGATGTGCATTTTCTTTCGCGAAATCTCACTTTTTTCTTGACAGGGATTTGAAAATGCTTATATTTCCGTACAAGGAGTGCGCCTGTACAACAGCTCGGAGAATTTCTGGACTCATCTGTACCACATTCTTCCCGCTCTTCCGCTTCACTTGCTCTGGTGTACAACGAGAAAGTCGAATCGGTTAGCACCTCCGATCAACTTCCACCTCCCTCGATTGCTCACGCAGGTCAGGCACTTCCAGCCGACGCCAGCAACCCTGACAGGTCCGGTCGCATCAACGACATCTTCGCAGAGTGGGACACGCACGAAACGATTCATGCGGTCCGTGTCGCGCTTGAAGAACGGTTTCTCGTGGAGATGATCGAAGCGAACGAGTCCGCATTCGAGAAACTGCGGAAGCTCCGGCCGATGTTCGTGTTCAACATCGCCGAAGGATTGCATGGCGTCTCGCGCGAGGCGCAGGTGCCGGCGATGCTCGAGTTCCTCCGCATCCCGTACCTCGGCTCCGATCCCCTGACGCTTGCCCTCTGCCTGGACAAGGCGCGGACCAAAGAGATCCTCGCCTATCACGGGATCCCGACGGCGCCGTTCACTGTCGTCACTTCCCGCGGCGATCTCCATCATCTGCACACCTCGTCGCCGGGTTACCCCGCGATCGTGAAGCCGCTGCATGAAGGGTCAAGCAAGGGGATCTACAACTCGTGCGTTGTGCGGTCGGCCGCCGAGCTCCAGCACGAGATCGAGACCGTCCTCGACGTGTACGGACAGCCGGCACTGGTGGAGGAGTTTCTTCCCGGCCGGGAATTCACTGTGGCCATCCTGGGGAACGGCGCCGATGCGCGAGCGCTCCCCATCGTCGAAATCTCCTTCGACGCGCTGCCCGACGGCGTCAACCCGATCTATTCGTATGAAGCGAAATGGATCTGGGACCAGGCGGAGAACCCGCTGGAGATCTTCGAGTGCCCGGCGCGCATCGACGAGGCGCTGCGCGCGGAGATCGAACATAATTGCCTCAAGGCCTATCGCCATCTCGGGTGCCGCGACTGGTCCCGCATCGATGTTCGTCTTGACGATGCAGGACGTCCGCACATTCTCGAGATCAATCCATTGCCGGGGATCCTCCCCCGGCCCGAAGACAATTCCTGTTTCCCGAAAGCCGCACGCGCGGCCGGGATGACATACAGCCAACTCATCAATGCAGTTCTGGACGTCGCGCTGCGGCGTTGTCATCTGCTCATGCCCGAGCCGGATCGCGAGAAAATCGCGAATTGAAATAAATCACGTATTATAGCAGAAAGTGGCGTATGCCGAGGAAAACCAGGGTCTCCATCCTCTATAATCAACCTGTTACGGTCGACGAAGATCGAGCGCGTTTTGCCATCACCGAAAGCGGAACGCTCGCAAAGCGTGCGTCGTCAGTGAAGAAAGAAAAGATGTCGATGCGGGAGATGATCGACCTCTCCGAGGTCGGCGTCGTGGAGGAGATGGACGACATCAAGGATGCGCTGAACTCGATCGGTTACAAGACCACGACGTTCAACGTCGATGGGGATGTGTATCGTCTGATCGACTATCTGAAGAACGAACCGCCCGATGTGATCTTCAATCTTGTCGAGTGCGTGGAGAACCAGGCGATCCAGGAAATGCATGTCGCCGGGCTCTATGAGCTGATGAAGATCGCCTACACGGGGGCCGGTCCGCTGGCGCTCGGCTTGGCTTTGCACAAGCCGCGCGTCAAAGAGCTCCTGACCTATCACGGGATCAGGACGCCGGGCTTCCGCGTCTTCCGTGCGGGCGACAAGATCACCGCCCCGGATCTTCCGTTCCCCATGATCGTGAAGCCCTCCAGCGAGGATGCGAGCGTCGGCATCGAAGACAGCTCCGTCGTCGAATCCCCCGCCGAACTTCGCCGGCGGGTGCAATATGTCATTGAGGAATACGATCAGCCCGCGCTGGTCGAGGAATTCATCGATGGGCGCGAGTTAAATGTCGCAATCCTCGGCTCACGCCGCCCGCTCGTTCTGCCGATCAGCGAAATTGATTTCTCCGGCCTGAAGGAGAACATGCGCAAGATCGTCACCTACGAAGCGAAGTGGATGCACGGCACCATCGCCTATGACGGAACGAAGGGCGTCTGTCCCGCCCAGCTGCCGTCGCGCCTGGAAGCGGAAATGAAGGCGATCGCCCTCCGGTGCTTCCACATCGTCGGGTGCAGGGACTATGCGCGCGTGGACTTCCGCCTCTCGAAAGCCGGCGTCCCGTATGTTCTGGAGGTGAATCCCAACCCGGACATCTCCGACGACGCAGGGTTCGCCCGGTCGGCACGGACGTACGGTTTCACCTACCCCGAGGCCATCGGAAAAATCGTTGAAAGCACCTTTGAACGCATCCGCGCCTGATACGATGGACGACGTCGGCCTTCGCATTCGGCCCCTCGATCCCTCCGACCGCGCGCCACTGCTCGCCCTGATCCGGGAGACCGGCGTGTTTAACGAGGAAGAGATCGCGATCGCGCTCGAACTGATCGATATCGTGCTCGGGCAGCCCGCGCAGCGGGACTACGTGATCCGCGTATGCGAGGAGCACGGGAACGTGACAGGGTATTATTGTATCGGGCCGACACCGGCGACGGTGGGGACGTTCGATCTGTACTGGATCGCCGTCGATCCCGCCCTGCACGGCCGGGGGATCGGCTCACAACTGATGCGCCATGCGGAAGAGTATGTACGGGGAGCACGGGGACGACTCATCATCCTCGAGACCTCCTCGCGCCCATTGTATGAACCGACCCGACGGTTCTACGCGTCGAACGGCTACACGCAGCTTGCCCGCATCGCGGGGTACTATCGGCCCGACGACGATCTTGTCGTGTTCGGAAAATATGTTTCACAATGATCGGAGGATCAGAGGCTCGTATGGAACTCTGGCAAGAAATGCTGCGCAAGAGTGTCGATAGCGGTAAAGACCTGGTGGAACGGTTCGGTTTCGACAAGGAGCTCGCCGACCGCCTGAACAAGCTCTTCCACATCCGCGTCAATCCATACTACCTCAGTCTGATCCGCACTCCCGGCGATCCGATCTGGCTCCAGTGCATCCCGGATGCAAAGGAGCTGGAGGAGGACGGCCTTCCGGAAGATCCTCTCGCGGAAGACTCGCACAGTCCCGTCCCCAGCATCGTCCACCGGTACCCCGACCGCGTGCTCTTCCTGACGACGAGCCAGTGCTCCATGTACTGCCGTTTCTGCACAAGGAAGCGGAAGGTGGGCGATTCGTCCAAGATCAACATGAAGTTTATCCAGGACGGCATCGACTACGTCGCCGCGCACCCCGAGGTGCGTGACATCATCCTCTCCGGCGGCGACCCCCTGATGCTCACGGACTTCATGCTGGAAAAAATCATCAGTGGGCTCCGGGCGATACCGCATGTCGAGATCATCCGCATCGGCACGAAAATGCCGTGCGTCCTGCCGCAGCGCATCACCCCCAAGCTGGTCAAGATGCTGCGCAAGTATCATCCGATCTATGTGAACACCCACTTCAACCATCCGTGGGAATGCACGCCGGAGGCGAAACGCGCGTGCGAGCTCCTGGCGGACAGCGGCGTCCCGGTCGGCAACCAGACGGTCCTCATGAAGGGGGTCAACGACGACCCCGACGTCATGCTCGAACTGGTCCGGAAGCTCCTCGCCATGCGCGTGAGGCCATACTACCTCTACCAGGCGGACATTACCAAGGGTGCGAACCACTTCCGGACGCCGGTGAGCAAAGGGCTGGAGATCATGGACAAGCTCCGCGGCCATACGTCGGGCCTTGCCATTCCCTACTTCGTTATCGATGCTCCGGGGGGAGGGGGGAAGATTCCGTTGCTCCCGCAATACGTCCTCGGGAGAAACGGGAACCAGATCATTCTGCGGAACTACAAGTACGATATTTACGTCTATCCCGACGTCGAGGATTCGCCGAAGACCGAATCGCAGACGATCGAAAAACGGTATACCCGCAAGAAGGCCCGTCCGGGAAAGATCTACGAACCGGACAAGGCCAAGGTGTGACGAGGGAAGAAGTCCGGGGTGCTACTTCATTTTTCCCGAGAACATCTTGATCAGCTTGTCGATCGGGAAAGGTTTCTGAAGAAGGAGATCCGCGTCCGTCTCGCAGGCGGCGCGGACCTCTGTGAGGTCGTCGACCCCGGTGAGGAAGATAAACGGCGTATTCCGGTGTTCCGGTCGTTCCCGCAACAGACGGTGAAATTCCACCCCGCTCATTTCCGGCATTTTGACGTCTGACACCACGACGTCGATCGTCTGCTTATCCAGTACCGCCAGCCCGTCCCGCCCGTTCGGGGCAATGACAATCGTATGGCCGAGACTGCTCATCACTTCCTGCAGCATTTCGAGATATTCGGGTTCGTCTTCGACGGCAAGAATGCGCATGGGGAAACTCCGCAAGGTGGCTGGATCAGAGATAAGATAGCTCTTTCGAATAATTCCCACAAGCGAGGGAATGCAAAGAGTACGCAGTAGGGAGTAAGCAGTAGGCAGAAAGCGGTTCGCACAGAAAGGTGTCGGGAATCAGGATTCGGGGGTCAGGAATTTGTAATTTAGAATTTGTTCGGGTCATCGAGTCTCCCTTTCTCCCATTCTCCCCTTCCCCCGTTCCACCCCTTCTCGCGCTCTCGCGCTCCCCCACTCTCCCACTCTCCCATTCTCCCCCTCCCCCCATCGCCCTCCGCCGTTCCCGTGTTGCCTCTTCGTAGCCTTGTGCGTACTTTGCTCTGCAAGTCATCCACGCCATGCGTATCCCCGACGACAAAATCGATGAGGTGCGGAGCGCGTCCGATATTGTGGACGTGATTTCGGCCTATGTTGCCCTCAAGAAACGCGGGAAAAACTACACCGGCCTCTGCCCGTTCCATCAGGAAAAAACCCCCTCGTTCAGCGTCAGTGCGGAAAAACAGATGTATTATTGCTTCGGGTGCGGAGCAGGAGGGAACGTCATCACGTTTCTCATGCAGCATGACAAACTCTCCTTCGTCGAGGCGGTCCGAACGCTGGCCGAGCGGGCCGGGATCACGTTGCCCGACGAGAGCTCTTCGGGCCAGGCACAGTCCGGTGAGCAGGAAGCGCTGTACCAGGTTGTCAGGGTGGCTGCCCTCTACTATTATGACATGCTGATCAATTCAAAAGAGGGCATCATCGGCCGCGAGTATTTCAAAAAGAGGGGGTTTTCGGACGAAACCATCAAACGGTTCGGCCTGGGATACTCGCTGCAGGCCTGGGACGGCCTGTTGCGGCACGCAGCGCAGGGAAATGTCGATGCTGCTCTTCTCGACAAGGCCGGACTGATCGTGAAGAGGGAGGAAGGCACAGGGCAGTATGACCGGTTTCGCGGCAGGGCGATGTTTCCGATCTTCTCCCCGAGCGGAAAGGTGATTGCCTTCGGCGCCCGGAAACTCCGCGACGACGATAAGCTGGCAAAATACATCAACTCCCCCGAGACGCCCATCTATAATAAGAGTCGGGCGCTGTACGGTCTCTCGCACGGCAAGGAGGCGATCCGTGAGAAGGATTACGTCGTCCTAGTCGAAGGATACGCAGATCTCATCACGAGCGCTCAGGCCGGCATCAACAACATTGTCGCCTCGAGCGGAACGGCGCTCACCGTCGAGCAGATCCGGTTGATCAACCGGTACACGCATACGATCGTTCTCGTGTATGACGCCGATTCAGCGGGCTCGAAGGCAATGATGCGCGGGGTCGACCTCGTCATCGAACAGGGCCTTGAGGTGCGCGTGGCGGAGCTGCCCGAGGGGGACGATCCGGATTCCTTCGTCCGCAAAGCAGGCGGCGAAGCATTCCAGGGATTGATTGATCATGCCGTCTCCTTCCTCGATTTCAAAACGGAGTTTTTCCGCCGACTCGGCATGCTCGGGACCGCGGAAGGGAGGACCCGGGCGATCCGCTCGATCGTGGGGACGCTCGCCCTGATGCGCGACGAACTTCTCCGGAACGTGTATCTGCAGCAGATCGCCTCGACGTATGCATTGCCGGAAGGCGTCATCCGTCGGGAACTTGATGCGGCGTTGGGGAAGGTGAGCCGGGAGTCCATCGCGAAGCAGGAATCGCCCCGCACGACTGTTCCGGCAGGGCAGCCACCGAACCTGCGCGAAGTCCCCGCCGCAGAGCGCGATATTTTGAAGGTGATGTTCGACTCGGGGGACGATATCATCCGCTTTGCCTTCACGTATGTCGATCCCGCCATGTTTGTGCACCCTCAGGCCCGGAGCGTTGCCGAACGGCTGGCCCGTCTGATCGACGGAGGAGGGCATTTCGAAGCGAGCGCGTTTCTCGATACGCTTGAGGATGAGAACCTCCGACGCTTTGCCTCGGGATTGATCATGCAGCGTTACGACATCACCCCGCGCTGGTCGGAAGCGGGCGGAGTCCCTGAAACACCTGACCCTTGGAAACTGGCAGAGGATGCCGTCGTCGGGATGCGCAAGCGGGTACTCGATCATCTGATCGAGGAGGCGCGAGGGCGCTTCGACGAAGCGAAGGCACGGGGGGCCGACACCACGGAGCCATACCGCGAACTCCGGCAGCTGCAGGACGAGAGACGCACGCTGCTCTCCCGGGCGTTTCCCCACGCATCGAACTAACCCTCCCGGGGGCAAAGTGGAATCTCCCTCGCAATTCCCCTATATTCAAAGAATGCGCGATGACTTCCATCATTCACTCCCCGTAGCTTTCTGCGCCGGATGAATCAGACGCTGCGCAATATTCTCGTCATACGGACCGATCGTCTGGGCGATGTCATCCTCACACTCCCTGTCTGTTCCACCCTTCGCCGCGCGCTGCCCGGGGCACGCATTGCCATGCTTGTCCGCAATTACGTTCGACCGGTCATTGCCGGGAACCGGTTCGTCGATGACGTCGTCTGGGAAGATGATCTCCACGGAAGCAGAAGGCCGTTCCACGAAGTGAGGAACGAAATACGCGAGAAGCGGTTCGATGCGGTGGTCGTTGTGCGTCCGACGCTGCGCAATGCGCTTCTTGCCGCATCAGCCCATGTTCCGATGAGGGTGGGGACAGGATACCGCTGGTATTCGGGATTGTTCACAAACAGGGTGTATGAGCACCGAAAAACGGCGCAGCGTCACGAACTCGAATTCAATCTCAACCTGCTGTCGCCGTTGGGCGTAACCGCGGATCTCTCATCGCCGCCACAATACGGCATCACGGTCACAGAAAAAGCAAGGAGCGACATCCGCTCCATCTTGAAGTCTTACGGAGTGGTGGATCAACACCGCATAGTCGTTCTCCACCCTGCCAGCGGCGGTTCTGCGAGGGAGTGGGCGCCGGATCGATTTCGGGAGGTGGGACTTCGGCTTGCGAAACTCGACGGCGTCAGAGTTGTCGTGACGGGGATGCCGACGGAGGAGCGGACGCTGCGGCGGGTCCTTGAACGAAGTTGTCCCCCGTTTCTGTCGCTGGTCGGAAGGCTGGCGCTCGGATCCCTTGCTGCTCTTCTCGAAAGGGCGTCGCTGTTCATCGCGAACTCCACGGGGCCGCTGCACCTGGCGAATGCGCTCGGGACGCCGGTCATCGGGTTGTACCCGCCCATCCGCCCCATGAGCGCGGCGCGCTGGGGGCCCTATGGTGGGACATCGGTGGTGCTGAGCGGCACCGGTCCCGATGACTGCGAACGCTGCGTCAGGAGTGGCCACTGCGCGTGTATGCTTTCCATTCAGATCAACCAGGTGATGGACGACGCGTTACGTCTCCTGGGATCTTCGCCCCTTCCGAACGGAGCCAGCGCCCTATGAACGGTCGCCTTCGCGGAGCCATTTCCTGTCTCGTCGTTGCTCTGATGTGCTTCCTGCTCGTCGACCATCTCTGCGCGCAGGGGACGGTCAAGGGGAAGCAGCGGTCGAAGAAACCGAGCCCGGCCGTCAAGGCGACCGTCCCGGCGGATACGACATCCCGTGCCGACGACCAGCGCAAGCAGACCGCGCCTGCGGCGCAGGCTGCCGACACAACACACAAGCCGCCTCCGCCGGCGCCGTTCGAATACCGGACCGTTAGCAACCATGCCTTCAGTGTGGGCGAGCGACTGACCTTTGACATCAGCTACGGTTTCATTACCGCGGGGGAAGCAGTGATGGCGATCCCGTCCTATGAGGACATCATGGGGCGGCGGTGCTTCCGCGTGGAATTCACGGTGAATTCATTGTCGAGTTTCAATTGGATCTACAAGGTCGATGACCACTATCTGACCTTCATCGACATTCAATCCATTGCCCCCTTGCGGTTCGAGCAGCACATCCGTGAGGGTTCATATTCGCGCGACTTCAGCGCGGACTTCGATCAGGTCGATCACATCGCGAAGACGACGGAAGGTCAGCATCCCATTCCGCCCTATGTGCTCGATATCATGTCCGCCTTCTACTACTTCCGTACGCTCGATCTCTCGGCGGCAAAGACGGGCGATATCTTCACGCTCAATAATTTCTACAAGGACACGACCTACGAATTGGGGGTGAGGGTGCTCGGCAGACAAGAACTGGAAGTGACCGCAGGGACGTTCAAGACGATCGTTGTCGAGCCCCTTGTCAAGGAGGGAGGACTGTTCAAGAGCGAGGGTCGCATCGTCATCTGGCTTACGGACGACGACCTCAAAATCCCCGTGCGCGTCAATACGAAGGTCGTCATTGGATCGATTGACACGGAGCTCAGTGGATACTCCGGCTTGTGCGGACCACTCCGCTCGCGCATCAAATAGCACACCCAATCCCATGAAAACGCAGAAACGCGTCAACCTCAAACGGATCAGGACGATCCCGATCGCTTCGCGACAGAGCAAGGTGTTGCCGGCCCAATTCGGCTCGTCGTTCGATCCCGCGAAGGATTCGTTCCGGGGCTTCGTCCGCTCGCTCCCGAACATCCTCGTCGCGCAGGACCTTCGCACGCTCGTGGCTGATATCATAGGGTCGCGGAAGGGACACAAGCCGGTCATCTGGATGATGGGGGCGCATGTGATCAAGGTCGGCCTTGCCCCCGTGGTGATCGACATGATCGACCGGGGCATGATCACGCACGTCGCCATGAACAGCGCGGCATCGATCCACGATGTGGAGACGGCGATGTGGGGGAAGACGTCGGAGGATGTCGCCGCAAATCTTCTCGATGGCACGTTCGGGATGGCGCGCGAGACCGGAGAATTCATCAACACCACACTCACTCGCGCCTACCGGAAAAAACTCTCCGAGATCGGTTACGGGGAAGCACTCGGGAGCCGGCTGCTCAAGGAACACCCCCCGGGCATCGGATTCAGCGTCCTTGCGGCGTGCATCCGCAGGCAGATTCCGGTGACCGTGCATGCGGCGATCGGCACCGATATCACCCATCAACAACCGAGCATGGACGGGGCAGCGACGGGCGAGCTTTCGATGCGCGATTTCCGCTCGCTGGCGCAGTCGTGCAGGGGACTGGTGGGAGGGGGCGTTGTTCTCAACGTCGGTTCGGCGGTGATTCTCCCCGAAGTTTTTCTCAAAGCGTTGACGGTGGCGCGCAATCTCGGATCCGAGGCGCGCGGCTTTACCACAGCGGTCTTCGACATGTTTACGCACTATCGACCCACAATGAACGTGAAGCTCCGGCCGACGCAGGACGGGGGAAAGGGGTTCTTCTTCATCGGTCATCATGAAATCATGGTCCCTCTCCTCGCCGCCATGATTCTCTCGGAGCTTGAATGATCAACGAGCCGATCCAGCAGCCGGCGCAGTCCCCCGAGCCGCCGCATGAAGTTCTTCCGCAGGAAGCACGTCCCTTCTGGCAGCGCATGCACCCGCTCGTGTTTGCCACCGTCACACTCCTGATCGTGTTCATTCTGTACCAAATTGTCGGCGGCGGAGCGACACTCCTGCTCTCCGGCGGGAAGGTGACGGCGGACAACGCCAACTTCATTCGATGGGCAACGGTCCTAAGTCAGCTCGTGCTCATCCTCCTTCCGACGGTCATCCTCGGGCGACTGCGCTACGGGAGACTCAGCGCGGCATTCCCGTTCCGGTGGCCGGGCGTCCGGCAAACGCTGCTCTCGGTAATGGGCGTGTTTGCCCTGCAGCAACTCCTGCAGGCATACATGATTATTCAGGATTCACTCCCTCTTCCTCCGAAACTCCGTGAAGTCGTCGACCTCGTCAAAGGCCTCTACGAGGAGACATACAGGATCCTCGTCACGGCGAAAGACCCCATGGAATTCCTGGTGGTCGTCGTGACTGTCGCGCTGGTCCCCGCAGTGGCCGAGGAATTTCTCTTTCGCGGTCTCGTCCAGAAAAGTGTCAGCGAGAGTACGGGGGGCATGCGGGCCGCGATCACAACAGGGATCATCTTTGGCGCTTATCATCTGAATCCCATCAGCGTGGTCCCGCTCGTTCTCCTTGGCGCATATTTCGGCTATCTGGTGTATCGATCGCGCAATCTTGCCATCTCCGTCTCCGTCCATTTCTTCAATAACTTTCTTGCGTGCGCAGCGGCGTATATGGCCGTCCCCGATGATTTCATCGCCATGTCACCCGGCGCGAAAGTGACGGGCCCCCTCCTGATCGCGAACACCGCAGTGTTCTTTGTGGTTTTTGTGGCTTCGACTTACTACTTTATGAGAGTGACAGACGACCCGGAGGCGCCCCGGTCATGAGCAATCTCGCGGTGCGCGTGCTCGTGGCGGTTGTAGGGATTCCGTTGATTATCGCCCTGACGATGGCGGGGGATTTCTGGTTTGTTTGTTTCGTGCTTCTGGTATCCTCCCTTGCACTGTTCGAGTTTTATCGGCTGGCAGAGGGGAAAGGGATGGCACCGCAGGTGGGGACAGGAATGGTGTTTGGACTGTTCGTGACATTGACGTTTTTCCACGGCCGGCTGCAGATGTTGCTGCTCGCATTTCTGCACGCTCGCGGAATGTCGGCCCCCCTCCCGAGCATGTCCCAGACCGTCCTCATCCTTTCGTTGGTTTTCCTCCCGCTGCTTCTCCTGATCGAGTTGTTCCGCAACAGGCCCGGCGCTCTCGGCAATTTCTCCACGACCGTCGCCGGCGTCGGGTATGTCTCCCTGTTCTTTGGGACACTGATCGGGCTTCGTGAGTTGTTCATCCCGGGAGACTTTCCCATTTCGGCATACTTCCCCGTCCATGGGCCGGACGTCCCCGACGCCGTGGTTCAGACAGTGTACGGCTGGGGCGGCATGACGGTTCTTTCCCTCTTCGTGGCGATCTGGGTGTGCGATTCCGCCGCCTATTTCGCGGGTCGTGCCTGGGGCAGGCACAAGTTGTTCCCGCGCGTGAGTCCGAACAAGACGTGGGAAGGCGCGATCGCCGGCTTCGTCGCAGCAGTGGCGGTCTTCCTCGTGGCGCGCGCGCTCATTCTCCCGTACCTCACACCGGTCGGCGCACTCGTCTGCGGCGTCATCGTCGGCGTCTTCGGCCAGCTGGGTGACCTGGTGGAGTCTTTGCTGAAGCGCGACGCGGGAGTTAAGGATTCGTCGAACCTGATCCCCGGGCACGGCGGCGTGCTCGACCGCTTTGACAGCCTGCTGTTCGTTGCGCCGCTGATTTTCGTGTACCTGGATTTCATCGTCTTTTGAGAAGCGGAGGGATCGTTCGTGAGTGGCAGAAGGAAAGGCGCGGTACACGTAATCACGATGGGGTGTGCGAAAAACACCGTCGACTCCGAGCGCCTGCTCGCCCAGCTCCGCCTGAACTCCGTCGCCATTGCCCCGTCGCTGGAAGACGCCGACATCGCCGTGATCAACACCTGCGGGTTCATCGATGCGGCAAAGCAGGAGTCGATCGATGCGATCATCCAGCAGGTCCGCAGGAAGGGAAGCGGGAAGCTGAAAAAAGTGTATGCGATGGGGTGCCTGTCCCAGCGCTACCGGATCGATCTGTCGAACGAGATCCCCGAAGTGGATCGGTTCTTCGGGACCGACGAACTCGCCGATGTGTTGCGGGAACTCGGGGGAGACCTCCGGCGCGATCTGCTGGGCGAACGGGAGTTGACGACGCCCCGGCATTCCGCGTTCCTGAAAATCTCAGAAGGGTGTGATAACCCCTGCTCGTTCTGTGCGATCCCGCTGATGCGCGGCGGACACGCAAGCACGCCGATGGAGAGCATCATCACCGAGGCGACCCTCCTGGCGGGAAAGGGAGTCAAGGAACTCGTCGTCATCGCCCAGGACACGACATACTACGGTCTCGACATCTACGGTGAACGGCGTCTTCCGGAACTTCTCGAGCGGCTCTGTGCGGTCGAAGGAATAGCATGGGTCCGGCTGATGTACGCCTATCCGGCGAAATTCCCGACGGACGTTCTTCGCGTGATGGCGGAACATCCGCAGATCTGCCGGTATCTTGACATTCCTGTTCAGCACATCGCCGATCCGGTGCTCCGCTCGATGCGCCGCGGGATCTCGAGCCGTGCGCTCCGCGAGTTGCTCGAAACGATTCGCGCGCGCGTCCCCGGCGTCGCTCTCAGGACCACGCTGATCGTGGGCTATCCGGGGGAAGGGGAGCGAGAATTCGAGGAGCTCCAGGAGTTCGTGCGGGAGCAGGAGTTCGATCGTCTCGGCGTCTTCACCTATTCTCATGAAGAAGGGACGACCGCCTATCCGCTGGGGGACCCTGTTCTGGCGGAGGAGAAGCAACGGCGTCTCAACCGGATCATGGAGCTCCAGCAGGAGATTTCGGAACGAAAGAACGCCGCCCTGGTCGGGACCACGCAGCGGGTGCTCCTCGATCGGGTGGAAGGGGACAGACTTGTCGGCCGGACGGAGCGCGATGCTCCGGAAATCGACAACGAAGTGTTCGTCACCTCGGACAGCCCGCTCCGTGCGGGGGAATTCTGCTCTGTCCGGATCGACGATGCGACGGAGTATGATCTCTACGGTTCGGTCGTGGGAGAAGCCGCAACAGCGTCGCGGGGAATATCCAGTGATGAACCAGGACACGATCGGATCTGAGCAAGTCCGTCCGACGCTTGCGCCGGCGGGTTCCACGGCGCGACGTCAAGACCCGGAGGTCCTCATGATACGCCGCATACTGATGATTGCCGCAGCGGCGCTCCTGCTGCACATGCCGTTGCATGCGCAGGACGAACCACCCGACAAAACAGACACCGGCGACGCGCCCGCGTTCATCGTCGAAGCCCTCACGTTCTCCTCCCGCGAACCTGGCAAGACCCGCATCGATGTGTTCCTCCAGGTCGACCTGGAAGGTCTCTCGTTCGAAAAAGAGGGGGACTCCTACCAGGCATCCTATGATGTCACCGCGTCGCTGTTCGATTCGGCGAACACGCTCGTCAGTGAGCAGTCGTGGACGGACAACATCACCGGTCTGACCTATGAGCAAACGATCGCCGGCGGGGCCGCGAAAATCTCGCAGCGAACGTTTACTGTCGCCCCGGGCACCTACAGCCTTTCCATCCTCGTTCGCGACACCGATACGAAGAAGGACAGGAAGATCCAACGAACCTTCCTTGTCCCGTCGTACACGAACGGAGGGATCTGCCTGAGCAGCATCATGTTGATCAGCAGATATGTCGAGCAGGGCGGCATCAAGCACATCGTCCCGAGCGTCAGCTCGAACATGGGACTCATCCCCGACGCCTTCCACATCTTCTTCGAGGTCTACAACCAGGGCGTCTCCGCCAGTGTGCGGTTCACCGCATCGGTGCTCGACCACGAAGATCGTCAGGTGATGCATGTGGACACCGTGGCGCTCATCGATGTGGGGCGGACAGAGATGTTCATGAAGATCGTCGACACGATGCTCGTTGTCGGCGATTACAAGCTCATGGTGGTCGCTTCGACCCCTTCCCAGTCCTCCGTTCTCGCGCAGGTCGCGCGGACGTTCGCTATGCGGTGGCGGGGCATGCCGATGAGCGTCAGCAGCCTCGACCTGGCGATCGAACAGCTGAAGTACATCGCCCGCGACGCCGAGTATGATTCCCTGAAGGAGGCGAAGACCACGGAAGACAAGCGCCGCGTGTTCCTCGCGTTCTGGAAAAAACGGGACCCGAACCCGAACACCCTGCGGAACGAACGGATGGAAGAGTATTATACCCGGGTCGATTTTGCCAACAAGCATTTTTCCCACTTCCGGCCGGGGTGGAAAACGGACATGGGGATGGTGTACATCATCCTCGGTCCGCCAAGCAACATCGAACGGCATCCGTTCGATATGGAATCGAAGCCGTATGAGGTTTGGTCGTACTACAACAACAATCTCACCTTTCTTTTCGTCGATGAAACAGGCTTTGGCGACTACCGGCTCATCACTCCTCTTGCCGATGTGTACCGCTATTCCCAGTGGAAATAGAAAGGCCGGCCGCCTGACATCGAATCTGTGCATCATGGCCTTCGCCTTGGTGTTCGCCGCACTTCCGGCTGGAGCCGCCCCGCTGAAAATCCGTTCGTTATCTCTGCAGGGAAATCACTTCATGAGTTCCCGGGAGATCCTCTCGTCGATGTCCGTGCATGAGGGAAGCACCTACTCGCCGTCGCAGCTCCGATCGGACATCGCCGGCCTGCTTGACGACTACAGGGACAAAGGCTTTCTCGCCGCCGGGGTGACGGTTGTCGACAGCACGATGACGCCCGACAGCTCAGGGATCGATCTCCGGCTGAAGGTCACAGAAGGGCGACAAAGTATCATTGGCGCCATCAGGGTTCATGGTGTCACGCTCTTCCCGGACGACGTAGCGGACGAATTCACCTCTCGCGTGGGGGACCCGCTCTCACCTGAGCTGCTCGAGAGCGACATTGACGCCTTGCTGGCACGGTACGAGAAGGCCGCGCATCCGCTCGCGCGCTGTTCCGTGGAGTCACTTGATGCGCGCGCCGGAGAGACGGTGGATTCCATTGAAGTCGCCATCGTGGTGGACGAGGGTCCGAAGGTCGCCGTCGACGAGATGCGGGTGGAAGGAAACAAGGAAACGCGAAGCGACGTCATCCTCCGGGAGTCGCGGATGGCGTCAGGCGACCCCTATGACCCGGTGAAGGTGGATGCGTTCCGGAGAAACCTTCTTAAACTGAACATCTTTTCGTCGGTCGATGAGCCGATCCTTTATCGGCGGGACCAACATGACGGTCTGTTGATCCGGGTGCGGGAGGGTTCGACCAACAGCTTTGACGGCGTCATCGGGTACATCCCTGGCAGCGTGGGGCAGACGGGTTACGTCACCGGATTGGCGTCCGTGATCATGCGGAACCTCTTCGGCACCGGAAGAAAGCTCCAGCTGCGCTGGCAGAAAGAGGATCCCCTGTCGCAGGAGATTCAAGCCCGGTACATGGAACCGTGGGTCATGGGGCTGCCGTTCAACATGGAAGGCGGCTTCCTGCAGAGGCAGCAGGATTCAAGTTACGTTCAACGCACGCTCGATGCCCGCGTCGAAGCGATGCCCGCGGAGAACCTCACGGCCGGATTGTCGATCACCTCGCAACAAGTGATCCCTTCGATCGATTCGTCCTACCAGAGCCCGATCCCGGGAAGCTCCACGCTCGCGCTCGGTGGCGATTTCCAGTATGATACGAGGAGCGATCCCATCAATCCGATCTCCGGCGCCCGGTATCGAATCGCTTACTCCCTCGGCCGGAAGCACGCGAGTGCATCGGCCGTCACCGGTCTGGGAAGTGGATCGTGGACCATGCAGCGGCTGATGCTCGACGTCAATCTGTATCTCCAGGTCGTCAGGCGCCAGGTTCTTGCTTTCGGACTGCACGGCTACGATGTGCGCGGCGGCGGAATCGGGGAAAGCGACATGTTCCGGTTCGGAGGAGCCACCACCTTGCGCGGGTATCGTGAGAACCAGTTTCTCGGAGCGGAAGTCGCATGGACGAACACCGAGTACCGCTTTGTCCTGGAGAGGAGATCATACTTCTTCCTCTTTTTCGACACGGGATATTATTCCCGTCCGGCCGACGAAGTGCAAGCCGAGCCCTCGGCAGCGGCGCTGAAGTACGGCTACGGCATCGGTGTGAGGGTCGATACGGCGCTGGGCAACATCGGAGTGAGTTTCGCTCTTGGGCAGGGCGACACGTTCAGCACGGCGAAAATCCACGTCAATATCCTGAATGAATTCTGAATTCGAGCGCCACCTGCACGGACTCGGCTGCAAACGGGTTGCCGGCGTCGATGAGGCCGGACGAGGACCGCTCGCGGGTCCGGTCGTCGCTGCCGCCGTGGTGTTCCGACCCGGGACGGAAATCCCCGGCGTCGACGACTCAAAAAAACTCTCGCCGGTGCGGAGGGAGGAATTGTATGCCATCATCACCCGGGAAGCCCTTGGTTACGGCGTCGGCGTCGTGGACCATAAAACGATCGACAGGGTAAACATCCTGAATGCGACGTTTGATGCGATGCACCAGGCGCTTGGCCAGCTTTTGATCCGCCCCGATCACGTCCTGGTCGACGGCAACAGGTTCAAGTCGCTGGAATACAGTTTCACCACGATTGTTGACGGCGATGCTCGCTGCTTCTCCATCGCCGCCGCTTCGATCATCGCAAAAGTCTGGCGCGATCGACTGATGGTCGAGTTCGACAAGCTGTATCCCGGGTACGGGTTCGCCCGCCACAAGGGCTATGGCACACCGCAGCACTTGCGCGCGCTTGCCGAACTCGGAGCGTCGCCGATCCATCGGCTCACGTTCTTGAAATCGATCATGGTTCGAGAGGAAGGGCCCTGACTCACCTTACCCCGTCGAGGCAGCACATCCTCCCGCGAGTGTTCCTGGAGGATCCATGAAGGATAACAGCCAAAAGGAAATGAGCCACAACAAGCTCATCGGCATTATCGGCGAAGAGATTGCCGCCCATGAACTCGAGCTCCGTGGGTTGCGCATCATTGCGAGAAATGAGGAGACCTCCGCCGGGGAAATCGACATCGTCTTCGAGGACCAGGGCGAGCTGGTCTTTTGTGAGGTGAAGACCCGTGAGAACCTGTACTTCGGTCCCCCGGAGTGCGCCATCACGAAGCACAAGCAAAGGCAGATGCGACGCTCGGCGGTGGCGTATCTCGCCTCGCACGGGATTGAAGACCGGGTATGCCGGTTCGATGTGTTCGCCATCCTCCTCACGAAGGGACAACCGGAAATCACCTACTTCAAGGATGCGATCAATCTCTAAAGGACGCAACGTATGAACGCGTTACCCCTCATCCTGACTGCGCTTTGTGTCATGGTGATCGCTTACCGCTATTACAGCGCGTTTCTCGCGGCGAAGGTTGTGGCCCTCGACGATCTTCGCGTCACTCCGGCCCACAGGCTGCGCGACAGGCAGAACTTCGAGCCGACCAACAAGTGGGTGCTCTTCGGACACCACTTCGCTGCGATCGCGGGAGCCGGACCGCTGATCGGACCGGTGCTGGCCGCGCAGTTCGGTTTTCTTCCCGGATTTCTCTGGCTCGTCCTCGGCGTGGTGCTCGCCGGCGCTGTGCATGACTTCACCATCCTGGTTGCTTCCATAAGGAGAAACGGCCGCTCTCTGGCCGACATAGCACGGAACGAAATCAGCCCGCTCGCGGGTCTCATCGGATCCATCGCCATCCTGATAATCCTCGTGATCGCGCTGGCAGGACTCGGGCTGGCGGTTGTCAACGCACTGTACGAAAGCTCGTGGGGGACATTCACGATTGCCATGACGATCCCGATTGCGTTGTTGGTCGGACTCTGGATGTACCGCCTCCGGCCCGGGAAGATCGCCGAGGCAAGCGTGATCGGCGTGGCGCTTGTCATTGCCGTGGTGCTTCTCGGGAGCATGGTCCCGGGTTCTCCGATCGCCGGGATCTTCACGCTTTCGCGTGAGGGGATCATCATTGCGATGGCGGTCTATGGATTCATCGCATCCGTGCTGCCTGTATGGCTGCTCCTTGTGCCGCGCGATTATCTCAGCTCCTACATGAAGCTCGGGACGATTTTTCTCCTGGTGATCGGCGTGTTCGCCGTGCATCCGGATCTTAAAATGCCTGCTGTGACGGCGTACGTCAGCGGAGGCGGGCCCATCTTCAGTGGAAAGCTGTTCCCGTACCTGTTCGTCACCATCGCATGCGGGGCGATCTCCGGTTTCCATGCCCTGGTGTCGTCCGGCACGACGCCGAAGATGCTCGACAAGGAGACCGACGCGCGGCCGATCGCGTACGGCGGCATGCTGATGGAGGGCCTCGTCGGCATCACCGCGCTGATCGCGGCGACGAGCCTGCCGG
>DATJPR010000025.1:0-8742 GCA_035506295.1 Bacteroidota bacterium | reverse complement strand
GACTCGGCTTCCAGGGCGCCGTTCGGAACTTCTACGCGAAGAGGGATGCGGAGACCCGGAGGAAGCATGGCCTCGAACGGCTTATGCGGTTCCTTTTGATACCAGTAGGCCGTGCTGCTGTAGTCTGCGATTTCGGTGTTGCGATCGCCGTGTTCGATCATGACGCGGATCGAGCGCTCAAACGGAATGGCATCGGCCACGTGAAAGCGATACGCCGCGATCCGCCCGCGCTTCTCGTCTTTCAAGATCAGTCCATGATACGGCGCTGAAAACTCCCCTTTGTTGAAGTACCAGCCGCTGTTGAAGTAGTCCTCCGTGCCCGTCCCTTTGATGGACGGCGTCGATTCCCCGTCGACGAAGATCACTTCATCTCCTTCGAGGAATGCAAGACCGCCATCGTAACTCTGCATATTGAGATTCAACCCGACGAACTGACCCTTCCCCTCGGCGTCAAGAATGAGATACGGGTGCCTGCGGTCCGTACGGATCTCCCGCCGCCAGCATGCATGGAAATACGCGACAGAAGGATCAAGCGGATCCTTCAACTTCTGGTAGTCGAGATGATAGTAGAAGGAATTGACCTCGGCTCCCGTTTCATTGACGACCTGGATCCTGGCTCTTTTGTTGAACGGCATCGGGAAGTACGAGTAGTAGCCGCCGCTCGACATCCCTGCCAGCATCGAAAGCCATTGCTTGTATTCAAAGCCGGTGCCGAAGAAATCGCCGACCGGCACTTCGACGGAGGGCGTGTCTTCGTCGTCCCAATACATTTTGAGGACGATGTGGCGGAGAAAATACTTGTCCGGCGAATCGATGGTGAGCCAGAATTGAACGATGACGCCCGGGCCTGCGATGTCTGCCAGCGTCGCCCGCCCACCCGGCGGGATCGCAAGGAAATCGTTGTTTCCGCCTGAGGTGTCGGTGCTGGATATCTGGATCAGCGTGCTCGATTTGAGCACTGGAAGGCGGGAGAGCGAGAGAATATTGTCGAGAGATTGCTGACCGTAAATCTCGGGCACATAGAGTATCAGCAGGGCGACGCATAGAGCGGCGATGGTACGGACCATGATGCCTCCGAATGGATATGCGGTCAGGGTCGGGGAACCCCGCCGATCACTGAGCGTCTTTCACGCAGCGGAACCCGACGGTCGAACTTCGGTCGTAACCGGGAGAAACCAGGAGGAGCATCTGATGCTGATTCACCGGCCGGGGGCCACCTTGCACATACCAGACGCTCGATGTCGGTGCGAACCAGCTGCCACCCCTCATCATGACACAGACATAGCTCCCGTCATCATAGACGTCGTCGGTAAGCTGCCACACATTTCCCACAAGATCCTCTACGCCGAAAGGACTCTTCCCGGATGGATACGCATCCACGGCGGTTGGATGACCGGCATGCCAATTGCAGCGCGTGCTGTCGAATGCGTTCCCCCATGGATATTCTCTGCCGTCCGTCCCTTGCGCCGCGTACTGCCACTCGACGTCCGTGGGAAGACGTTTCCCGGCCCACTGCGCGTAGGCGCGCGCATCGTCGAGACTGACCCACACCACCGGCTGGCGTTCCGTCCCCGGGACGGGTCGCCCTCCACGCCATTCGCGTAGGAAATTCACCGTGTCATCAGGCCGATACTTGCTCGATCTGAGGAAACGCTCGAACTGCGCGTTTGTCACTGGATACGTGTCGATGAAAAATCGTGCGACGGTCTTTTGCGCCGGAGCACGGAGGTCCGGGGCTGGTATGACAGGATTGGGATCGTCCAACGAAACGGCGCTGTAGGAGAATGTCCCCGCCGGAATTTCTCTCATCCCGTCCGGCGCACGCGACGCAGGCGTCGTGCGCCCGGAGGCGGCAAGAAGATGTGGAGTGCCGACCGGAATCTCCACGATGCGTTCATCCGCAAGCTCCTTCCCCTGAAAGAGCTGCACCACGAACTTTCCCCCATGGTGGCCAAAGGCTTCAGCCAGGTTCATGGCGAAGGCATGATCGTGAAACTCGTTTGCGGGCGTATCGAAGCCGGGATTGCCGGCAGACACGACGATTCGTACGCTGTCTTTTGCCGAATAGACATAGAGAGAATCTCCGTCCCTCCGGACGGAGAGCAACGTGGGCAGGCACGCGATACAATCGACATTCCCTTCTTGCCGGGTCCCGAGCCAATCCCGGCTGAAGCCCTCGACTTGAACCGGGACCACCTCCGCGCCATCCCTGGCCGCAGGCGCAAGTTCACGGTGATGCCAGAGGCTCACGTAATGGTGAGTTCCCGTTTCTTTGTTCAGGAACAACCCGCCGGCAAACCCTTCGGGCCTGAGGCTGTACACCGTGAACACGGTTTTGTCACTTGCAGGCCAGCGATTGACCCACACGCTGTCTGTCGCCGCGGGGAGAAGCGGTTCCCAGCTTCTGCTCAGGAAGGCATCCGAATTGTCGCGAAGGATCTTGACAACGCGACCGAGATAACGATAGTCCTCGTCCAGCGAGGCTGGTCGACCCGCGCGCATAGTATTGAGCTCTGCGCCATACCCATTGAAGAGACAGACCGCGGCTTCCCGATGCAATCGCCCCTCAGCCACCTGCATCACTCGGAAGATCGCAGACTCCGGCTTGATGTACTTGTTCAGGTTGAGTGGTGGCGGCATGAAGAGCGCATCGTGAACGCGGCCCGTCACGATCCCCGGCATGTCTTCCGGCACGGCCATCCCCTCACTATACAGGACGATTCCCGGCTTCACGCTGTCGACAGCTGCCTGAAATTCCTTGCTCGATGCACCCCACGTGTCAAGCACAACGCCATCGGCGTCGGTGGCGCGCAGAAGCTCCGTCATCCCCTGGAGATGCGCCTCCGTTCGCGTGCTTTCGTCCCACGGATTGTACGAGACGAAGTACTTCCCGCCACGCCCATGCATGAATTCTGCCTGCCGACGGATCTCCTGAAGCCCGCCGGGAAGATCGTGATAGAGATCGAACTGATTTCGCTGATCGAGCCCCAGTCGCGGCCAGGTGGGCCAGAGGACAAAAACATCATAGGGGCCAAGCTCAGGCGTACGGGCATCGATGAAATTATCAAAGGTCGAGGCATTGCTGAACCGGTCATAGTACTCCTCGTCCCATGCGAAGAGGATGGTCATAAGATAAGCATGACGAACCCACTGAAGGTCGGCGCGCCTGTAAAGCGAATCGTTAAACGTCTTGAGGTCGTACAGCCACCGTTTCCGGAACATCAACTCCAATCCATCGTGCCAGTCGCCCCCATGATCATCAATGACCAGACGATACCAGACAGAACCTCCCGGGGGAAGGATGGTTCGAAAGCGGCGTTCGCTGGCGTTCTGAGAACCTCCACGCCGCGCAAGGCCGACCAGGTTGACGCCCGCTTCCAGGCGGAGATCGCAAAAGCCGAGCTCCCAAGCATTGTCAGGAAGCACCACCCCAATGGGACCGAGGCCCGGCCTGAAGAGTGCCGAGCGGCTGAGCCAGTTCGGCGGCGTGGAAGGACCTGTTGCGGTGATGTACACCCTGCCGCCTCCCTGTCCGAGAGGAACGACGTTTGCCACGACGAGCGTTTCAGCCGAGCTGTTCACAAATCTCAGCACCGCGCTCCAACCGCGGTTGTCGCCGTCGACGCGACGCACGGATCCCGCAAGACCGTTCGCATAGTGAAACACAATAGAATCGCCTGATGCTCTCGCTGTGGCAGATTCTGCACTCATCAGGGTGTCATTGAGCAGGAAGGAGAAGAGAGGAACACCGAGCGGGAATTCCCTTCGAACGCCGGCGCGGCTCGTATACATGACGACCGAAACCCCGTGGGAGAACGAAAGCGAGACGTTCGGGAGAGGGGCCGGAATCGCGTCGACCGGCGCGACCACGATCGCGCAGAAAAAAACACAGAGGAAGAACGGATGCAACCGTCCTTCCTCTGTCCGGAATGTTCTCACGATCATTGGGGTATCGTTCAACGCGACATCGTTGGACCTGTCATCGGGACCCGGCGGCTAGAAGGTCACGCCGACCGTGGCAATCGGGAGATAGGTGCCGTGTCCTTCACTAATATAGAACACGTTGACCTTCACCTCGCCATACACGGAGACGCTGCCCAGGACAAGATCGACCCCGACGCCGCCGTTCAACGTCGACACCGTCTGTTCATCGATCAACGCTTGCTGCGGAAGGGTGATCGTCCCGTTAATCGTGATCTTCGCGTCATCCATCTTCACATGTGCCAGGCCGCCGCCCGCGGTGACATACGGATGGAAGACGGGAACGGGAAGGATCACCAGTTTGACATTCAATTGAAGAGAATACTCCGTGATCGTTCCGCCGTCAACCGCCACTGACGTGACTCCCGACCCGAGATACGACTGAAGCCAGGTCTTGAACTTGTCGGCGTTGGGAGAGAGGCTCATGTAGTCGCCCGAGAGGCGAAGGGAAATGATGGGGAGGTTCAGGTCGAGATGCGCCCCTCCTCCCACGCCGAGCCCGTAGACTTCTTCGAGAGCGGTGTTCGTCGCGCTCGATTGAACCCCGACGATCTGTTTCACATTCGCAGACAACTGAAGGTTCGAGATATTGCCCTGCACGCCGAATCCCAACGATTGTGCCGCAGCGGTCGAAGCAACGGCCAGGGCACAGCAAAGTATAAGGGTACGCATGGGTTCTCCGGATTTGATGGATGGGCAGGTAGTGCAACGATTGTTGACCGCAATCTAGCGGTTCGCAACTTCTAGTGCAAGTCCGTGTGATACCCATCACCCATCATAGTACCGCGCTTGCATTTCACCTGCCGCTTCGATACTCTTTCGGCATCCCATGTTCTTTCTCTTTGCGAATTCCGCCGTTTTTCTCAAAACCTGTGAATACAAACTGAACCGCCTGCCTCTTGGTGATGCGTTCTGAAGGAAATGAGGGAACGGCGGTGGCGGTCCCAAGGGTTTCAACAACACATTGTCGGAGTGAAGCATCCCGAATGGCGGCCAAAACCCGAATGCGCAACCTGGCAATTTTCCTCGCAGCATCGCTCGTCGTTACGGTTGGATGCGACAGCGGCCTCGCTCCATTGAACGAGCCCTCGGGGTTCAGCGGAATCATCACCTTCAAGAATTGGCCATCGGACCCCTACACCGTCGCCGAGCTTCGCCTTGTGGCCTTCACGTCCTACCCTAGTGACAGCGTGGCAATTTTCCCCGCCCTGCTTGCCGGACAGGCAGTCGTGTATCCTCCTGTCGGCGCCACGGGGTTTGCCAAGTATGTCGATAGCATTCCCTACACGTTCACCAATAGCGGCACGACGCTTCAGGTCACGACGTACAAGTACATCGCGATCGCGCAACGCTACGGCACGAACTACTTCGCGGACTGGAAGCCGTGCGGCGTGTACACGCTCGGACCCGGCCCGTTCGACCCTGCGCCGGTTCAGGTGCTGCTCCATCGTGTGGTCACCGGCGTCAATATCACGGTTGACTTCAACAATCCACCACCAAAACCATGGCAATAAACCGGAGTCTCAAGGCGATCTGCCTGGTTGTCGCGGTGAACGCTCAGCTGTTTGCGGCGGGCGGGTCGATCGTCGGGAAGGTGACGGGTGGAGGCGAGGCACAGCATGAAGCGCTTGTCGGTGCGACGGTCCTGCTGCAAGGCACTGTTCGTGGCACCACGACGAACACAAACGGCGACTACAAGATCCTCGACATTCCGCCGGGGACTTACACGATCCAGATTTCGATGGTCGGGTACCAGCGCAAGATCCGGGCCGGCATCGAAGTGAAGGATAACCAGACCACCGTCATCGATGTGACGCTTTCACCGTCGCCAGTCCAGGTGGACCAGGTGGTCGTCACGGCAAGCAAGCGCGCACAGTCATTGCAGGAAGTGCCGGTGAGCGTCTCGGTGCTCGATGCGACGCAGATCAACCTGCGCAATTCGCAGACGATCGACGATGCGCTGCGGTACATCCCGGGCGTCAACATGACGGGCAGTCAGGTCAACATCCGGGGGTCCAGCGGCTACAGCCGCGGCGCAGGCAGCCGGGTGCTGATGCTGCTCGACGGGATTCCGTTCATCACGGGCGACACCGGAGAGCTGAACTTCGAGTCGATTCCCATCGGCCTCGTCGACAGGATCGAGGTCGTCAAGGGCGCGAGCTCCGCCCTCTACGGCTCCAACGCCCTCGGTGGCGTGATCAACATCATCACGAAGGAAATTCCCGACAAACCGACGACGATGGTCCGCCTCTACGCGGGCGAATACAATAAACCGTCTTTTCAACAATGGGATTGGAGTTCCCACCCGCGGTTCTATGAGGGCCAGGCGGTCAGCCATAGCTTTCGCGAAGGGGATCTCGGCGTGTATCTGTACCTGTCCCATCAGGCCGACGACGGCTATCGGCTGAACGACTACCATCGACGGTACAATGTGTACATGAAGGCGAAGGAGGACTATTCGGCGAATACCTCGCTCGTGCTGAACTTCGGACTGCTCGATCAATATAGCGGCCAGTATCTGTACTGGCGGAACCTCGATTCGGCATCGCTGCCGCCGGCGCTGCAGCAGAACGACGATGTGAGGTCCATCCGTTACTTCGTCAACGGGACGCTCAACACCGTTCTCTCCGACAAGTTCCTGCTCTCGACGAAGGGGATGTGGTATCACAATTTCTGGGGGTTCAGGACACGAAGCGGCGGGAGCCAGTCGCAGGCGGATGACTTCCGCCTTTCCACCACTGCGACAGCCATGCTTGACAGCGTCCACACGTTGACCACCGGGGTCGATGCCAATGCGGACGCTGTTGCCGGCGACTTTTTCGACAGGCATACCATCGGGGGGTTCGCGCTGTACGGTCAGGACGAAATGAAGCTGACCAGCGCGTTTACCGCGACTCTGGGACTACGCTACGACTTCGAAGCCGCAGGACTGACCACCCCCGGCGGGCAGGTTAATCCCAAAGCAACGCTGTCATACGCGCCGTTCGAAGGGACGACGTTGCGCGCTTCGGTAGGGCGGGGATTCCGGGTTCCCTCGGTTGCCGAGGCGTTTCTGCAGCAGTCCGTGAACAATCTTGTGACCCTCCCGAACCCGAACCTTCAGCCGGAAAAGAGCGTTTCCTACGAGGTGGGCGTGTCCCAATTGCTGGGAGGGCTCGGAACGTTTGATGTTGCCGGGTTCCGATCGGACTACGACAACCTGATCGAGGCGGGACTGATCGTCTCGGGAACCGACGTGGAAGTGCAATGGCGGAATGTCACGCAGGCACGCGTTCAGGGCGTGGAGACATCGTTGAATTTCGGGTTCTTTGATGGCGGTCTGTCCACAAGTATTAACTATACCTATGTCTATCCGCAGGACCTGACCGCGCACGACATCTTGAAGTATCGGCCGCGTCATCTCTTTTACGCAAGCCTCATCGGCAGAATCGACTGGTTCACAGCGGAGGCGGACTTCCGGTATGTCAGCAAGATGGAGCGGATCGACGAGGAGTTCGTCCTGACCGGGATCGTGCCCGACGGAGATCAGCTCGTGGACAACAAAGTGACTGACGTGCGTGCGAGCGTTGATTTTTCGATTGGCTCGGTCCCCATGAAGCTAACGGCGGCGGTGAACAATCTCTTCCAGTACAACTATGTCGAGCTGATCGCCAATCTCATGCCGCCGCGGACGTATAGTCTCGTCCTCGAGATGCAGCCGTAAAGAATTTGTTACATATAGAGAAAGGATCCACCATGCACACCCGTACACGTTATCTCGCGTGTGGTCTTCTTCTTGCTGCGGGAATTACGAGTGCCGCGGCACAGATCTCGATCGACACCAGCGACGTCAAGCTGATGTATGCCGTCGGAAGGTACGTGACTTATCGGTTGGACAGCACAACGACGACCGCAGATATCGGCACCACAACCGGCGCCAATGTGTGGGATTTCAGCGGGTTGAAAACCACCTCCATCATGCCACTCGTCAGCGTCGTTCCATCGTCGACCCCCTACACAGCCAGGTTCCCCGGCGCTACCCACGTCCTCAAGGACACGAGTCTGTACTTGACCCTCAATTATCAAGGCCTTGGCAATGTGATCCTTATCGGAACGGGATACGACTATCTCACCCTTGACGGCGACTTGTTTGACGCGGGATTGATCGGGGATGGGAAAGCCTTTCTCGGTGTCGTGAGCGGAAGCGGGTATCCTGCGCACGGAGAATGGCTCAATTCGCCGTCGGCGGTCTTCTATGGTTTGCCGTGGGAACTCGGGAACGGATGGTCCACCGGATACCGGCAAACGTTGTCGGGCAATGCCAATCTCGGCGGTCTGGGCAGCCTCACGTTCGGCCCGATCGTGACGGTGCATTCCACCACCTACAGTATCGACGCCTACGGGGCTCTGAAGCTCCCGGGCGGCTACACGGAAGACGCGCTCCGAGTTCGCAAGGAAGATCGCACCTGGGACACCACGGGAGCGAAGTACACGCTCACGGTCGGATACATCTTCATGACCAAGCGCGGGGCATCGGTGCAGTTCAACCAGACCGACACGACCTCGTCGAGTGGTACGGTTGGTGTAAAATCCGTCCAGTGGAACGAGCCGTTGATCCCGACTTCTGTGGCGCAGTCGCCGGCAACGCCTCAGGTGTTCGCGCTGTATGCGAACTATCCGAACCCGTTCAACCCCTCGACGACGATCACGTTCTCTCTGGATAGGAAGAGCGACGTCTCGTTGAAGGTCTTCAACGTCCTGGGGCAGGAAGTCGCGACGCTG
>DATJPR010000024.1:0-15390 GCA_035506295.1 Bacteroidota bacterium | reverse complement strand
GACTCCGCCCGATGAAACAAGCGCCTTCCATTCGTTCTCCGTCTGTTTCTCGCGCAGGACGTAACGCCACGCCTCACCAGCGCCGTCAATGATTCCTTTCCCGGTCACCGCGATGTTCCTTGCATCGTGGGCGTAGAGCGGCGGTGCAACGAAGAACCCGCGAGTGCTGTCACCGTCGCGAGGCAGCAGTGGGAAGTCCTCCAGGTGTCCGCTCATCTGCACCAGAGCCCCTTGTTCCAGGTGCAGGCAGATATTGCTCTTCAGCTCGATGGGTCCAGAAAGCCAATAGCCAGGCGGGACAACCACCGTCCCGCCTCCCGCTTTCGCACATGCATCGATCGCCGCGGCGAACGCACGGGTGTTCAAGGTGGTCCCGTCCGGGACCGCACCAAAGTCGCGGATGTCGAATCTCGCAGACGGGATCACGGCGGTCTCCACCTCGGGCATGGGAAACGGGAGACCGGTGCAAAGTGATGCTATCTCGCCAGCGATCGCCGCCGACGGCTGGGCATGTGATTGCATCCCGGCGACTAGCGCGAAGGCGAGGGCATAAGATGGGAGTGCAATCTTTGCAAATTTCATTGCAGGTGGTTTATCACTGAGGCTCCTGCGACAAAATCGGGGGATCAGATTTCATAATGTCGCTGGAACCGGCGGAAAGGAACTTAGTCAGGATTACCGATTACGTTACCGGTAACTTTCACGAGAAAGAAACTACAAAAGTCATGTGGATTTGTCAACCCCTCGCGTAAATTTAATCTGGGAGTGAGGAGAATGGAAGATTTATGACAGGTTCTGGGCCCCCGAGGTTCAAGGCCTGATAGTGCAGGCCCCGTTTCTAAGGAGCCACAGTCAGCGTGGTCTTCAGCCGAATGTCAGACGACGAAGCCCCGATCTGCAGCTCGTGCGGTCCGGGAGTCACGGCGTAGTCATCCTTCGCGTCGACAAACACCCTGAAATTGCGCACCGGGACTCGCAGGGCTACATCCTTCTCTTCTCCCGCCCTGAGGTGAACCCGCTGAAACGCCCTGAGAGAATGTATGGGGTCTTCAAGACCGACAACCGAGGGCCGCTCGTACAGTTGAATCACCTCGTCCCCGTCGCGAGATCCGGAGTTCTTCACGGTCACCTTGACAACCACCGTGTCACTGCTCGTCGCGACATCCTTTGAACATTCCGCTTTTTCATAGGCGAAATCTGTATACGACAGCCCGTACCCGAACGGATATAACGGTGTGCCGGAAAAATAACGATAGGTCCTTCCCTTCATCGCATAGTCGATGAACGGCGGAAGATCGTCGACCGACCTGTAGAACGTCACGGGAAGCCTTCCTCCGGGATTGTAGTCTCCAAAAAGCACGTCGGCCACCGCGTTGCCTCCCTCCTGTCCCGGATACCACCCCTCCAGGATGGCAGCAACGTGTTCGTCCGCCCACGTGACGGCGACGGCGCTTCCATTCAACAAGACAAGGACCGTCGGCTTGCCGAGGGCAACGATGCGTTCCATCAGCTGTTCCTGCGATGCCGGGAGCGTGATGTCCGTCCGGTCTCCACCAAGAAACCCCGGCAGCGAGAGATTTCGCTCCTCACCTTCCAGGGAAGGTGACAAGCCGAGCACGAGAACGACCGCGTCCGCGTTCTTCGCCGCAGCAATCGCCTCGGTCGATTGATCCAATCCCTTGCGCTTCCATTCAAGCCGGGCCATCGCTTCGCCGCTGTTCTCAAAATACTCAAGCCGGATCTTGTGGGGCTCACCGGCCGTCAGGGGTAGTTCTTTCGCGTAGGAACGCGCTGATCCATCCCTCCAGTCTTCGAGGAACATCTGGCCGTCGACATAAAGCCTGAAGCCGTCATCGATGCTGACACCGAGCAGGTACTCTCCACTGGTGTCGGCGATAAGCGTGCCCACCCATCGCACAGAGAACCTGTCGGAAGGCAGGTCGGCCGACGGCGCACCCTCACCCCAAATGAAATTGACGGTCGTGTCAACGCGCCGCATCTTCGGACTGCCATCAAGATCCATGTTGTCATAGTAGAGTCCCGTCAACCCCTCCGCCGAGAAGCCGTTCTGCACGGTGTACAGATTCCGCCGCGGGACGGGAGCGAGCTTGTCCGGGATCCCTTCCGCAAGCTCGCATCCCCTGGCGTACACGACCTTCGTCCCTTTGCCGACTTTGTTTCGAATGCCCTGAAGAACTGTCACAGGATGTGAAGGCGTGCCGTTGTAGTTCCCGACCAGGACATCGAGATCGTCCGCGTTGGGCCCGATGACGGCGAGAGAATGGAGATCCTTCCGGAGAGGAAGAGCGTCGTGGTCGTTCTTCAGCAGCACCAGACTTTCGCGCGCGACGCGGAGAGAGAGAGAGTCATGGCCCTTCGTATCGTTCATCGAGGAAGGAATGGACGAGTACGGATCTTTCCCCGGAGGATCGAACATCCCCAGGCGGAGCCGTGCGGTCATCAGTCGCCGGACTGACCGATCAATGTCGCTCTTCGCTAACAGTCCCTTGGCAAGGGCTTCAGGCAGCGACGCATATTCGCCCCCGCATGTCAGATCGCATCCCGCCTTCACGGCCATCGCCGATGCTTCTGCCTCTGTCTGGACCACGTGATGTCCCGTGTAGATGTCGGTGATCGCTCCGCAATCAGACACCACGTACCCGCCAAAATCCCAGCGGCCACGCAGCGTCTTGCCGAGGAGTAGATCGCTGGCGCAGCACGGCTCTCCCATGTAGCTGTTGTACGCGCCCATCACCGAAAACGCTCCGCCCTCCACGACCGTTGCTTCAAATGCCTGCAGGTAAGTTTCAAAGAGGTCACGCCTGCTCGTTCGCGCATCGAACGAATGCCTGAGCGGCTCCGGCCCGCTGTGGACCGCGAAATGCTTCGGCGTCGAGATCACTTTGAAATAGAACGGATCGTTTCCCTGCAACCCTTCCACGAAGGCCACCCCGATGCGGGACGTCAGGAAGGGATCCTCCCCGTACGTCTCCTGTCCTCTCCCCCACCGCGGATCACGGAAAATGTTGATGTTCGGCGACCAGAAGGTCAGTCCCGTGTAGATCCCGCGTTTCCCCTCCTGGAGTGCCTGATTGTGCTTTGCTCGCGCTTCCGTCGAAATCACATCCGCTTCATCATGAATCAGCCCGGGATCGAACGTCGCGGCCATACCGATCGCCTGGGGGAAGACCGTCGCGATGCCGTTCCTGGCCACACCGTGAAGACATTCGTTCCACCAATTGTACGAGGGGACCCCCAGCCGGGGGATTGCCGGCGCATCATATTGCATCTGACCGATCTCTTCCTCGACGGTGAGTCGAGAGACCAGATCGTCCACTCTCCTGGTCAGAGGCAGCGAAGCATCGCGAAAAGGATACTTCGCCGTATCCTGCGCTGATGCCAAAAGGGCCGGGAGGAAGGCAAAAAGAAGCGCGGCAATTCTCATATCACGACCTGTCAGTTTTGTGCATGCAGGATGGACCGCGGTCAATACAGACCGGCGACAGACGAGCGCTTTCGAGGAAGGCACTGCGAACGAAAAGTAGGGGAAAATGAAGATTTCCGCAACCCGGGGGTATCGCCGAATGAAATCGAAAGTTGCATCTCATCCATGAAAAGGGGATGATGTACCGCGTCGCTCAATCATATGCTTGTGGAGATCCCGTGAAGATAGTCAAAGCAGTGATTGCCGTTCTGGTAGCGGCTTTTGTCATCATACAGTTCATCCGGCCAGGGCTCAACGTTCAACGGCGCCCGCCTGGCCAAGGGCTTGGCGACCTTTTTCCCATTCCCGACAGTGTGCATCAGATACTCGAGATCGCCTGTCTCGACTGTCATAGCGATAGCACGCGCTATCCCTGGTACGCTTCCATTGAACCCTCAGGATGGCTCCTCAGCAATCACATTCACGACGGAAAAGGGAACCTGAATTTCGATGAATACGCTTCGTATCGTCCTTTCCGTCAATTCGGTAAGCTCGTCCAAATCGAGCGGCAGCTGACGGAAGGCAAGATGCCACTGTCTTCGTATCTGTTGATCCATCGTGATGCCGTGCTCTCGCAACCCCAGAAAGATATTCTTATTGCCTGGAGCCGTGCGTTGCGTGATTCGCTCAAGGCCCGCTATCCCGCCGACAGTCTCCAGCGACGACGGCCGAATGAACAGAGAGAGAGGGGTGGCGCGATGTGAACGTATCGGGGCCTTGAAACGCAACGGCAGCAGACAGTCGACAGTAGTTGCAATCTGTCAACGCTCACGTCGATCGTTCTGCCTTCTGCTTACGGCGTACTGCTCACTAAGAACGCCGCTTTCTTCCTCCTTCCTACGTCCTACTTTCTACTCATGGCGAAGCTTCGGCCGTCTATCGCCCTCATCGTCGCCAGGATTCCGTCGAGGTGGTCGCATTCGTGTTGGAGCAGCTCAGACAAGGCTCCTTCGAGACGAAGTTCGCATTCCTCCCACTGTTCATTCCGGTATCGGATCCGACAGCGAACATGGCGCCGAACCCGCACCAGAAATTCCGGAAAGCACATGCAGTCGTCCCACAGCTCAAACATCTCTTCGCTGCGTTCATCCAGCGTCGGGTTGAAAAACACTGTCGGTTCACCGATGTGCATATAGACCATCCTCTTCCGCACACCGATTTGCGGGGCAGCGATAGCACGACCAACCCCATACCGCGATCGGAACTCCATCAGGGTGTCATGAAGATCGCTTGTTACCTGCCCGAGCGATCCGAGATCGGTGTGAAGAACAGGTTCCGAGGTCTCATAGAGCCGCGGATTTCCGAGCAGGAGGATCTCCCGAGCCGCCATTGCTCACCTAGTGCTGATTGTTGATGAACAGCGATGATGGCGGGAGAGGGCCGCGGGGAATTCCTGGTCCTTCCATTTGCACCTGCAGCCGCTCTCCTCCATTGTACTCAAAGAAATCGAGCCGAATCATATGAAGTCCACCATCAAGATGGATCGTTCCCTGCTTCTCAACATAGGAGTGCAGTCCGTCGTTGTCCACTACTACTGCCGAGTCCACGCACAGTCTTGAACCATCGTCCGAGCCGATGATGAAGAGATAGTCCCCCGGTTCATCGACCTTCAGGTACCCCGTGTACCGCAGCCCGAAAAAGTCCGGCCTGTGCTGCACGTCATCCAGCGTGCAGTCATAGGCGATCGATTGCGTCTTCACCCGCACCGTGTCAAAGTCCGGAAGCTGTCGCCATTCGCCTTCGAAGTATCGGCGAATCAGGCCGTTCCTTTCGGGATCGATCGGCGTGAACTGTCTCTGCGCTACAAAGCTTGGGTGCTTGTCTTTGGCGAATGTCCTCGCAATGACGTTCGTGCCGGCAACAAGGTGAATCGGCTCACGATAAACGGGAGACTGAGCCGTAGGGAGCGTTCCATCCACCGTATAGTGAATGGTACTGTGCGGTTCTGTGCATTCAAGCGTTAGATCGATCCCTTTTCTGGCATCGAACACCGGCGTTGCCGGAAGGATTTCCGGTTGGAGGGAAATCGGGAATGCTCGAGACCATCGTTGAAGCGTGGCGTGGACGGCTTCGAGAGGATCGCGAACTGGTGCGGCCTTCGACAAGCCGGAGCGCCGCGTCCATGCTTCTTCCCAGGCGACCAGCGAGTCCGAGGGCACCTCTTTTCCGGGAGGCAATGTCCGGAGCACGGAGAAGTACTTCTTCCATCGGCCTGCATAGAAGTCCCGGATCAGACCGCTCCAGAGCTTCGACGCGTAGTCGTAGAGGTCCGGTCCACCCCAGAGCGTTACCTGGAGTTTGGCGTTCCACTCGTAGTAGGCCTTCTCCTGCGGCGATGCTCCCCAATGCCGTGCGTTCTCCACCCAGCGCTCGAGCCGCCTGTCCGAGCGTGTGTTCAGAAGCGCATCGATATCTTCCATGATCGCTACGCCTTCAGCGAAGAGCGAATCTCTCAGTTCGGGCATGCCGGAGTCGTGCGCCTTCACCGCATCCTGCAACCGTTGATCCGCGACTCCGCCCAACCACTGAACGGCCAGTTCGACGGCATCTTCGACAAACAAACGCTCCCCTTTCAACGCTCCACTACACGAAAGGAAATCCCTCAGCGCTTCGTGAAATATCGGCGAGACATCAACGTTGCCTGTGACTCCCCGATGCGGACGTTGTTGGAAGGCATGACGGATGTTCCCGGCGCCTTTGCTGTACGCGGACGCTGCAAGCTCGACCCACGCGCGGGCCATCGCGGAAGGACACGAGCCGTACCGTTCGCGCGCATATTCGCTGAGCCACGAATTCAAGTTCACCGTATCGCTCCGCCACATCATGTCGGTCGAAAGCTCGTACACTACGTCGTTATTCTCGATCCCTTCGGGCGCAAGACCCATCCCGACTCGATGTCCGGCCAGCGGAGAAGTGAGGGACTCGGGGGGGTCCTTCGCAATGATGGGAAGATTTCCGTTCAACGGGTTGTTCCCGCCGAAATTGTGGATCATGCTGTAGATCCACTCTTTGCCATAGAAGCCATGTTGCACTTTCCATCCGTGGAAAGCCTCATTGGCGAGATCCAGGATGATCATTCGGTCATCCGGGACATCTCTCAGCAGTGCCTTCACCGAAGCAGAGTCCCAGAAGCGCGCGTCATTATAGAAGAGCCATCCCTGCATAACCCACACGCCGTTAGGATCGGCGTCTGCTATCGGCGAGAAGACCGCTTTCCCGAATGATGCGAGTTCATCATAGCGTCCTTCGCGAGTAACCGGTACTTCCATCTCATTGAAACTGTCGGCAAGGTAGTACCGGACCGGGCCGAAGGTCTTGCGATATTCCCTGATGAATTTCACGCCGATCTCATGAAACAGCGGGGAGGTCGGAAAGAGCAGGTGCGTCCGATCTTCTTCCGGAAAACCGCCCCAGTCCGAAAGCTTCTCGATATGGGCTTCAGGATGCAGGCGCTGAAACGCGGTCGGGACGAACCCGGAAAACGCGGGCACGACCGGATCCATGCCCAACTCGCGCATCCTGTTCAGGATCTGTTTCTGAAGCGATTCCTGGGCGTCGATCCAATGTTGCGGCAACGGCCCGGCATGCCCGTTCACATTTCCCATCCGATGCCAGGGGAGGAACGCAGGGCCGGTAAAATAGCCGGAGAGTTCCTTGTCCGTGATCCCCTCCGATCGCCAGATGCGTTGCCAGATTGCTTCTTCGCCAACCATGGCGAGGGGCATGTTGATCCCGTGAAGCGCCATCCAGTCCAATTCCCGTTCCCATCGGGGCCAATCCCACCATACGGTCGTATATCCAAAAGTGCAGACGTTGAAGATCTGCCGGTGTTGGTTGGGGCAGACGACGCGCGTCTTCGGGAAGTCGGGGAATCTCGAAGGCAGCTCGCAATGCGTTCCGCTCCACGAGACCTCCACGTGGCAGGTCGTCCGGAGATATTCGTACGCCGCCCGGCACACGGTCACAGCATCTGCCCCCTTGATCCGGACCCTGCCACCCACAGCCTCCACTTCATAGGCGTCCAGTCCGCCGTCTCGGGGGAGAATCTCAAGGTCAAATGACCGGGCCCGTTCGCCCAGCAGGCGGGCCAGGACAGCGTGTGCGGCTGCCGTCCTTGCATCCGTGGCGGGAATTGTTGAGGCGGTCACCTGTGTTAGTATGAGAAAGGCTGCAAGGCATAAGCACGCGAACGCCGGCCTGTTGACCCGAAGCAAGGCATGTGTTTTCATGGGGTTCATGGAATCGGAGTGATTGATCGATCAAGGAAGGATTGTGCGGAAATGTAACGATCAATACTGACAGTTGCATCTTGTGCCGGAAATCGTTGTATTGCAAACTCTTTTTTCTCTGCTTCGCCATTCATTTCAGGAAGCATCGTCAAGAGCCTTCTTCGTTACCACGTGGTTGATTCTCACACCAACGTCTACGACACGTAGCGTGTCTCATCCAGTTTCATTGATCACTGAGTAGTCCGGGACCTCTGGCAATCCCGAAACGAGCTCACGCTCGTTGGAGGGATTCCCATATGCGAGTATTGACGCATCGTATGCCGGTCAAAACGGCCTCATAAGCGGCAGACTTCCCGAGCGATGATGCAGCGACTGATCCTCATTTCCCTGTTCTGTGTGTTCCCCCTGGCGGCTCTCGCCCAGATCTCGCCGGGTGAGCTCACGACTGCCCATGCGAATCTCGAAGGGGTCCAGAACTGCACGCAATGCCACACGATTGGCAAGACGATCTCCAATGACCGTTGCCTCGTGTGTCATTCGGAGATCGCCAGCCGGATTCAGGGCCGTAACGGGTATCATGCGACCGTGCGCGATCGCGCTTGCGCGACGTGTCATAGTGAGCATCATGGCCGGGATTTCAGCATCATTCATTTCGACCGATCGCAATTCGATCATACCACCACGGGGTATCCTCTCGCCGGCAAACACGCCGGAGTGGCCTGCGATTCCTGCCATATGCGGAGCAGGGTGACCGCCGCCGACATCCGTGCGTTGCTTCCCAGGCGACGGACGACGTACATGGGACTCGGGAGAGCGTGCGCGACGTGCCACGTCGATCAGCACCGGGGGCAACTCGCGGGCGGGTGCGACCAATGCCATTCCGAGAACGGGTGGAAGCCGGCGCCGAAGTTCTCTCATGACCGTGCACGATATCGTCTGACGGGGAAGCACGTGACCGTGCAATGCGCCGCATGTCACAACAAGAAGATCCCGAACACCGATGCGGTCATGTACCGCGGACTTGCGTTCGCCGGCTGCAACGACTGCCACACCGATCCCCATCACGGAAAATTCACGCAACCATGCACCGCTTGCCACACGACGCTTGCGTGGGAACAGGTCTCGGGCAGGGAGTTCAACCATGCTCTGACCCGATTCCCGCTGAGGGGCGCTCACGTGAAGCTGCAATGCGCCGCCTGCCATGCCCGTTCGCCGCGCGAACGAAACGCGAGCGGTGAGCTGGGATTCCATGTAACGCGGTACCAGGAATGTGCGGACTGTCATGCTGACGCTCACGGGAGTCAGTTCATCCACCGGAAAGATCATGGCAAATGCGAAGCGTGCCATAATGAGCAGAGCTTCACGCTGGTCACGTACACCGTGGAAGACCACGACAGTTCGGTATTTCCCCTGACCGGCGCCCACCGGGCGACACCGTGCATCGCCTGCCACGTCGCGAATGCCGTGAACGCGAAGAGCACGAGACGATTCCGCTGGGATGGCACTCTCACCTGCATGACCTGTCACAAAGATGTCCACGCGGGCCAGTTTGCCGGCCGACCCGGATCATGCGAAGGGTGCCACAAGACCACGGCGTGGCAGGACCTCGCCTTCGACCATGGCAGGTCCAGATTTCCGCTCGAGGGCAAACACCGGACCACGCCGTGCGAGAAATGTCACATCAAAGCAACGCCCGTCCGTTATGCCGGCCTGACCATGGTGTGTGCCGATTGTCATCAAGAACCGCACGCGGGCCAATTTGCCGTCGACGGCAGGACGCGATGCGAGCCGTGCCACACGGCGATCTCCTGGAAGAACGTGACGCTTGATCACGCAAAAACAAGGTTCCCTCTTACCGGGAAGCACGAATCCGTCCCCTGCAATCAATGCCACAAATCAGAGACCATCGGAGGAAAGACCATCGTTCGATACAAACCGCTCGGGACAAAGTGTGAAGACTGTCACGCTTCGACGCCCGACGCAAAACGCACCTTATAGAAGCGCGCCGGCACCGCACAACATTCGACGTCAGGTACTCCGTTCATGCTCAAGGCCCTTGTCATCCTCTCCCTTTGGCCTCTTGCGATCTTCGCGCAGGAATCGCCGCACGGTCCGTTATCCATGCGGTGCACGGAATGCCATACCACTGCTTCGTGGAAGCAGGTCACAATCCCCCCTGGATTCAACCACGATACCACGTCCTTCCCGCTCCGTGGCGCTCACCGGCGTGCCTCGTGTGTCGAGTGCCATCGCACCCTGAGATTTGAAGGAACCCCGCGGGAGTGCATCGCCTGTCACCGAACAGATTTCAATGGAGCGCCGACCGTCGATCACCGGCTTGCCGGGTTCTCGACGGATTGCACCTTGTGTCATGCCGCCGATCAGACCTCGTGGCTCGTCTCCTTTGATCATGACAAAACAGACTTCCCCACGAGGGGCATTCACGAGACGGTGCCGTGCATCTCCTGCCACGCCAACAATCGTTTTCGGGGGACGCCCGTGGAATGTGTGTCGTGCCATCGCGCGGCGTACCTGGCAACAACCAACCCGAACCACCAGCAGGCAGGATTCTCCACCGAGTGCGCGACATGCCATCGCGCACTGACATGGCAGCCCGCAGCGTTCTTCCCGCACGACAATTTTTTCCCGATCAGCGATGGCGCTACGCATCACCCCGGTGTCTGGAACACGTGCAACGATTGCCATCTGCAGCAGCCGGTCTATACAACGTTCGAGTGCATTGATTGCCATGAGCATACCAAAGCACGCACGGATGCGACCCACAGCGGACGGCAGGGCTATGAATACAAAAGCACGGCATGCTACCGATGCCATCCTCGACCGTAGCGGGCTCCAAATGACATTGCGCATTCCTTTGCTTCTCTTACTTTTGACCGCCGGCGTGCTCGCCCGGGCACAGCATGCTCCCGGCTTTGTGACGAAGATTACCTACGTCACATCGGAGCAGGTGTATTTTGATGCCGGAACGGAAGAAGGGATTGTCGCCGGGGACACGATCAAGGTGTATCGATCGGGCATTCCGTTGGGAAGCGCAGTCGTGACACTTCTTGCCGCACACTCATGCGTGGCACGCGTCGCGAGAGCTGATTCGCTGTTCCGCACCGCTGATCTCGGCGTCGTCGATCGACTACCCTCCGTCAACCACCCGGAGGCTCCTCTGGAATTGGACACAACCCGGGCGGTCGCCATGCAGGGGGATGGGATCCCGGAACCTTTGCTGCCACAGCCACCCGGAACGCTGGTGCACGGCCGAGTCGCCCTCCAGTACTTCGGCGAGATCGCTGCGGACTCAAGACTCAATATTCAAGAACCCGCCGTCGCAGCCAATCTCAGCGTGAGCAATATCGCCGGCACGGGCATGAACTTTTCGCTCAACGGTCAGGCCGTGAACGATTTCACCAACGCCTACCCCCAGTTCGGCACGGGCAACAAAAGCCGGCTCAATCTGTACGATCTCCGATTGATGATGGGACAGCCTACGGATCATTTTGGATTCACGGTCGGCCGGATGGTCTCGGGCTACGTCGGGAGCCTGGGACTTCTCGACGGCGGTCAGGTGCTCGTCCGGCAATCCGGGATGGTTGCAGGAGCGATCGCGGGAAGGGCCGTCGGACAGTCTGCCCTCGGCATCGACGGGACACAGACGAAGACCGCAGTCTTCCTCGGCTATCAGGGGAACGACGATGCCCTTCAGGAGTACGAGGGAACGGTTGCGTACGCGCGTCAGACTCTTCACGGGAGTCTCGATCGGCAGTTCCTCGCGTTCCAGGGCTCGGTCTTTGAGGGCAGTTCTCTCCAGGCATACGGAGACGCAGACCTCGAGCTCAACGGGATACAGGACGGTCAGAGGAACTCGAAGGCCAGTCTTTCCAACGCCTCCCTCTTCGTCAACTATTCGTATGCGTGGTGGTTGTCCGCGAGCATGAGCTACGATGAATCGCGCAGCGTGTATCTCTTCCAGACGATGAAGAGCATTCCCGACAGCCTGTTCGACGAGGCGCTCCAGCACGGCCTGCGGCTCAGTCTGACTGTCCGTCCTTTGAAGGACCTGTCGTTCACGGGATCAGCCGGATACCGCTACCGGCCCGGTGATGCGCAACCTTCCCACACTCTCGCCGGCTCCATGAGAGCATTCGACTTCCTTGGAACAGGGTTCGACGCAACGCTTCGATACACCAACGCCATCAGTCCGTTCCTCAAGGGAAACGACGCAACGGTCGAGCTTGACAGGATGTTCTTCGGCAGACTGGACATGACCCTTCGCTATGACCACTACGCCTTCGGAATCGACGTCCTGCACCAGGTGTATCTGACACAGACGTTTTCCCTCGACACACAATATCGCATCTCTCGAAGCCTCTATACCATGGTGCGGGGAGATTATATCCTCGACAACACCGTCAACAGTGTCCGATGTTTCGTGGAATTGGGACTGTGGTTCTGACAGAGGACCGGATCAGTCTGACGATCGTTCCACCGCAACGAGGGTAATATCGTCCGACTGCGGTGAGTCCTTGCGGTGGGCGGCGACTGCGGCGATGATTTCATCCACGGCAGCCTGTGCGGAGTGATTTCGCGATTGAAGGACCAGCGACAAGAGGCGTTCCTTGCCAAACATCTGGCCCTGCCCGTCCATCGCCTCGGTGATCCCGTCGGTGTACATCAGGAGAAGCTCTCCCCTGCCGAAGTCGATGCTTTCCTCTTCGAAGGGAAAATCCTCGAGAATGCCGAGACCGATTCCCCCCTTTTCCAGCTCCACGCCGGTACCATCGGGATGCACCAGGAGCGGATGCTCATGCCCGGCATTGCAGTAGCACAGGCGGTTTCGGGATAAGTCGAGCATGGCGTAGAAGAGGGTGGCATATTTTTCCGGGCTCGTGCTCGCGTGAAGGAGATGGTTTGCGCGCCGCAGGCATTCTGACGGACTCGCGTGCAGCAGCGTCTGCCCGCGGAGTGTTGCCTGAAGATTCGCCATGAGCAGCGACGCAGGCAGGCCCTTGCCTGACACATCTCCGATACACACGGCCAGATGCGCGTCATCCACCCGCAGAAAATCAAAATAGTCTCCGCCGACTGCAAGAGCCGGGATGTTCCTTCCGCAAAGGGAATATCCTGCGATGTGCGGAGCACTCTTCGGAAGAAGTTCCCGTTGGATGGACGCTGCGAGACGGAATTCTTCCTGCATTCGCGCGTACTCCCTCCCTTGCTCATGGAGCCGGGCGTTTTCCATCGACACCGCGATCTGCGCAGAAAGCAGGCGGAGGACCTCCACGCGATCGGGGGTAAACGCCCCTTCAATGAGATTGTTCTCGAGATACAGAATTCCTGTGACGGCTCCCTGTTGAACCACCGCCATGCAGAGAATGGACCTCGGACGACGCGTCGAGAGATACGGATCGGGGGCAAACCGCGTATCGTGCGCAGCGTCGTGGATAACGACATCCTGCCGGGTCCGCACCACATACCGGACAATTGCTTCACAGACGAGCGGCGAGTGTTCCAGGGGTTCCGCAAGTTGTACGCGCGACCGGCCGGCGCCGACATCGTGCTCTGCCTCGATGACCAGGGAAGACCGTCGCTCGGCGATAAACACCACGCGGCCGGCACCTGCATTCTCCGCGACGATCGAGAGCATGCGGTCGAGAAGGCGTGGGAGGACGATTTCACTCGAAAGTGCCTGGGACGCCTTCAGGACGGAAAGAAGATCCAGTGATTGGACGGTCGCCCCGGTCAGGCTTTGCAGCGATCCAGTGACGCTCCCCGATGGCCCGGTGTCGGGTGCGACGGGAAGAAGGGCGGCGAATTCCCTTGCAAGCTCCCTCCCTTTTGCCGTGGCTCCCCAATGGGCAAACCCTTCCACAGCAGAACGCAGATAATCAGCGGCGATTCTCTGCCGACCTCGCTCAAGATGAAACCGACCTGCGTATTCGTTCGCGAGAGCCTCGACCTGCGTGAATCCCTCCTCGCGGGCGGCGCGTATCGCCGCATCATAAAGGGTGATCGCCAAATCCGCGTGCCCTTCACGCCGCGCAATCTCCGCCCGGACGAGAGAATGCCGGCACGAGAGGTTTGCCGGCGTTTGCTCCGCCCAGCGCCCGAGCACCCGCTCCAGTCGATGCAGCGTCGTGGTTCTCCCGGACGTATGCTTCCCCGCTCTCGCAAGAGCAAGGGCATGATAGTAGGCAAATTCCCATTCGGCGACCTGCCCGATCAATGCGTGACGGTACCGTTCGGATTCATCGACCACCGCGAGCGCCTCTTCGAAGAACCCGCGAAGGCACAACGCCTGCATTTTCAAAAAGCGAAAGTACATACGCGGCGGCGTGTACCTGCTCGCATCCAGGACAGAGCGATACGAGGTTTCATTGAACTGCGGGTCGTCGAATGACGACGCGGAGACGGTCGTGCCCTTCAGGTTCCCAATGAACTGCAGAGGAACGGTGAAATACGGTTCGATATCGTCGACGTGAAACCCGCGAACAAACTCCAACGACGATTGCGCCTGCTCTTCCACTTGTTGAAGAGGAGCGCCCGTCACTTGAAGATTCATGACCTGTTGGGTCAGCGCGTAGGAGGCATACAGGAGATCGCCATTCTCGAAACACAACCGGTGGGACAGGGCGATGAATTCTGCATTCGATCGGGCGTGGTGGACCCAGTGGTTGTGAAGCGTCCCCATCACGAAATTGCAGCGACCTCGCAGGATCGAATTGTTGACCCGTTCACTCAATCGCACGCCGAGAAGGCCGAGCTGGTACGCGGAGCGGTAGGCACCGAATCCCGCACGAAGCAGGAGGCCGTAGATGCCATACGCATACGCGGAGACATCGGCATTCCCGTACCGGAGTGTCAGGTTGAGCATTTTGGAGACGACCAGAGCGCTGAATTCCTGGCTTTCGGAATACGCGATGCCGAATACTCGCATGAGCAGGTTGATAGCAAGCCGGGGGCGTTCCGCCGTCATCGGGGGAAGATGGATGAGTTCGTCAATCGGCCGTGCGCGAAGTCGAATGCGGGCAAGAACCATCTCCTTCAAGAGCGTTAGGCGCGACGGTCGCCGTGCAATCCGCACACGAAGCTCCGCAAGAGCCGCAATCGCCGTCGTCAACGCCTTTTCGATGTCGCCCACGTGGCTGGCCTGATCGATTTTGAGGCCGTACACCCTGACACGATCGGCAACGTCGGGAAACCGCACGAGGCAGTCGTCGAATAACTTCTCCGCCTCATCGAAGCGGCCGAGAAGGTAGAGGCATTCTCCTTTCTCGAGCGTGAGATCCCGGCAAAGGTGATATCTGGACCCCCAGTCCTCGTTGCGGAGAAGCGCCACCCCCTGCTCCACATATTTGAATGCCGCAGCATAGGCTGAGGAAGACTTCGCCCTTTGCCCCGCGAGCAGTTCAAGGGTCATCACGTGACACCGCTCCTCATCGGTTGCAATGAGTTCGCTTCCCAGCGAGTATTGCGCGGCGATGTCGAACAACTGCTGCCCTCGTTTCGCGTCAATCCCGCCGCTCAGCAACGCGCGGGCGATCGCATGGTGGATGGCGGCACGTTCGTCGGCAGGTTCCCGCAAGTACGCAGCCTGCTGCACACGGTCATGCGAAAAACGAAATTCGATGTTCTGGTGCATCCACGCGGACGCATCCGCGTCGTCGA
>DATJPR010000023.1:0-60976 GCA_035506295.1 Bacteroidota bacterium | reverse complement strand
ACCATGGCGTAGTGGATGAGGCGGTTCGTCGACCAGGTCGCGTTGCCTTCGCATGAGAGCCCCTCGAAGATTTTTATGTTCGATTCTAATTCCACGCCCACATGCCGCGACCTTCGAGCGTTTCCCGTCACCGGCTGCCCGAAGATGTCGACCCGCCCGCTTTTCACAAGCTCGTTGGTGAATTCCATCCAGTACACGTTCAGGCTGCCGAAGAGCCGATCAGAAGAATACTGGCCACCCAGCTCGAAGTCGAGGAGTTCCTCAGGCTTCGCAATCGGCTTGGTGAAATCATAACGGACCTGACCTCCCGTGGTATCCGCCTGGAACTCGGGCGTTGCTCCATAGTACGCTTCCTCGCCGGAGTAGAGGTCGTTCATGGTCGGTTCGCGCGATGTGTATGCGAGGGAGAAGTGCGCAGAAGTTCGTTCCGTCATGTTATAGTTGATCCCCACGCGCGGGTTCACAAAGAAATACGGAACCGTGAACGTGTTGCCGAGGAATTTCTCGTTCCGGATCCCGTAGGAATTCCACACGGCCTGCACGCTTCCCATGAGACTGACCGCATCGTTCAAGTGGTACAGTTCATTGCCATAGATGGACTCGATATTGCGCACACCGTTGTATTCGTAGAAGTGATAATCGGGATTGAAGTTCGCCGGAAGATTCTCCGCATAGACGATCTTTCCCCAATGCGTCGATCGGTGGAACCTCAGCTCCGCACCCAACGTGAGGCGGCCGGTCCCGTGATCGATGTCGACACGGGGGAGCCAGCCCCATTGAGCATTGCCGACGAAGGCGCGGACGATGGCATTGGAGGGGTTGCCGGAAGTGGGATAGCCATATGCCGTGCCGAGGCGGAGCATCGATGTATCCGCCCAGGAAGCGTCGTAGTCGAAATACCCGTCTCCGGAATAATAAAAGAGCGTGTTCGAGAGCGTCAGCGTCGGTGAGATTTTCCAGTCGTGCAGCAATTCGTAGTGAGGCTGGGAAAACGCTTCTGCCTCCTGGGGACGGCGATATGTCACGGAAGAATACTGCAGGCCGTCGGAAGTCGTCTCAAAATCCGATAGATTCTGCCGGCGAAGTTTCGGATCGTTGTTCGCGAACTTTGCGAGCCCGTTGTACGCAAGGCCGTCCTGAAGCGGCCCGCCGTAGAAGTGAAACCGGGTGGTCATCGACCCGTCGACTCTCACGGCGCCGAAGAAATACGAATTGAGATCGACCCAGGAACCCTGCCGGTAACCGTCGCTCGTAATCGTGCCCAAATGTCCGTAGAAACGGTAGTGCCCTGCGACGGCTCCCGACGTAAACGACGCGCTGAGTTTTTTCGTGGTGAGCGGCAGGGTCCGAGCGCTGTCGGCGTACTGCTGGAAGCCGAAATCCGATTCCAGCGTAATCCCCGGGGTCCCGCTGAAGGGATCGGTGATGAGATTGATCGAACCCCCGATAGCGGCGGGACCGTAGAAGTCGCTTCCGGCACCGCGTTGCACTTGAATTAAATTCGTGCTTGCCATCAGGTCGGGGAAATCGATCCAGTAGACGCCGTGGTCTTCGGGATCGTTCTGCGGGATGCCGTTTACCATCACGGAAATGCGACGCTGGTCGAATCCGCGAAGGTTGACGTAGTTGTAACCGATGCCATTCCCGTTTTCGGAATAGGTCGTAATCGAAGGAAGCTCGGAGAGCAGGACGGGGACATCCTGCATGGAATACCGTTCCTGGATCTCGGCAAGCTTCAAGTCGGTAAACGTCACCGGTGTCTCGCGAGCATGCGCCTGGGTGGCGGTCACTACAATAGGCGCCATAAGATAGACAGTGTCGGCTCTCTCCTGGGCCAGGGCGATGGGGCCGAGCGAGACCATTAAGACGATAGCCAGAAATGCTATCGAAACTCTACGGTGGGTCATGGCTTCTCCTCAAAAAAAACGCTCCGGGTTCAAGCCGGAGCGTGGGAAGAGTCGCCAAACAACGTTCATCTTCCGTTTTCCCTACGCTGGCATGACCCAGATCAGGTTCCAGGGTGTGATCTCAGTCCCGAGATTGTCGGATCGGGACACCCCTAACGGAAACGTGGATAATATAGGAGTCCGGGGGGAATATTCCAAATAGGATAGGTCGCGTGTCAGACTTCTGAGTCGCACTTTTGAGTCAGACTAGCGAATCTCTCAACAGGTTCGATGCCTTTCCCTTCACGTCCCGGCATCTGACCGGCGATTTTTCCATATTCCCTCAACTCTTGAGGCCTCTGCCCCCTATGCCGGAACTGCCCGATCTGTTGTATATCAAAGAGAACCTCGATCGCGTGATCGTCGGCGTTTCCGTGAAGGAGGTCACCGTGGCAAAGCCGGTCGTTGTGCGCAACACCCTCCCAAGGTCGATCAACGAGGCTCTCAGGGGAGCCACTCTTCAAGGGCTCGAGATTCACGGACCGTTCCTGAAGTTCTCGTTCCCGCCGGATGTCGACATCGTCGTAAACTTGATGCTTGCAGGCCGACTGCAAGTGCAACACCCCGGCGAAAAAGGACTCGGGCATCGCTGTCTCGCTCTCGGTTTCGACAACGGCATCACGCTCAATCTCTGCGACGACCAAACGATGGCGAAAGTCTACGTCGTCAATCACGGAGAATTCCGCGCCATCCCGGCGTACGATAATCAGGGAGTTGACATTCTTGATCCGAAGTTCACCATGGAGAAATTCGAAACACTCGTTGCGAAGCACCGTCGCAAACAGGTGCGGGTGCTGATCAATGATCACACCGTGCTGAGCAGCATTGGCAACGCGTACGCCGACGAGATTTTGTTCGACGCCGGGATCCATCCGAAGACCATCGTTTCCCGTCTTTCCCCCGAAGATGTCCGGAGGCTGTACACTTCCATCGGCGGCGTGATGCGGTGGGGCGCGGAGCAAGTGCGACTCTCCGCACAACCGATCCAGATCAAAGTGCGAGACCATATGCGCGTTCGGAACCGGCACGGTGAGCCCTGCCCGCGCTGCGGGACGAAGATCCGTCGGGAAGGGGTTCACGGTCATGACGTCTTCTTCTGCCCTCAATGCCAGCCGGCCACGCGCGCGCTCTTTATTGATTGGCGGAAGCAATAGTCGGAAAATAGCCATATATTGCAGGGTAGGGCCTTGAGAGCAAGGATCAGCAGACAGTCGACCGCGGACAATTGACCGTGAATCGTCAAGAGAAGTCCATGCAATGATCCTTCTGCATACTTCCTACTTCCCACTCCCCGCGACACCATAGCAAGATTCGATCATGAACTCAGCCTCCCAGGAAAAACGGGCAATGCTTCGTCATACCGTCGCAACGCTTGCCTATCGCGGCGGGAAAGTCGTGAGCAACGCCCCTCGGGGCTTTGCCAATTTCCGCATCGCACCATCTTCCCGAACGGCCGGGCAAATTCTGGCGCACGTCGGGGACCTTCTGGATTGGGCGTTCTGCCTGGCGAAAGGAAAGCACGAATGGCATGACTCGAAACCGCTCGAATGGGAACAGGAGGTCGACCGATTTTTCCACGGCCTGAAGTTATTCGACGACTATCTCGCCTCAACGCTTCCGCTCGGGTTCAGTGAGGAGCAACTGTTTCAGGGACCCGTCGCCGATGCGCTGACACACATCGGCCAGATCGCGATGTTGCGGCGAGCGGCGGAAGCTCCCGTCAAGGGGGAGAACTACTTCAAGGCGGAGATCCTCACGGGCCGCGTGGGCCCGGACCAATCGACCAGGCGTGTCGAATTCGACTGACAACCGCTCTTTGTCTACTTCTCAAGGCACTGTCATGCAACTCCACGAGATCCTCCACAATCAGGGACAGAGCATTCTTGCTTCCGCCATGGAGGCGATGCAAAAGGTCCATGCACGGCACTACGATCAGGCCGGAGCAGCGCATACGCATCAGCGGCTCAAGGCATTGTTCACCCTCATCGTAAGGGGGATCAAGGATCGGAACCTGACGCCGATGGTCAACCACGCCGAGGCCATTGCCATCGAGCGATTCAGCGCGGGCTACGACCTGTGGGAGGTGCAGTCGGCGTTCAACGTCCTTGAGGAATCCATCTGGCAGCATATTCTCCGCGAGCTCCCCGCCGGCCAATACGCGGAAGCCCTCGGTCTCATCAGCACGATCCTCGGTGCGGGGAAGGACGCTCTCGCCAGAAGGTATGTGGCCATGGCGATGAAAGGCAACACCGCGACTTTCAATCTCCAATCGCTGTTCAGCGGCACCGAATATGGAAGCGAGACGATCTCGAGCGGCCCGTCCCCGCAAAGTGAATAGCAGAAAGAATCACCACCGAACGCACTTCACCACACGCACGCAAGGCGCACCATGTTTCGCACAATAGACGAATTCGTCCACATCTGGTCGCACGAATTCGAATCCACGCAAAAGATCTTCAAGCACATCACCGACAAGAGCCTTTCTCAGGCCGTCGTACCCGGAGGTCGGACCATCGGGATTCTGGCATGGCACATTGTGACAACGATCCCGGAGATGATGAACCGGACGGGACTCTCCATTCCCATGCCGGGCGAAGAAGAACATCCTCCTGCCAGGGCAAAGGAGATCTTCGACGCGTACAACACCGTGGCTGCCGCGCTTCTTGAGACGGTGCGCGACAAGTGGACCGACGCATCGTTGATGATCGAGGACGACATGTACGGTGAGAAATGGAAACGTGGCGATACCCTTTCCGCCCTGGTTTTTCACCAGGTCCATCACCGCGCGCAGATCACCGTCCTCATGCGCCAGGCGGGCCTCCGGGTTCCCGGCATGTACGGGCCGTCCAGGGAGCAGTGGGCGGCCATGGGAATGAACCCGCCAGCGTAACTCACTTGGACGATAATCACGGAGATCCGGATATGCTGCACCGCACTTTCCTGACCGGCGTCGCAGGCCTGCTACTCTTGGCATTCGTCAATGTCTCACCATCTTCCGCTCAGGACGGCACCGGACTGTCCCCATCGCTCCTGCGCGAACTTCGTTCCAGCTGTCCGGACGATGGGGCGTTCCGATCCGCATACAATGCGCTTTCCCAGAACGACGGGGCGAAGATCACCCTCAACAGGGACCGGATTAACACCATCGACGACTATTACTCGAATCGTCTGAAGGACGAGGCTGTCACCGATCAGAAGTCGAGCGGACGATGCTGGATGTTCTCCGGGCTCAACACCCTCCGTCCCTCTGCCAGGAAGTCACTCGGCATCTCCGAGATTGAATTCTCCGAGAGCTATATCTTCTTTTATGATAAGCTCGAAAAGGCCAACGTCTATCTCGAAGCGATGGCGCGCTACCGTGACCGGCCCATCTCGGATCGGATTGTGGAATTCATGTTTCGTGAACCGGTGCAGGACGGGGGCAATTGGCTCGGATTTATCGAGTTGATCAAGAAGTACGGCGTCGTACCAAAAGAGGTCATGCCCGAGACCTTCAGCTCCTCCAACTCCGGTCAGGTCAACCACGTGCTCAACGTTCGTTTGCGCCAATACGGTCTCCACATCCGCGGCGCAAAGGACGAGCGCGAAATCGCCGGCCTGCGCGCGCAAGCCCTGAAGGACGTCTACAAGATCCTTGCGCTGAACTTCGGCCTGCCGCCTCAACAGTTCCCGTGGCGCTACGAGAAGAGCGACAAATCGTTGAGCCCTCTCCGCAACTATACCCCTCAGGAGTTTTTCAAACAATACGTCAGCATCGATCTTGACGACTACGTTGCGCTCTACTCCATCCCGACGCTCCCCTTCTACGCGAAGTACGAGATCGAACTGGATAAGGCAGTGGAAGATCGTCCGACAATGTATTTCGTCAATGTTCCCCTGGACCGGTTGAAGAGTCTCGCGCTCGCCATGATCCTGCACAGTGAGCCCGTGTGGTTCGGCTGCGACGTCGGCAAGGAATCCAATATCGACAGCGGAACGCTTACGACCGACATCAACGACTACGGCTCCCTCTACGGCATGGATTTCACCATGTCGAGGGAGGAACTGTTCCAGACCTACCAGAGCATCCCAACGCACAATATGGTGCTTTTGGGTGTTGATACAGTGGCGGGCCGACCGGGCAAGTGGCTCGTGGAGAACTCCTGGGGAGAGAAAGCGGGGAAGAAAGGCTATCTTCGCATGACCGATGACTGGTTTGACAAGTACGTGCAGATCGCCGTCATCAAGAAGGAATTTCTTCAGAAGGATATTCTCGGCGTCCTCGACCAGCACCCGACCCGGCTCCCTCCCTGGGACCCGATGTTTCGCGGACAATAGGCAACGACGGCCATTCTTAGGATGTTCCACCAGAAGCGATGACATTTCAGGGGATTCTCGAAATTGAAGGCGGCCGGGGCGGGTTCGTGCGAACGCGTTCCTTGACCGTCGCGAGCAGGCCGACCGACCCGTATGTGACCTCGGCGTCGATCGCACGATTCTCGCTCCGTGAGGGTGTGTTCCTTGAGGGAGATGCGGAGGAGCGGCGGGGAAAGAGCCCTCACGTCCGCACGATCGCGAGCGTGAACGGCGTCGCGCCTGAGGTCTGGAAGGCGTTTCCTGAGGTGAGCCAGCACGAACCGGTCTCGCCCCACGAGGCGCTCCGCCTTGAAGGCCCCGGATGCAACGTGTCGATGCGTCTTGTCGGGCTCTTCTGCCCGATCGGCAAGGGCCAGCGCGCCCTCATCGTGTCACCGCCGAAAGCCGGCAAGACCATTCTCCTGCAGCACCTCGCCCACGCCGTCAGCACGTTCAATCCCGAGATCGATCTTATCGTCCTCCTGGTGGACGAGCGCCCGGAAGAGCTGACGGAAATGAAGCGCGCGATCCGCGGCGAAGTCTTCGGCAGCTCGAGCGACACCGAGCGCGGGGACCAGGTCCGTCTGGCGAAACTGGTGCTCGAATACGCGAAGCGGAAAGTCGAGACCGGCCGCGATGTCGTCCTCCTTCTCGATTCCCTCACGCGCCTGGGCCGGGCGTTCAATATTCACCAGCGCGGGAGCGGCCGGACGATGTCGGGCGGCGTGGATGCGCGCGCCCTGGAGATCCCCAAACGGATCTTCGGCGCTGCACGGAAACTCGAGGACGCAGGCTCGCTCACGATCATCGCCACGGCACTGATCGAAACGAACTCCCGGATGGACGAACTGATCTTCCAGGAGTTCAAGGGAACAGGGAACATGGAATTGGTGTTGGATCGGAAACTCGCGGAAGAGCGACTCTTCCCCGCCATCAACCTGTCATTGTCGGGGACCCGGCGGGAAGAGCTCCTCTTCGGTGGTGAAGCGTCGCGCTATCAGAACCTCCGTCGTTCGATTGCGCGTTTGAATCCCCGCGAGGCTCTGCTGGCCGTTCTCCGACTCACGGGAAAATACCCGACCAACGAGGAACTCGTCTCACGATTCTGACCGCGCCGATTCCAGCATGCATACGACGTCGTTGACCCTGGCCACACCGCGCGACTTCCACTTCTGGCGGACCGCGTTCAGCCACGGCTGGTGTTCGCTCCCGCCGTTTTCCTTCGACCCCGATAAGAAGACGCTTTCGCGGACGCTGGAACTCGCCGGCGGCTCGATCGTCGACTGCACGCTGCGCGACGCCTCGCATGGCGTTTCCATCGCCGTGACTTCAGAGAGCGCACTCACTCCTTCCGACCGGAAGGAGATCCGCACGACTCTGGCGTCGTGCCTCGAGCTGAATTTCGACCTCGCGGGCTTCTACCGCCATGCATCGCGGTTCCCCGAATTCCGATGGATCCCGAAATCCGGCAGCGGGAGAATGCTCCGTTGCCCGACGGTCTTCGAAGACGCCCTCAAGATCATCTGCACCACGAATTGCACGTGGGCCCTGACGACGATCATGGTCACAAACCTGACACGCACGGCGGGACACACGCAGGACGGTACTCACTACAGCTTCCCGTCAGCGACAGCCGTCTCCGCTCTTTCTGAACGCGAATTGCGACAGCAGTGCAAGACCGGTTACCGTGCACCGTTCATCAAGGAATTTGCGGGCAGAGTGGCATCGGGAGAACTCGATGTGGAGAGCTGGCGGGCGTCAGACCAGCCGACGCCGGAGCTGATCGAGGAAATCGGCGCCATCAAGGGGATGGGGCCGTACGCTGTGGGGAACATGCTGCGACTTCTCTACCGTCACGATTCACTCGCACTGGACTCCTGGGTGCGGAGTCAGTTCTTTCGACTGCACAAGAAGGGGAGAAAGGTGAATGACCGGGTGATCGAGCGTCACTATGAGAAGTACGGCGAATGGCGCGGGCTCATGTTCTGGCTCGAAATGGTCCGCCACTGGCACGATGGGAAATTCCGCCTTTAGGAGGCCCCGGAGAAACGGAAACGGCGGCCGTGTGAGGGCCGCCGCTGAACCGGACACAAAATTGCCGGTGACATCCTGCGATTAGTCTCCGATGCACGTGCCGACGGCACGCGCGGCGAACAGCAGCTGGGAATCCATGGGCACCACGCGCTGCTTGCCGACCGCGTCCTTCAACGGGACGGTGCTTACCTGATCTCGTTGGAGACTTGTCATGACGCCGAATTCCCCGTTCGAAGCGGCCTGAAGTGCGACCGTACCGAAGCGGGTGGCAAGGATCCGATCGTACGGCGTGGGACTTCCGCCGCGCTGGACATGGCCGAGGACCGTCACGCGGGTCTCGAGACCGGTTTCATCCTCGATCCGTTTGGCCACCAATTCACCGATGCCGCCCAGGCGGACGGGGTCCGTGCGCTTGACATCCATCTCCTTGACCGCGAGCTGACCGTCTTTCGGATGCGCTCCTTCGGCGACGCAGACGATGCTGAACTTCGCGCCCTTGCTTCTCTTCAACACGGACTCGAAAATCTTGTCCCACGAGAAGGGAATTTCAGGAATCAGAATAATGTCAGCACCTCCGGCAACTCCTGAACCCAGGGCGATCCAGCCGGCATAACGCCCCATCGTTTCCACGACGATCACACGATGGTGGGCGGAGGCGGTGGTCTGCAGCCGGTCGATCGCTTCCGTCGCAACGGCGCGGGCAGAGTCGTGGCCGAACGTGATGTCGGTGGCGTCAAGATCATTGTCGATGGTCTTTGGGACGCCGATAACGTTCAGCCCCATTTCCGAAAGTTTGTGGGCGATGGTCATCGTGCCGTCGCCGCCGATCGCGATCAGACAGTCGAGCTGCCAGTTCCTGTAGTGAGAGAGGACCTGATCCGAGGCATCGATGATCCTGATGTTGCCTCGCTCTCCCATGGGGAAATGAAACGGGTCCCCTTTGTTTGATGTTCCGAGAATGGTCCCCCCCTGATTGATGATCCCGAGAACATCAATAGGGGTAAGCTCGTGTGCCCGTCCCTCAACGAACCCTTCATATCCGTCCTGAATGCCGATGACCTTTGTCCCAAAATGCGCCATTGCGGGTTTGGCGACACTGCGGATAACCGCGTTCAGGCCCGGACAATCCCCTCCTCCGGTGAGTATGCCGATTTTGCGAAGTTTGTGCGCTGCCATGATATGGTGTACGATTCCCTTCCGAGATAATGGACATTTTTCACTACATCATCATAATATAGCCAATTTCCCAGACCGAGTAAATACGGTTGCTTGCGTATAAGGGAAAATCCTTTAACTTGAGGACAAACCCCCGAATGTCTCTCCTAGCCGAGTACAAAAATTCTCTTAAGTTGGCCGAAGTTGAAGAACCGCTCGATCTCGTGCTTTATCGACCTCCGGCGTTTCTCCTGGTTAAGGCCATCTATCGTCTCCCGATCACCCCGAACCAGGTGACCTTCTTCTCCCTCCTGGCGGGTCTCGCCAGCGCCTGGTGCTTCGCCCGGGGGACGGTCCCATCGTTTGTCTTCGCCGGAATCTGGTATGCGGTGGCAAACGTCCTCGACTGCGCCGACGGCATGCTGGCGCGACTGCAGAACAGCGGCTCGCCGTTCGGACGGCTGGTGGATGGGATCGTCGATTGGGTGACGAGCGTGGCGATTTTCATCGGAGTGGGAATCGGCCTCACCGCCATCACGGGCAATCCGATGATGTGGTGGGTTGCCGCCGCAGGCGGTTTCACGTCCGCGTTCCATGCGATTGTCTTCGACTCCCAGCAACAGGCGTATATCGCCGCGATACGCGGCAAGGAGAATTTCCTCGGGTCCGAGCTTGAGCGCGCGCGCGAAGAGTTGAATGCCACGGGAACCGCGCGCGTATGGGTCGGGAAACGCCTTGCGCTCCGGTTCTATCTCGCGTACATGCACGTCCAGAAAACGTCCCGTCTCTCTCCCGCTCCCGGTCCAAGTGCTTCCCCGGAGGTGTACCGGCGTTTCAACCTGACGGCAATGCGATGGTGGACGCTCCTGGGTGCAACGACCAACAGAAGCGGCCTGATTGTCGCAGCGTTGTTTGGCAGGCCCGATCTGTTCTGCTGGATTGTCGCGATCGCGGGAAACCTCTACCTGATGTTCATGCTCCTGTGGCAACGACGAATTCGACGAAGGATGGCGCGATCCCTCGATCGTGATTCCCAGGGGGGCCAGGGGTCCGTCAATAGGGAATATACACTTTCTGCAATGGGGTCAGGTTATGATCAAGATCTATCTCGATAGGAACGAAAACCAGTATGGGCCGGCACCAGGGTGCTACGATGCCCTCCACAAGGCCAATCTCGAACAACTGAGTCTCTATTCGCGCGCCTACGCGGCCGGCATCAAAAGCGATCTCTCCGCCCGCCTCAGCGCCCAATTCCACATCCCCGAAGAACGTGTCCTCCTGAGCTATGGCAGTGAAGACATGCTCAAGCAGGTGGTCCATTGCTATCTCCATCAGGGAGAAGTGATCCTGCTCCCGGCGCATTCCTGGTGGTACTACAAGTCGGTCGCGAAGGAGGTCAATGGCCGCGAGATCCTGTATGCCATCCGTGAACGCGACGGGCGATTTGATCACGATGTGGACGATATTCTATCGCTCTATTCTCGTCATCACCCGAAGGTCATCCTGATCGCCTCCCCGAACAATCCGACGGGCAACACCCTTCCCCCTGATGCGCTTCTTCGCATTGTGCAGCACTGTACGGACTCGGTCATCGTTCTCGACGAGGCCTATTACGGATTCGGGCCGGAAGGGAATGGAGATCTCGAGAAGCTGCTCGCACTCCATCGGCGGCTCCTGATCCTCAGGACATTCTCCAAGTACTACGCCCTCGCCGGCCTGCGGATCGGGTATGCCTGTGCGGGAGAAGATCTCCATCAGCTCATCGCGTTCAGCGCGCGATACCTTGGGTTCAACCAACTCACGGAGCGAATCGCCCTGGCTGCACTGGATGAACCCGACTACTACGCCTCCATCGCCCGGGCGATGCGTGAAGACCTTCAACTCTACATACGCGACCTTGGCAGAATCGAGGGCTTCCGTCCGTTCCCGTCCGAAGCAAATTTCCTCCTTGTAAGATATCCCCGGCAATTCAAAGCTCCGCTGAAGAAGGGACTCGAGGATCGGGGCGTCATCGTCAAGTTCCTCGATGATCCCGGCCTTGAGGACTGCATTCGCATTACCATCGGCACGCGGGAGCAAAACGCGGTGGTGAGAGAAGCGTTTCATGCCGTCGCCACCGGGACGCTGCATCTCGCTCTTCTGTCCCCCGATATGATCTCCGCTCCATGACGGGGATCATCCTCGCTGCAGGGGTCGGGTCGCGCCTCCGACCCCTGACGGAAACCTGTCCCAAGTGTTTGCTTCCTGTCGGCTCGGAAGGTCTGCTCCCGCGCACTCTCCGGGCCCTTCAGGCGGCCGGTATAGCCGAATGCGTTCTTGTCACGGGTCATCTCCGTGCAATGGTTGAGGATGCCGTTCACGGAATGCGGTTGTCCATGCCTGTGCGGTTTGTCCACAATCACGACTTTGAGACCACGAACAACAATGCCTCGCTGTGGCTGGCCGGGACAGTCACGGGCCGATCCGACATCCTCGTCCTGGACTCCGACATTCTTTTCGATCATCGGCTTCTCCCCCTTCTTCTGTCCTCGACCGCACCCAACGCTTTGCTGATGCGGGAAGACTGCAATCTCGGACGGGAAGAGATCAAGGTCATAGTGGAGAACGGACGCGTTCTGCAGATCGGCAAGGAGGTCGAGGAAAGCCGTGCCGTGGGAGAGTCGATCGGGATTGAGAAGTTTTCTGCGGACACGGCGCGGACCTTGTTTTCGACGCTGGAGCGCCGGAGAACGATCAACGAGTTCTACGAGGCTTCGTTCCAGGAGATCATCGACGGAGGGGCGAACATCGCCGCCGTTCCGACACAGGGCCTTCCCTGCATGGAGATCGACACGTCCGACGATCTTGCCGCCGCCACGAAGATGGCAGCCGCGCTGGGAATATGAATGCACCTCAACCTTACGCGTATGCGCGTTCAGTGAAGTCCGACCTCTCGGACGAACTGATCAATCGCTCTCTCATCCGCCCCCTCGCCGGCATTGTTGTACGCCTGTGTTATCCCACCCGTGTCACACCGAATCAGCTTACGGCGGCGGCAATCCTCGCCGGACTCTGCTGCGCCGCGGCATTCTTCCCCGGTTCGCCTTCGCTCAACGCGCTGGCGGGGGTATTTCTCTTTCTGAAGGACCTTCTGGATTCTGCCGACGGCCAGCTTGCCCGGGCCCGCAACCAATTCACGCGGCTGGGGAGGTTCCTCGATTCGATCGGCGACGTTGTCGTCAATATCGCCGTCTTCGTCGCGATCGGCCTTTCTCTCGCGCGCGCGGAAGGTTCCTTGTGGTGGATACTCGTTGCAGCCGCAGCGTTCGCATGCCTGACCCTTCGCGTCTCGTACCATGTGTTTTACCAGACATCGTTCCTCCATCTTCAGCACGAGTACGAAGGCAATCGGACGACCGAGGAATTCCGGCCGGAGGATTTGCGGGAAGATCGGTGGACCGTTCGACTACAGAGAATGTTTCTCGCGATCTACGGCTGGCAGGATGCAATGATGGTGCGGCTCGACCGATGGTGCAGACGGGGGAAGGTCAATGAGGACGACAGGTGGTTCGGCGACAGGACGGGAATTCGTTGGTCGGGACTGCTCGGGCTGGGGACAGAGAATATGACGCTGGTGGTCTTTTCCCTGTTTGATGCGCTCCCCTATTACCTCCTGTTCAACCTCATCGTCGCAAACACGGTGTGGGTTGGGTGCATCCTGTATCGAAGAGCTCTCGCGGGAAAGATTGCCGAAGGGGGGATGGGGGAAGGAGAAAGGAAGAACCTCTGACCGCGCGGATGCTACGATGTTGCGTCCTGGGGGATTCCCGCCTCAATCCGGCGCGCTTCGTCCCGATCAACGCCGAAGACCTGGCGCAGCGGTTCGAGCGCATGTTCATCGCCCGCGTGAATGATACCATGACGGCGGGCGGAACGGAACGCTTCGGCGTAGCACTCCGCACGGATTTCCCGCTCGAGTGCATCACGCTCGTCGTCGGAGATCCCGAGTGACAGGCGTATGACCTCGATCATCGCCCGCTCATCGCTCGGCGGGGTGCCGTTCGCCCACGCCTGACGCAGCATGCTGCGGAACGATTCGTTGGCGTCTTGCTTCAACTGCTCGCGGTCGGCTTGACGTTCCATCGCCCGACCTTCCTCTTCGCGCCGCCACGATTCATTCTCCGCCGAGCGTTGCGCAGAGACGGCCTCGGCTCGTTCAGCGGAATGTTGCGTGGCGATGATGCTCATCTCGATCTCCCTCCCGCTGGCGTTCCCCGGGTCGATGACGTAGAGGTTGTTCAGCTCGTTGAGCGCAGCGTCGAGCTGCGAGCCCCGTTGCAGTTCTTTTACCCTTCGGAGCGATGACGCGATCTTCGCTTCCCGGATGGCCTTCTGCTTCTGATCCTCCGCATCGAGCTTAGCCTGGTCCTCCAATCGACGCTGAAGTTCTTCGAGTTTCACACGCTGTTTGGATCGTCGTTCCTGCTGTTCCTGCGCCCGTGCCGCCTCGTCCCGCTCTGCGTACACCCGTTTCTCGAGACTCAGCCCCTCGGGATTCGTGGGCTCGACACGGAGCGCCCGGGTAATTTCCTGGAGAGCGTCATCATAGTGATGCCCGTCGAGCGCCAGGAGTGCCTGGTCCAGATGGTGCCGGACCTTTTTCCCCTGCGCCACCCGCTGTCCTTCTTCGATCGCCTGTCGCACCGCTTCTTCATATCGACGGGTCTCATCGGCTTCCTGGCGGAGCCTTCGTTCCTGCTCTTCCTCCTGGCGTTTGCGCTGTTCCTCCGCCTTCGCGCGCAGTTCCGAGGCGATCCGATCCTGTTGCTCCATCCGGGCCTTCGCGGATTCCTCGGCGCGCCTGAACGCGTCTTCCTCGATCTTCATGCGCTCGATATCCAGCTGGCGGCGCGTTTCCGCTTCGAGGTTCGACCGTTCCTTGGCAAGCCGCTGCGTCAGCTCGTCTTCCATCCGCCGGCGGGTTTCCTCCTCGAACAGTCGTTCGGACTCCTGAATCTCCGCCATCTCCCGCGCGCGGGCTTCTTCGAGCCGCCGGTGCTCCGCGGAAAGTTGTCGGCGGGTATCATCCTCGAGGCGCTCCCGCGTGGCATTCAATTCCTGCTGCATCTTCCGATGCAGGTCTTCCTGCAGCTGACGCAACTGTTGTTCCGTCGCCTTACGCCGATCCGTGGCGGCCGTTTCTTCCTGGATGCGAAGCTGTTGAAGCCGTGAGCGCTCCTCCGCCAGCCGGGTTTCCATCTCCCGTTCGAGGCGGATCTTCTCGGCCTCGATCATTCTCCGGCTCTCTTCGAGAGCACGGGCCCGTTCCTCCTCGGCCTTGCGCCGGCCGGTGGTCTCTTCGACGGTGGCTTTCTCGACCTGCAGTCGTGAGCTGAACTCGGCCTCGAGACGCTTCCGTTCGAGGGCCAGCTTTTGCGCCAGCTCATCCTGCAGCTGGGCTTCCCTCGTCGCCATGAGCTTCCGGTATTCTGCCTCCACCTCTGCGCGATAGCGCTTTTCTTCGAGGAGAAGCCTGCGCTGTTCCTCGACTGCTTTGACGGCCTCCTCGAGCTTCGGGCGGTATTCTTCCTCCACTTTCTTCCTGATCTCATCTTCCTTCGCCATGCGCCGGCCTTCAACTTCGGCGTTCTTCCGCATCTCGTGCTCGAGGGCGCTCCCATGGGGATCGGGGGGAAGGACGCGCTGCTGAGACGCCGAAGGCGACGGAGCCGGTGAAGCAGGAGGTTTGGCAGCCGGCGGCCGTTTGCCCGACTCGGTATGCGCGGGTGGTGGCGTCGGCTTTCCGGAAGGATGCGGCGAAGCGGGGGCGGGCGGAGCCGGGGCGGTCCCGGACGCGCGCGGAGAAGGTGGCGGCGTAGGAGCAGTGCCGGACGCAGACGGGCTGGCCGGTGCCGAAGCGAGCTTGAGCCGTTCGGCGTACGCGTTCACATAGGGGTTTTGCGGATCGACGGCGATGGCCATGTCCACAAGCCGGGTCGCGCCTTTGAGGTCGCCGGTCTTGAAGAGCTTGTCGGCCATTTTCAGAAAGTCCCCGGCCTTCTTCCGTTGCTCCTGTCGTGTCGCGTCATCAAGTTCAGCCACAGCCGGAAACCCTCGCAGTTCATTGGTCGCGCAACCGCACTATCGGCGGTTGCGAGTCACTCATCGGAATATATCCATTGAACGGTTCTTTGTCAACGAAGGAGGAACGGCGGACGATGGCATCGGCGGTGATGCCGCGGCGGGGCTAGCGGATGGCCGCTTTCAGATACTCCGGTTCGCCGTGAAGATTGAAGAGATCCATATCGAGCAATGCAACGAGATCGTAACCACGGTCCACCGCCTTCCGCACATACGCCGTTGCTTCCTTGGCATTACGTTGCAGCGCGTACATCCTGGCGGTATTGTAGAGAACCGTCGCATTTTGCGCGCCGTGTTCGAGCGCCTGTGTCGATGCGGCAAGCGCCTCTTTGAATTCTCCCAGGCGCGTATCGACGAGGCTGAGCCATGAGAGGAGAACAGGATCTGCGGGAGACTTCTTCAGCTGTTCCTGCAGCGCGCGCTTCGAGCGCGAGAGATTGTCCTGCCACTCCTGCTTTGGACGTCCGGCGGCCTGCTGCACGCGCCCGAGCAAATACAGACTTCGATAATCATCCCGTGCGCGCGCAAGGTAATCGGTGAGGATGACGATCGCATCGTCCGCGTTCTGAAGGTACCAGGAAATCGGCGCAAGGTAGATGCTCGCATACTCGCTCGGGTCCTTCGCATATCGCTCCCCCGAACGAAGGGTTGCCAGGGCGGCATTGAAATCGTCTTTGTTGTCGTTGCTCGCGATCGCCGAATATTCCTGGAGGAGGCCGAGGAGTTCGTACGACTCGACGTTGAGCGGATCGTCTTTCAACGCCCGTTGCGCCGATCCCATCGCCTGATCGAGTTGCCCGCGGATGATCTGGACGACAGCGAGGCGCCGCCGCGCTTCTGCATCGCTCGGCGCAATTTGGACGGCTTCATCGAACCGCTCCGCCGACTTCGCGATCTGGCCATCATGCCGCTCGATGGCGCCCCACGTCCGGAAGGCTTCGCCGTTCCTGAAGCCCAGCGCCACCGCACGTTGCACGCAATACACCGCCTGATCGAGATTGCCGTCAGTCGTGTCGCCCTTCTCCGAGGCAAGAATGCGCGCCCAGCCGAGCATGGCATAGCCTTCGCCAAAGAGGGAATCCAGCGTCACCGAATGCTGGAGATCCCGCACCGCTTCGCCCGGGGGATACGCTTCGGGATTGCGCAGGGCGGCGCGCCCCCGCAGATAGGCGTCGAAGGCGTCGCGGTTGGTGGTGGGGATCTTGTGCAGCGCCACCTGCTCCTCTTCGCTTGCCCGTACGCCAAACGCGGAGAGAAGATCGCCAAGAATTTCGGAGCGCTGCACCATCAGTCCCGAAGAGGGGATGTCATATCTCTTGCTCCAGACGGGATTCGGAGACGAAGAGTCGTACAGCGCTTGCTGCATGTGGATCAGCGTCGAATCCCTGGAGAGCGTCCAGGTGAGACAGAATGCGGCATGGACCGCGCGCGCCGACTGCGGCGGCGACCAGGACGACATTGCGGCGGCCGTGGCAGACGCTGGGGCGATGATGCGTATATCGGACACCATCCCGAGCTTCCTGATGACATCGTCCGAAAATCCCTCGGCAAGCTGCACGAACGACGGGTCTCCGGCCCCCGACACCGCAGGCAGGATGAGAACGGAAGTCTTGGTGGGAACGACCGTTGTAGAAAGAGCACGCACCAGGAAATAGGCGGCGACGGCGGCGACGGCGACCAGGACGACCAGCGCGATCGGCTTGAGGATGCGCCCGATGCCTTCGAGCTTGGGAAGGATCCGCGAGCCGATCGAGGCCTTCGGCGCGGGCATCAGACCTTCCTGCTCCGGCAATGTGTCGAACCCCATCGTGTCGAGCGGCTTGACGGGCGCTCCCCAGACTTCCGTCTCGGACGCCTTCGGTTTCTCCTGCGGCGGCGGTGATGAGGCAGCAGCCAGCGCCTCCCGCGACCTGGCGTCCTCGCTCGCGATGCGCTCCGAGAGCTCAATGGCGCGATTCACGGATTTGAGGAGGTTCAGGCCTTCAGGGTTGGCTGGATCCACGGCAAGGATCTTGTCGAGAATCTCTTTCGCGCCGGCATAACGCTCATGCTGATAGTTGAACTCCGCCTGCTGCAGCAGATCGCCAAATTGTTGCGGATCGACGGCGGCGGGAGCAGGCGCTTCCGGTTCGACGGGAGGAGGGGCGGGAACGAACGTCTGCTGAAGGTCTTCTTCGAGACGCTCCAGCATGAGCCGCATGGAGGTGATCTCGCTGGTGTCGATGTTCAGCGTGCGGCATTCTTCAAGCACGCGCGCCGCCGACTCGGGATCGCGGACATCAATACACCGTGAGAATTCTTCCCGCAGTTTTGCGAGACGAGAATCGGATTCCTCTGGCTCGGGAGAAATAGGTCCGGGCGTCGGAATCACCGGAAACTCAGGTTGCGGGGGCTGCTGTCGAAGGCGCGCGGGAGACTCGGCCGGAGATCGCTCTTCCTCTTCGAGACGCCGAAGCTCGGCCTCTTCCGCCCGCTTCTTGATCTCCTCCAGCAATTTCTTGCGCGCGTCGTCGATGGGCCTCGTCCGATCGTCCGAAGGCATGCGACGTTCGTAGCTGAATCGAATGGATTGAGTAGTAACTAAATCGTGAAAATGTACTCAAATTCGCATCGAATGTCAACGAACACCGTCATGGCGCGGTCTGCGCCGAGACGAAGATCCGCACCATGTCCTGCTCAATCGACAACTCGGGCGACTCTACGATGCGCCCGATCTCCTTCCCTCCCTTGAGAAAAATAAACGTCGGGACCCGCTCGATCTGGTATGTCGACGTGAGGCCGTCATCAGATTTCTTCGTCCGATCGACGCAATACAGACTGATGCTGTCTGCGGGTATCCCGGCTTCGTCAGCGACCTTGAGAAAGTGCGGGACGTTCCGCCGGCTGTCCGGACACCAGGTGCCGAGGAAGACGATCGTCTTGATCCCCGCATCGACCGACCGGAGCATTGCGACGATCGGCTCCTGCACCCTGGCGGTGTCATAGCCGACCTTGAAGACTTCGTGCGGCGGCCCCTCCAAAACGGAACGGTTGATCCATCCCCGTTCGATCGGCTCGCCGACAGTTGCAGTCGTGTGCGCGCAGCCGGCGGCAATCAACGGCACGATCACGGATGCGCTCAGGAGAAGCAGCATGGACCGCATTGGATTTCCCTGCGTAAGCTTGTATATTGGCATGAGATGTCCTTCACTGACTGAAGAATGGAATATCCGCATGGCTGAAGCGCTCGACAGGAGATATGACACCCAGGACGGTTCGACCATCGATGTCGCCGCACTGGAGACGTTCCCCTATGAATATCCGGGGAAGGACATTGTCATCGATATCGAAACGGAAGAGTTTACCGCAGTCTGCCCGTATTCAGGACTCCCCGACTTCGCCATAATCAGGATTCACTACACGCCGGTTGCCGCGATCATCGAGCTCCGATCGTTGAAGTACTACCTCTTCTCATTCCGTAACGTCGGCATCTACCAGGAACATCTCGTCAATCGCCTGCTCGAAGATCTGGTCCGCTGCGCGAAGCCGAAGTGGATGAAGGTGGAGGCGGACTATAAGGTGCGGGGAGGAATTCATACTGTTGCCTCGCGCGAATATCGGGCCGGATGAACATGGAGAGTCATATGAGTAGGGAGTAGGCGGTATGCGGTAGGCAGAAAGCGGGGCCACGTTGCCTCCGCGCAAAGTCTCAGAGTCCCACAGTCTCACGGTCGCACTCCCTCCCGATTCCCGTCACCTCCCACGCTTCCACCGCGCTTCTTTCACTCCATCATACAGTTTCTTCGCCCTTGCGATCTCATCAAAGTCCAGCGTGAATCTCTTTGCCGGAGTTCCGTTGCCGCGCACGATGGCCGGCACGGGGGCGCCGGAGGGACCGAACACAAACGACGGCCCTCCTTCGATGCCGGAGGCGTTGCATCCGACGACAAAGACCTGGTTCTCTATCGCTCGAGCGCGCAGCAAGGTTTTCCATGCTTCGGCACGGCGCGCGGGCCAGCGTGCGGGGACAATGAGGAGATCCATGCCGCGGAAGGCGAGAGAGCGCATGAGCTCCGGGAAACGGAGGTCGAAGCATATCACGACGCCGATCCTGAGGCGGTGCGCGCCGATCGCCGCCCGGAAGACCGATGCCTTCTTGCCCGGCACAAAGTACCGGTGGTCACCGGTCGGATGAAAGAGGTGAATCTTGTCGTACCGGTGGATGCATTTCCCGCGATGAAAGGTAAGCGACGTGTTGGTGCATGCACCTCCGCGACTCTTGAGCCGCGTGGATCCGCCGACCAGCACGATGTCGCGTTTCATCGAGAGCTCCTGGAGCGAGGAAAGATAGGAATCCCCTTCCGTGTGCGGGGGTTGGCCGTCGGCAAGAGCGGCATACCCGCCGTCCGCCAGCTCCGGGAGGACAACGATATCAGCGACCGGTCGGGCGCGATCCCGAAGCGGCCGGAGATCTTGCAAGAGTGAAATCGTCAGCTTCACGTGGCATCCATAGAATAAAAAGCCCCGGCGTAAGAGCCGGGGCGTCCGGTCCTGGCCGGACATTCGTAATCCATGCCCCCCTGCTGGAGGAATACTCACAGCAGGCACCTTCATCGGTCCACGCCGAAATCGCGATGCTGCGCATTGCTCCATCCGTTCGAGGCAGCAACCTCACGCGATCTCGTTCAGGCCGGCCCGCTCGTCGCGTTCAGATCTTGCTGACGTTGTGAGCCTGCAGACCCTTCGGGCCGTTTTCCACTTCAAACTGCACTTTGTCGCCTTCGTTGAGAGTACGGTATCCTTCACCATTGATTGCTTTGTAGTGAACGAATACATCCTCGCCCGAAGACCGCTGGATGAAACCGAAACCCTTTGTCGCGTTGAACCACTTTACAACACCGGTCTCCATGGTAATGATCCTTTGCTGTGAGAAGTTTACCTGTGGCGTAGGGCTACGCCGCCCCGCAGGGCACCGAGCTCATTGCGTCTTAATAGCCAACCGACTGCGCAACATTCTCCAGCACCCGCTGTTGTTGCGAGCGTTCGCGAACAGGTGAACAACTCTAATACAGCAACGGAATACCATTAAGGGCAAAAGAAGCGGTGTACAAGGGCTACGAAAAAAGATAGGTTCCGACAAGAAGAAAATCAAGAGGCTGACGCTCCGCAGAAGAGATCGGCCGGAGTTCGTTCGCCCTTCCGAACCAATAGGTGATCGATTCGATGGAAAAAGCAGAATCCTGGAGCCATCCGGAACGAGTCACACATACAAGTCAGACATTCTAGTCAGACATATTAGTCAGACTTCTATGTCTGTCAAGTAAGTCTGACACTTAAGTCTGAGTTGTGTATCCTTGTGTGTCCCTGCGTGTCTCATCTGGACTCGCTGGCGCCTTTTGCGTATATTGGCACCATTGCAGCCAACATCTTGCCTAAAATAGCCCGCAAACAGGAGAATAAAAGATGACACTGAAGGAAATCGAGTCCCTCCTTGGCGCCGATGCCCGCAGTCTGCTCGACCATCACTGCAAGGGGATCCCCAAGGAATCTCTTCACCTGCCTGGACCCGACTTTGTCGAGCGGATATTTCTCCCCTCTGACCGTCGCCCCATGGTGCTCCGGAGCCTGCAATCGCTCTTCAGCACGGGCAGACTCGCCGGCACCGGGTACGTTTCCATCCTTCCCGTGGATCAAGGGATCGAACATTCCGCCGGGGCATCATTCGCACCGAATCCCGCCTATTTCGACCCTGAGAATATCGTGAAGCTCGCACTCGAAGGCGGCTGCAACGCCGTTGCTTCCACGTTCGGCGTTCTTGGCAGCGTCGCCCGGAAGTATGCCCACAAGATCCCGTTCCTGGTGAAGTTCAACCACAACGAGTTTCTGTCCTATCCCAACACCTACGACCAGATCCTTTTCGGGACAATCGATCAGGCGTGGGATATGGGAGCGGTCGCGGTTGGGGCGACGATCTACTTCGGTTCACCGGAATCGAAGAGACAGATTCAGGAAGTCAGCAAGGCGTTCGCTTATGCCCACGAAAAAGGCATGGCCACCGTGCTCTGGTGCTACTTGAGAAACGGCGCCTTCAAGACCAAGGAAAAAGACTATCACGTTTCGGCCGACCTGACCGGGCAGGCAAATCACCTGGGCGTGACGATTCAGGCGGACATTATCAAGCAGAAGCTTCCTGAGAACAACGGCGGCTTCACCGCCCTAAATTTCGGCAAGACCCACAAGAAGGTGTACTCGGAGCTCACCACCGATCACCCGATCGATCTCACGCGATACCAGGTGGCCAATTGCTATATGGGGCGTGCAGGTTTGATCAACTCGGGTGGAGCGTCCTCGGGAGAGAGCGACCTGGCAGAAGCGGTGAAGACAGCAGTGATCAACAAGCGCGCCGGCGGGATGGGACTTATCAGCGGTCGGAAAGCGTTCCAGCGTCCGATGGCGGAAGGTGCGAAACTGCTGAATGCGATCCAGGACGTCTATCTGAGCAAGGAAATCACGGTGGCGTAGCCTTAGTACCACCGCTCACAGCCCTATGTTTCTGGCCGTCATTGCGAGCCCCGACCGCAACCTGGTCGGGGCGAAGCAATCTGATCAGTATCGGTCATATTGCTTCGTCGCTTCGCTCCTCGCAATGACGAACGGAGCCCAAAGGCAAATGGCGGTCCTTCCGGTTATTCCTCCCTCAGCTCATTCCTTTCCACCATCAGCACGGCAGCCTGGTTGATGATGTAGTATTTCTTCCCCTCGAACTCCACTTCGATCGCCTGCTCGCGGAGGAACACCGCGTAGTCACCCTCCCGGACCTGAAGAGGAATGTATCGGATGGGGTCTTTTGGCGTCGACCACGGTTCATCGTCGTTGTAGTTCGGGTTCGGGATCGCAAACCCTGGCCCCACTTTGATGACCTTCCCCGCCGCCACCTTTTCTTTTTCCCTCACCGAGGGAGGAAGATAGAGGCCCGATTTGGTCCTCTCGCTTTCGTCGTCCAGTTGAAGCAGGATTCGGTCACCGATGACAAGAAGCTGCTTTCGGATTTGCATGTCCGCTTCATCCTTCGTTGGTCTCTGGCAGCGCGCGGCTATCTCCGGTGGCCGCTCGAGCGCTCGTGTCCACCGTCGCCGCGGGATTGTCCGTGTGCTTCAGACCGCGTCGCCTGGCGCTCCATCCGCTGGGCTCGTCGATCAATTCTGGTCTGGCGCTCGATCGATTCCGGCCTGCGCTCGGGTTTTTGCTGGAACGCCGTCGGGGGCGCTGCGTTATGATAGGTTCCTGGAGGAGCGATATCCGTGCGGCGCGATTCGAACTGTCGTCGCCGATATTCATCCGAACTCCTGAGATCGCGGGTTTGATTTCTCCCGACGTCACGAAGCTCGATGTCGGTACGTCTCACGTCCAGGGAAAACGGCCGGTTGACCTCCTGCACGCGCGTGGGCCGCAGGACGTCTCCACGCCCGACTTCATTGGTGATGTGAGGGCGGTAGACTTCAATGCTCTCCCGCCCTCCAGGCTCGCGGACAAGCCGCTCTCTCCCGATCTCCATCCGGGTGACAAGATCCGTCTGTTGAATCCGGATGTTCCCTGTTCGCTCAACGTAGTCGCGTGCAGGGCCGCGGGTCATGATTCTTGTCCCCTCGACGGTAACACTCCCCGCCCCGCGCGTTCTGCCGATCCAGCGGGAGTTGTCGCCGGCACGATAAATATAATCGTGGATGCCCGGTCGATTGATATAACGACAGTCGACGAATGACCAATAGGACGCTGGAGTGACCCAACGCTCCTCATAGTGCACTCCCCAACCCGGACTGAAGACCGCATACGGGCCGAGCGGCGCCCACCCCATGCAGCCGTCACCAAATCGCCATTCGACCCAGGCCGGCGCCCATTCATAGCCCGGGATCCAGACCCATCCATAGTTATCGTCGTAGTACCAGCGGCCGTAGTGATACGTCGCCCAACCCCAGGGCTCGTCCGACGACCAGTACCAGCCGTCATCGGTCCAGAGCCATCGGCCGAATGAATATGGTCTCCATCCTTCGTGCATCCTGTACGGCCTCCATGCATACACGCCGCCGTTGACATGGAACCAATCGCCGTAGGATCCGAGGGATGAATAGAAGACGCCGAAGGAGACGTTCACGTCCGGTGGATCGGCAATTGCCGGCGCGCAAGCGAGCACCGCAACAAATACGATGAATACGAACAGTCTCATTGTCCACCTCTCACAAGACCTTGGGAATACTCAATATGCTACCGTCCCAATCCCTGTGCCATGAATCTACATCAAAAAATGGGGAAAATGAAGCCCGCAACGTGTGGAACCGTCCAGGGAAGTATGCGAATGCGCACTAAATCACACACTCCAGCAAAGCGGATCAGACATGGGTGACTTCCGAACAAGCAAAAAAAAATCGCCTCATGCGGGGAGCGATCCCGTCATGTGCGATTCAAGAGTGGAAGGCGATTAATGATTATGGGTGTAGAAATACCTGGTCATGCATTTGCGGACGCGCTACCAGGCGAGACAGCACCTCTCATGCACTAGTGCATGGCAGAAACATGCGGACCGAGATTTTCCGCCGCAATATGCATGAAGTTCGTCGCGCACGCGGGGCAGAGCCGTTGCGTGGGATCGTCGTCGAGAATCTGTTCATCGATCGGACGTTTGCATCGGATGCAAACACCGTACGTCCCTTCTTCGAGACGACTCAACGCGGAACACAACTCGTCGAGAACAAAATCGCTCTTGAAAGCGAGCACTGCATCGAGCTGGTGTACGGAGAGGCGGCTGTCATCGAAGATCTCTTCGGACCAATCGAGACCGTAGTTCTCCTTCAGGTGCTCGAACAACTTGGACAAAACTGCCCGCCGCATTGATCGCGTACTTTTCTCCATCGCCGCCTCCTCTTCATGTCCACGACAATGAGATGCAACATAACGAAAAAGCACCAACTGTTGCGACCTTGATCGGCTTCGCAAAAAGAAGTTCATAAGAAGAAGTCAAAAAGTCAAGTGGAACTTCCAATTTTCATAAATTGTTAACATCTAGGCCGAAGAAGAATTATCTGCTAATTATGATTCTGAAGAGATCACCATGAACGTATTCCGCTCGCTGCTTCTTCTCCCCACCATCCTCGCCGAAGTGCTGACCCCCGCCTTCGCCGGCTCGCCTCTGACGGAGACGTCGGTGTTGGACTTCACCATGCGATCGATTGATGGCAAGGAGGTTCCGCTTTCCACCTACAAGGGAAAGGTCGTCCTCATTGTGAACGTCGCCTCCCGATGCGGGTTCACGCCGCAGTACAAAGGCCTCGAGTCACTCTATGAGAAATACAAGGACAAGGGACTCGTCATTCTCGGTTTTCCTGAAAACGACTTCCTCGCCCAGGAACCGGGCACGGACCAGGAGATTCAGAAGTTCTGCACCACAACGTACGGCGTGACGTTCGACATGTTCTCGAAGATTTCCGTGCGCGGGAAGGACAAGCATCCGCTCTATCGTTTCCTGACAGAGAAGACGACCGACCCGAAGTTCAGCGGTGAGATCGAGTGGAACTTTCAGAAATTCCTGGTGGGACGGAACGGGCAGATTGAAGCACGGTTCGCACCCAACGTTGAACCGCTTTCTCCCGATGTCGTTCACGCGGTCGAGCAAGCGCTCGCCGCGCGCTGACGGCACCTGCGTGCCGCGAGCGCCCGGCAACGCTCCCCTACACTGCGGGTTCCTGTTTCGCCTTGCGCCGCGAATAGATGTGCGTGGCGACGCCATAGAAAACTTCCGCCGCCTCGCTGAGCGTCTCCGAAAGCGTCGGATGCGGATGAACAGATTCCGCAAGGTCGCGCGCCGTCGCCCCCAGCTCGATCGCGACAACGGCTTCGCTGATGAGGTCGCCGGCTCCCACGCCCACAATCCCGACGCCGAGAATCCGTTCTGTCTGGGGATCGATGATCAGCTTGGTCATCCCCTCCGTCCGGTCGAAGCTCAGCGCGCGGCCTGATGCCGACCACGGGAACTTCGCCGTCTGTACCTCAATTCCCTTTTCCTTCGCCTCCGCCTCTGTCATGCCGCACCACGCCAGCTCCGGATCCGTGAACACGACGGCAGGGATAACGATGTCCTTGAACTCGCTCATCTCGCCGCAAATGACCTCAACGGCCACTCGTGCTTCCTTCGATGCCTTGTGCGCGAGCAGCACACCGCCGGCAACGTCACCGATCGCGTAAATCGCCGGATCGGCTGTCTGCTGCCGGTCGTTCACTTTGACGAACCCTTTTTCATCGAGTGTGACCTTCGTATTTTCGAGCCCGAGGTTACGCGAGTTCGGAGTCCGTCCCACCGAGACCAGGACGCGGTCGTAGAGCTCATCGCGCGTCTGACCCTCGTGTTCGATCGTTGCCTTGATCTGCTTCCCGCTCGTGGCCATCTTCAGCACCCGGGCATTCGTCCTCACCTCCGCGAAATTCTTTTCCGCATAGCGAAGGACGGGGCGCACGAGGTCCGCATCCGCGCCCTGCAAGATCGATCCAAGAGCCTCCACAAGCACAATGGTGCTTCCGAGCGTCCGGTACACGGTGCCGAGCTCCATGCCGATGTAGCCGCCGCCGATAATCAGCATGCGTTCCGGCACATCCTCGATCTCCAGCGCTTCCGTCGATGTCATGATCCTCGGGTTTCCGAGATCGAATGCCGCGGGCATCGCCGCCAGCGATCCGCTGGCAATGATGGCCTGGTCGAAGGTGAAGAAGGTCTGGCCGCCCGAAGTCTCCACGCGCAATGTTTTCGAGTCCTCGAAATATCCTCGCCCGTAGACGACGGTCACGCCCCGTTTCTTGGCAATATCCGCAACGCCCTGTGCCAGCTTCTGAAGAATCGACTCCTTCCACTGGCGCATCTGGGTAAGATTGATCTTCGGCTTCGAGAATTCGATCCCGCGGAATCCGGATTCTTCCGCTTCCTTGATCAGCTTGGATGCATGCAGGAGCGCCTTGGACGGGATGCATCCCCGGTTCAGGCAAACGCCGCCCAGCCGTTTGTCCATCTCCACCATAACAACGCTCTTCCCGAGTTCGGCCGCATAAAACGCCGCGGCGTACCCTCCCGGGCCCGCACCGAGAACAACGATATCTGTCTTCGTAGTTTTCACTGGATTCCTCTTTTGCCGGATGTTCCTGCTGACGCAGTTTCGGTGAAGCCCTGACTCACAGCGCGATATCGCGTTCGCCAAGCCCTTCCAGGGTCGCGACGAAATCGACCATGAACCGCGCGGCGTCCGCACCATCGATGATACGGTGATCATACGAAAGGCTCACGGGCAGGATGGTGCGGCGCGCAAACTTCTGTTTGCGGAACACCATCTGTTCCGTCGCGCGCGCTACGCCAAGGATGGCGACCTCGGGGCGATTGATGATCGGGGTAAAGTGCCCGCTTCCGATCCCTCCCTGGTTGGAAATCGTGAAACTCCCGCCCGCCATCTCGTTGAGCCCAACCTTCCGCTCCCGCGTCCGGAGCGCCAAATCCTGCAGTTCGAGAGCAAGATCCAGCAGCGACTTTTTGTCGACATCCCGGATGACGGGGACGATAAGGCCCTGTTCCGTGTCGACGGCGATGCCACAATGGAAGTACTCCTTGAACACCAGCTGGCTGTTCAATTCATCCAGGCTCGCATTGAATTTCGGATGCTTCTTCAGAACCACGGCAAGAGCCTTCATAAGCAACGGCGTGAGAGTCAAGCGCGCCTTCTTCTTTTCATAGGCCGCGGCATGCTTCTTCTGGAGCTTGAGAAGGTCCGTGATGTCCGCCTGATCGAACTGCGTCACATGAGGAATCGCCGTCCATGCATCCGCCATCCGCGTGCTGATCGTCCGCCGCAATGTGGAGAGTTTCTCCGCATGCACCGGTCCCCATTTTGAGAAATCGACCGGTTGGGAAGACGCCGAACGAGGCGCAGCGGGGGCTTCCGCCGCAGGAGCACCCTGCGAGCGGTCGGCAATTTCCTGGAGAAGAGAGATGTACCTGCGCAGGTCGCCGACCACAATGCGGCCTCCCCGTTCACTCCCCCGCACCCTGCGAAGATCGATCCCGAGATCGCGTGCCATTTTCCGGATCGTCGGCGACGCCGCAGGCGGCAGCGCGCTGGGAGAGGGAAGCACCCCCGTCATCATGGCCGGAGGCTCCTTCACAGGCGCCTGCGTCAGCGCGATCGGCGTGTTGGACGGCCCCACAAGCGTCCCGGAGGGCGCGACCGAAATCTCGGGTTCCTCGATCTCCTCCCGCTTGTGGCTGACGACCGGTTCCGGCGCGTTCCCTTCGTCGAGACTGGCGATGAGCTGTCCGACTTTGATCAGATCCCCTTCCTTCACGTGAATCTTTGTCACCGTGCCGGCAGAGGGCGACGGTATGGAGGCAACGGCTTTGTCGCTCTCGAGCTCAAGGACAGGTTGGTCCTTGCTGATCTTGTCTCCAACATGAATGAAGACGCTCGCAACGGTGCCGGAGTCGGCGCCTTCACCGAGTCGTGGAAGTTTCACGTCCATGGATCATGCTCTCCTGAATCAATCTAAAGTGCACCCTGGATCTAGTGGATTTCCGGGAACGGCTTCTCCGGATCGACGCCGAGCTCCTTGATCGCCTGCTCCACCGCCTGGCGCTTCACCTGCCCCTTCTCGGCAAGCGCGTACAGCGTGCCGATCACGATGGATTCGGTATCGATCTCAAAGAACCGGCGGAGTTGCGGACGCGTTCCGCTTCGGCCGAAGCCATCCGTACCCAGCGCCATCAATCCGCCGGGAACCCACGGAGCGATCTGTTCGGGCACGAGCTTCACATAGTCCGAGACGGCGACAAACACGCCCTGCTCTTTCGCAAGGAGTTGCTCGACGTACGAAGACTGCGGCGCTTGCGTCGGATGCAGCATGTTCCAGCGTCGCTTTTGCACGGCGTCCGCGCGAAGAGTCTTGTAACTGGTTGCGCTCCACACGTCGGCCGACACCGTGAAGCGTTCCGCGAGGATCTTCTGGGCGGCGAGAGCAAAGCGCAGAATCGGCCCACTGCCGAGGATATGCGCCTTCAACTTCATGCCGGATGGGCCTTCCGAGAACTTGTACAGCCCCTTCACGATTCCTTCTTCGACGCCTTTCGGCATCGGCGGCATCGCGTAGTTCTCGTTGTACAGCGTAAGATAATAGAACAATTCCTCTCCCTCTCCATACATCCTGCGGAGGCCGTCCTGGATGATGACGGCGACTTCATAGGCCCATGCAGGATCGTAACCCAGGACGGTCGGGATGGTGCTTGCAAGAAGATGACTGTGCCCATCCTCGTGCTGGAGGCCTTCGCCATTGAGCGTCGTCCGGCCGGCCGTGCCGCCGAGGAGAAACCCTTTCGCCCTGATGTCGCCGGCCGCCCACATGAGGTCGCCCGTGCGCTGGAACCCGAACATCGAATAGTAGACATAGAAGGGGATCATCGTCACATGATGGGTCGCGTACGACGTCGCGGCGGCGATCCACGACGACATCGCGCCGGCTTCCGTGATCCCTTCCTCGAGGATCTGTCCTTCCTTCGTCTCATTATAGTAGAGGAGCGATTCCTTGTCGACCGGTTCGTAGAGCTGCCCCTTGGGGGAGTAGATCCCGATCTCGCGGAACAGGGGATCCATGCCGAACGTGCGCGCTTCATCAGGGATGATCGGCACAATGCGTTTGCCGATCTCCTTGTTCCGGAGAAGCATGCTGACCAGCCGCACAAAGGCCATGGTGGTGGAGACTTCAAAGCGTTCCGAGCCGCGCAGGAATTCGCCGAACGCCGACAGCGGCGGCACCGCCAGACGTTCCGTTGTCGTAATGCGTGCGGGGAGAGCGCCGCCGAGTTCCTTCCGCCGCGCAAGCAGATACTGCGCTTCTTCGCTGTCGGGTGAAGGTCGGTAGAAGGGCGTCTCCGCGATCTCTTCGTCGCTGATCGGGACCCCGAACCGGCTCCTGAATTCCCTGAGCTCCTTCTCGTTCAGCTTCTTCTGCTGATGGGTGACGTTCCGTCCTTCTCCTCCTTCTCCGAGGCCGTACCCCTTGATGGTCTTGGCAAGAATCACGGTCGGCGAACCCGTGTTCTCTATCGCCGCCTTGTACGCCGCATAGACCTTTCGCGGATCGTGACCGCCGCGGAGCATCTTCGAGATCTGAGCGTCGGTGAGATGATTGACCATCTCGAACAGCTCAGGATACTTCCCGAAGAAGTGTTTTCGCGTGTAGCTGCCGGGGGCGACGGAGTATTTCTGGAAATCTCCGTCCACCGCTTCCTCCATTCTCTTGAGGAGCAGCCCCTTCTTGTCGGCGGCGAAGAGCGGGTCCCAGTCGGATCCCCAGATGACCTTGATCACGTTCCAACCGGCACCTCGGAAGAGCATCTCGAGTTCCTGAATGATCTTCCCATTGCCTCGCACAGGACCATCGAGCCGTTGCAGATTGCAGTTCACCACCCAGATGAGGTTATCGAGCTGCTCGCGACTTGCGACCGTGAGGGCGCCGAGGGTTTCCGGTTCGTCCGTTTCACCATCTCCCAGAAACGCCCACACCTTCGGTTCGCTGCCGGTTTTCAAGCCCCGTGCCCGGAGGTATCTGCTGAACCGCGCCTGGTAGATCGACATGATCGGGCCGAGGCCCATGGAGACCGTCGGGAACTGCCAGAAATCCGGCATCAGATACGGATGGGGATAGGATGACAACCCTCCTCCGACCGCGAGGTCCTGCCGGAAATTGTGCAACCGTGCCGCGTCGAGGCGTCCTTCGAGAAACGCGCGCGCATAGATGCCGGGAACAGCGTGACCCTGGAAGTACACAAGATCGGCGGGACGCTCACCTTCACCTCCATGGAGAAAATGATTGAACGCCACGTCGTACAGTGTTGCTGCCGAGGCGAAGGTCGAAATGTGTCCGCCCAGCCCGCTGTGGAGGCGGTTCGCCGCCACGACCATTGCCATGGCATTCCATCGCGTGTAGCTCTTGATCCGCCGCTCGATCTCCCGGTTGCCGGGATACGACGGCTCCTTATCGGGGGGAATGGTGTTGATATACGGGGTGCTGACCGTGTTGGGCATCGGCACACCGGACTCCCGGAGCCGTGTGACCAGCCGTTCCAGAAGCAACGGCACTTGCGACGTCTCACGATTCCGCAGCACCGTCTCGATGACGAACTCGAGACTATCAATCCCCCGGTCTTTTGAATCGCCGTCTTGCGGCACAGTCATATGTTCAGTATGTTCCTGTTCCACGTAGCCTCGCTTAGGATTCGACTGAATGAACCTCTCCCCGTCCCTTCTTGACCTCACCCTCGACTCACCGGCCGCCAACCTCGCATGCGATGAAGCGCTGTTCCTCGAAGGCGAACGCGCCCGAAACAACGGGGTGCTCCGCTTCTGGGTGCCCGACTCCACCTTTGTGGTCGTCGGCTACACCAATGCCGTCGAACGTGAAGTGAATGTCGAACTCTGCCGCTCGCTGCGCATCCCGATCCTCCGTCGCTGCACCGGCGGCGGAGCTGTGGTGCAGATGCCGGGATGCCTGAATTTCACGCTTGTCCTCCCCTACCGTGCCGGCACGGAGTACGCGACGATCGCATCGACGAACAGGACGATCATGGAAAAAGTCCGTACGTCGTGCGCGATCTTCGGAGACACGGAAATCGTAACGGTCGAAGGGATTTCTGACCTGGCACTTAACGGTATGAAATTCTGCGGCAACGCACAGCGTCGCGGGGAGTCTTGTCTTCTCTTTCACGGCGTTATTCTCTGCAACGCCGACCTGCAGTGGATTTCCCGGCTCTTGCCGATGCCCTCGAGACAACCGGGCTACCGGCATAATCGTCCTCACGCGGGGTTTGTCACCAACCTCAACATCGCCATCGACGACCTCAAACCCCGACTTGCTTATCCATGGATAACTTCATCAATTCCCCTCGAAGCACCGCACGACATGATCCGCGATCTTGTCAGCACAAAGTATACACAAGATTCCTGGAATTTCAAGCGATAAGGGGCGATCCCGTGAGTCTCCTGATTTGCAGACGATTTCCCCTCTTTACGATAGTAAACACCGAAAGCGGTTGGAAAATTCGGCACAGAATGGCAAAAAGAAAGCCTCTCCGGATGGATGGAGAAGCCTGACAGAACGCCGGAAACGGATTCAGAGGATCTACCTAAATCACTTCAATCTCCTTCTCTTCCAGCCACCCCACCTTCCCATCGGCCAACCGCACCTTTGTCCAGTTCCCCAGACGATCGATAAGCTGCACCTTCAGCCCTGCGTGGATCACGAACGCATCGCTGCTCCGGTCATCGGGGGAATTCTTCACATTCACCACCGTGGACATAACGATGGCTTCATCTGATCGGTGCGCGTCGGTGTAGCGTCCGGCAAAAACGGAGCCGACGAACAGCAAGAGCACGGTCGTCACCATGGAGCCCAGCAGCGCGATCCTTCGCATGCGATAGGACCGGCCGGCGATCACCATCGATACCGACATCGCAACGAGGAGGAAGGCGACATAGAGGAGCCAGGTCACGATCTCGAACGAGAGCCAGTTCTTCACGGACGTCCACCAGTCCCAGACAAAGAGCCGCGGGGTCGGATCGATCCTGTCGGTGATCATCTGATTGGCGAGCTGGAGATTGTGCCGGAGGTCTTCGTCGTTGGGTGTCAGTCGCTCGGCGCGTTCATAGTTCAGGATGGCCCTGGCAATGGTCCCTTGCTTATAGTAGACGTTGCCAAGATTGTAGTAGAGGTCGCTGTTGGCGTACCCGTTGTGCAGGATCGACTCATAGAGCCCGGCGGCTTTGGCGAAGTCCCCTTTCTGATACGCTTCATTTCCCTCCGTGAACAGCTGTTCAGGAGTCTGCCCGAATCCCATGACGGAGAGAACGCCCAGGCATGTCAGGAGCAATCGGAGTCGCTTCATGAGAATTTCAGAGACTGTTCGATTTGGACGATGATGCGGCTTGCCTCATCGTACGTTCGTTGCATTTCCTTGCGGTCGATGCTCGTCGGCGCGAAGCGGATCAGGTCGCACGTTTCGAGCAGCGACTTGAGGGCGCCGATCGCTTCCGCCGATGCGCCGTGTTCCTCGAGAGAACGTGTGGCGCTTTCGACGGAGAACTCCGCCTGCGGGATCGAGAGCTTGTCGCCGAGGTAATGCCAGAGCGCGCCGGAGACCTCCGAGTAAAACCGCGGGGCCGTGGACGCCGTCGCTCCCGCCTTCGGGGAAAGATCCTTCAGCAGTTTCTCGGCGACTTTCAGCCGCTTCCGTGCCACGCCGATCGCCTTCCGGTTGCGATACCCCGCCGCATCCTCGATGATCGAGCGGCGGTTCCTGGTGTACAACACCGATCCCGCGAGTCCCGCAAACGGCAGCACCCACAGGACGATGAAGAATGGCGCATTGTAGAGGAACTCTCCCTCGCGCCGGAACCTGCTTTCCCCCACTTTGATGAAGCGGATATCCTGGCTCAACATCCGGACGTCTTCTCTCGTCCCGCCGGCGATCGCCGGAGGCAATGCGGTGCCCTGCTCCACGTTCAACTCGACTTCCGGCGAGCGCAGGCGGACGTACTCTCTCTTCGCAAGATCGAAATAGGAGAACGTCAACGGCTTGATGATCTTCAGGCCGGGATAGCGGGGGATGAGGAGATACTCGAAAACTTTGTTGCCGCTGATGCGGTCGCCCTGCCGGTTGATGTTGTCCGTGATCTTCGGGCTGTACTGCTCAAAATCGGAAGGGAGCTCGAGCGCAGGCGCCTCGAGGAGCTTGATGTTGCCGGTCCCCGAGATCGTGACCTTGAACGACACGGGCTCATTGGTGCGCGTCGTCCGCTTGTCGAGCGTTGTGCTCATCGCAAATTCACCCACGGCTCCTTTGAAGTCGGACGGCGCGCCGGGCGGCAACGGATCGATCGTGATCTTCAACGGTTCGCTCTGCGCGGTGTAGTTCATCGTCCGCCCGAAGGGGTCACGGAAGAACGCGTCGAATGGGTCGAGCGACCGCGGTGCAGGCACCTGGATCTGCGTTTGCACCTGCATGGGACTAATTTCCAGCGTGCCGGACTGCGTCGCAAACAGCGCCATCTTCTTGATGATGCCGACCCGGTATTGTTTTCCGTTGATCGTCTCCGTCGTCAGCTGGATGTCTTTCGGCGTCTCAACGTCTTCGCCCCAGAACCCGGTCATCGTCGGCGTCTTTTCGACGGCGTAATTCATTACCGTGAGCCGCGTGTACAGTTTGAAGGTCAGATTGATCTGATCGCCCTGAATCGCCCGCGACCTGTTGACCACGGCCTTGACAAACAGGTTGTCCGCGATCTGGCCGTTGACGTCCTGCGCCGCCGGCTGCTTCGGCTTCGGAGCGGACTTCACCACATCCAGGACGATGGGGTTGCTTTGCAGCGTCTTTCCGTCAAGGACAATCGTGGCGGCGCCGATCGTCACCTTTCCCATCTCCTTCGGCTGCAGGACGTAACTGTACGTCACCGTGGACGAGGTTTTCCCGTTGATCCACTGCATGTTGCTCGACTGGTTGGGGCCGGAGAGCATCCGGAATTTACTCAGGTCGGGAAGCTGAAGGTTGTTCCCGCCACTCATCCCGCCACCGCTGAGGACCAGCGAAAACGTCAACTCTTCCCCCACCCCCACGGGATTCTTGTCGACGCTCGCCTGAAACGTCGCGTCCTGCGCGAACATGCTCCCGGCTGCAACGAGACTGACTGCAGCAACGGCGACACAGAGATTTCTGAGACGACTGTTCATGCCTCACCAATCCTTGTCCGTCGTCGGCCGTTCCGCCGGGCGCGTATGGAGTTTCTTCTGAACGTCTTTTTCGTTGTTCTTCAAAACCTCAAGGATGCGCTCGGCATCGGACTTGGACATGCGCTTTTCCTGCTGGCGGTTTGCCTGCTGATCCTTCGGCTGCTGTTTCTGGTCGTCGGGTTTTTTGTCCTGGTTCTTGCTTTGATTTTGATCCTGGGGATTGTTTTGCTGCTTGTTTTTGTTCTTGTCGTTCTTGTCTTGTTGTTTCTGATTCTGTTTCTGTTGCTGCTGTTGCTCCCGGATCTTTTCCAGCGCGTACGACAAATTGTATTTCGCCTCTTCGTCTTTCGGGTCGATCTTCAGGGCTTCGACGTACGAGCGCACCGCGTCGCCGTACTGCTGCGCCGCCATTTGTGTGTTGCCGATATTGTAGTAGGCGGATTCCTTCGTTTCACGGTGCTCCGCTTTCTCGGCCGCCATCGCGAATTCCTTTGCCGCCTCGTCGTTCTTCCCCTGCTTGGCGAGGGCGTTCCCCAGGTTGAAGTGACCCTGGATGAGACCCTTCTCTTTCTCCAGGGCCTTGCGGTAGTTGACCTCGGCATCCGAATACTTTTTGTCGTGATAGAGGTCGTTCCCGCCGTTGACCAGCGAACGGATCGATTGCGCGGCCGCACACTGCGCCGCCACGATCACCATCACCGCGATGAGTTGTCCTTTCATGTCGCCTCCTCTTCCTCCCTCCGGAGCGGGTTCCACCGGCGGATCCACAGCGCCGCCTTTTCCGACAGCACAATCTCGAGCAGAAACATCAGGACGGCCGGGACGAGGAACCACTGGTAGCGCGATTCGTAGTCGGTGAATTGTTTAACGCCGAACTCGCGCTTCTGGAGAGCGTTGATGTTCTTGTAGATCTCGTCCAGCTCGTCCTGGGAATTTGTTCCGCGAAAGTATTTCCCATGGCCGATTTCGGCGATGTGTTCCAGTCCGGCCTCGTCGAGTTTCGAAACGACCACGGCCCCGCTCCTGTCCCGCTTGAAGTCGATTTGTTGTCCCGACGCATTATAGACAGGAATCGGCGCCCCGGTCGGAGATCCGAGGCCGATGGTGTACAGCAGGACGCCTTTTTTCGCCGCCTCCTGCGCCGCCTCGATGTCGTCCCCCTCCGTGTTCTCCCCGTCGGTCATGATCACCAGGACCTTCGTCGTCGGATCCGTGAAGTCGAACGACTCGACCGCCCGGTCGATGGCATCGCCGATGGCCGTCCCCGGAACGGGGACGCTGCCCACGTCGATGATGTCCACAAAAAGATTCGCGGCGCTGTAATCCGCCGTGAGCGGAAACTGCGTGAACGCCTCCCCGGCAAACACAATGAGGCCCACCCTGTCGCCGGTCAGGCGGCCGATGAGGTTCCGGAGCTCCAGCTTCGCTTTTTCCAGCCGGTTCGGCTTGATGTCCTCCGCCTTCATGCTCAGCGAGACATCCAACGCGATATAAATGTCGACGCCTTCCTGCTTCACCTCTTCGAGCCGGGTTCCGATCTGCGGGTTCGCGAGGCCGACGGAGACCAACGAGATGCCCGCCACCAGAAGGACGAACTTCATCATCCTGCGAACGCCGCTGGATCTCTCCGCCAGGCGATGGAACATCGTCACGGCGCCGAAACGCTTGCTTGCCGCCACACGCATCCGGCTGAAAAGCCAGAACGTGGCTATCATGACAGGCACGAGCAGCAACAAGTACAAATATTCCGGATGTGCGAATCGAATCATGGCCTTACGGGATTTTCCGGAGAACGGTTCCGCGGACGGCGAATTCCAGCACGGCGAGAATGAGGCCAACGCCCGCCCAGATCGGGAACAGGTCGGTGTAGGAATGGTACTGCCGGACTTCGATCCTGGTCTTCTCCAGCTTGTCGATCTCGCCGTAGATTTGCTTCAGCGTCTTGTTATTGGTCGCCCGGAAGTATTCTCCATCCGTCATCTGCGCTATTTGCTGTAACGTTTTCTCATCCACATCCACCGGCATGTTCTGATAGCGGATGCCGAACGGCGTCTGCACCGGATAGGGCGCCTCGCCGATCGTGCCCACGCCGATGGTGTAAATCCGGATATTGAACGTCTGCGCGATCTGCGCCGCCGTGATCGGATCGATTTCCCCGCGGTTGTTTACGCCGTCCGTGAGAAGGATCATGACCTTGCTTTTCGCCTTGCTATCCTTGAGCCGGTTCACCCCCTGCGCGATGGCCATGCCGATCGCCGTGCCGTCTTCGACCATTCCCGGCTTCACCTGTCGAAGGAGGTTTTTCAGGACGTGATAATCGAGCGTCATGGGACACTGCGTGAAACTCTGTCCCGCAAAAATCACCAGGCCGATACGATCGTGTTGCCGTCCGTCGATGAAATCCTGCGCCACCTGTTTCGCCGCCTCGATCCGGTTCGGGCTGAAGTCTTCCGCAAGCATGCTGCCGGAGATGTCGAGAAGGAGGACGATATCGATCCCTTCGGTATAGACATTTTCTCCGGACGATGTTGTCTGCGGCCGCGCGAGCGCAACAATCAACAAGGCAATCACCGCGAGACGGAGAACGAACGGCAGGGGATACAGGCGTTCCTTCAGGCTCGGACGGAGCCCTGCGAACGGGCTGATGGTGGAATACCGCAGATCGGACGTGCTCTCCTGGTTGCGGCGCAAATACCACGCGATCAGGAGCGGGATCACGAGCAGTCCGTACAGAAAGACCGGACTCGCAAAATGGACGTTAGGACCCCACATGGGCATCGGCGTTGACGACCGGCGACATGATCACCGGTTTGGTATGTTCGACAATGTCGTACGCCAGCGTCAGCATCTCTTCATGGTCGGGGATGCCCGGCGTGAATTTCGCGAACTTCACAAGGTCCGCCAACTGCAGCATCTTCATGGTGTATCCAAGCGCATCCTGCGGAACCGCGACGCCCCTGAGGGCGTCAAGGATCTCGTCGGTGGTTTGTTCGAGCGCCTTCACGGCGTATCGACGCTCGAAGTATCGCCGGATGATCTCCGTCACTTCCGAGTAATACTCCTTCACCATCCCCTGCTGCCACAGTTTCTTATTCTTCAATGCGCCGAGCTCTTCCAGCGCAAGTACGTCAGCCGGCCGCGGAGGGGCCTGGGGCCGGAGTCCGGCAAGCCGCTCCTTCCTCTTTTTCCACCATCGATATCCGAGATACGCCAGTCCCGCCGCCACTACGACGATGCCGGCGTACAATGCGAGTTCGGCCAGGGTGATCGGGATCGACATCGGCGGCTTCAGATCGCGATACGCCTTGCTGGTATCGACGGCGACGGTATGCACCGCGATCGTCATCGTGTTGGTCGCTGCGAACCGTCCGGCGGTGTCGCCTGATATCGCATAGGGCACCATCACCGGCGGGACGACGACGGTGCCGGAGTCGTAATATGCCACGACCAGGCCGGTAAGGGCAGTGGAGTCGTTCTGGCGCGTCACCGGTACATGCTGCAGCACGACCAGCGGCCCGAGGGAATCGCCCGCGGGCGGCTGGATCGCGGCAGACGGCGGATGGGAAACGAGCACATGAATCGTGATCGCATCCCCGACCTGGAAGTTCGTCGAGTCGATCCACGCCCGGGCGGTGACTCCCGTCCCCTGCGGAAGCGCAATCGCCGGCAACAGCAGCGCGAACCAGGCACTGAGGATCCGAAGCGGCATTACATGCGTCTTTCGCGTAGTCGGAAGAAATCCACAATCGGTTTGATGTACGGCCGGTCGACCCGGATCGGAATCGCGTCGACCCGGGAGCGCGCGAAAAGGCTCTTCTGCGCGGCACGCCGCTGCTCCCAGTACTTGCTGAACGCCGCCCGGGTTGTCCTGCTGCCCGCATCGACCCAGCGATGTTTCCCGGATTCCGCATCGCGGATGAACACGAGGCCGACATCGGGGAGCGATTCCTCGCGGGGATCGCTGACCTGCACCGCGATCAAATCGTGCTTCCGCGCGACGATGCCGAGGATCTTGTCGTATCCTTCGTCGATGAAGTCGGAAATCACAAATGCGATCGTTCGTTTCTTGCTGACATGGTTGAAGTACTCGAGCGCGCCCCGGATGTCGGTGCCGGTCCCGCCGATCTCCGGCGACAGCAGCTCGCGGATGATCCGCAAAATGTGGGCACGGCCCTTCTTCGGCGGCACGAACTTCTCGATGCGGTCGGTGAACATGATCAGGCCGACCTTGTCGTTGTTCTTGATCGCCGAAAACGCCAGGAGGGCGCAGATCTCCGTGGCAATTTCATTCTTGAGCTGCTCCGCCGAGCCGAAGTCTCCCGATGCACTCAGGTCGACGAGCAGCATGACGGTCAGTTCGCGTTCCTCTTCGAACACCTTGACGAACGGCTTGTCGAACCGTGCGGAAACGTTCCAGTCGATCTGGCGGATATCGTCCCCGAACTGATACTCGCGCACTTCGGAGAACTCCATCCCGCGGCCCTTGAAGACCGAGTGGTATTCCCCCGAGAAGATCTGGTTGACCAGACCCCGGGTCTTGATCTCGATCTGGCGGACTTTTTTTAGGACTTCCTTCGTTTCCATAGCATCAACAACCGGCGAAGAGTAGGACGCAGGAAGACACCTGATCCCTTGCTCCCACCATCCATCGTTTGACTATTGATTACCGTCAAGTGACTATCGTCAAATGATCAGGGCACCTCAATCTTATTCAGCACTTCCTGGACGACCTGCTCCGCGGTGACCTCTTCTGCTTCCGCCTCGTACGTCACCGCCACGCGGTGCCGCAGGACGTCGAGGCTGATGGCGCGAACATCTTCCGGCACGACATAGCCGCGGCGCTTGATGAACGCGTACGCCTTCGCGCCGAGGGCAAGATTGATCGAGGCGCGGGGCGAGGCGCCGTAACTGATGAGGGACGCGAGATTGTTCAGGTTGTACTGTTTCGGCCCGCGCGTGGCGAAGACGATGTCGAGGATGTACCGTTCGATCTTCTCGTCCATATAGATCTCATTGATCACCGACCGCGCGCGCAGAATATCGGCGCTGCTGATCACGCCGCGAACCGTCGGCATTCCATCCTTCACGTTCGCCCGCATGATCTGCAGCTCCTCTTCCTTCGAGGGGTAGCCGATCTTCACCTTCAACATGAAACGGTCCACCTGTGCTTCAGGAAGGGGATACGTCCCCTCCTGCTCGATCGGATTTTGCGTTGCCAGCACGAGGAACGGTTCGGGGAGCTTGAAGGTCTCCTCGCCGATGGTCACCTGCCGTTCCTGCATCGCCTCCAGCAGGGCGCTCTGGACTTTCGCGGGCGAGCGGTTGATTTCATCGGCAAGGATGAAGTTCGCAAACACCGGTCCCCGTTTGGTCTGGAAGGATCCGTCCTTCTGGTTGTAGATCATCGTCCCGATCAGATCGGCAGGGAGAAGATCCGGGGTGAACTGGATGCGATGGAATTTCGCCTGGACCGCGGAGGCGAGAGTCTTGATCGCCAGTGTTTTCGCAAGGCCGGGGACTCCTTCCAGAAGAATGTGCCCGTTCGCCAGCAGGCCGACAAGAAGACGTTCGACCATCTGTTTCTGCCCGACGATCACCTTGCCCATTTCGAGCAGCAGCAAGTCGATGAACGCGCTCTCACGCTGGATCTTTTCGTTGATGGCTTTGATATCGTACGTCATTCACCCTCCGGGTATTTTCGGCGAAAAACCAGAATAAATAATCTAAGAAGAGAGCGAGGGAAAATCAATTTCGGCGCGGGAGCTCTCATCGACACCCTCTCGCACCAGGGCGACGATGCTCCACGGCGACTCCAGAAATGTTTGACAACTCTCGCACGGGCTTCGTTTACCTTCAGAACAAAAAAAGGCTCCGGAGAACAGGCCTCCGGAGCCGGTAACCTTGCGAACCAAGAAGAGAACCTCCCCACGAGACAACCCTACACCAGACAATCCAAACACACTGCTGAGATTCCAGTCCTTCAATATGCATAGAGTAGGAAGCAAGAAGTAGGACGTAAGAAGAAAGCATGGGCAATGATCGCAACGCTCATGCGTACCTTTCGTCTTCTTCCCACTTCCTCTTCTTCGCAGCCCAGATTAGTGTTTGGCCCCTGCGATGCTGTCCGGAGCTTGCATCTGCGCCTCCACTTGTTGGATCCTCTGCTTCAACCCCGGGTCGTTCGGATAGATCGCTTCGAGTTCGTGCAGCAGGCTCAACGTCTTGGTGTTGTCCTTCTCCATCTCGTAGAGCTGCAGGAGGATGGAATACGGGTTGTACATCGAATTCATATCCAACCTGCCCGCCTGGATTCTCGCCCGCGCTGTCTGCTCGACCTGTTGCGCGTACTGGTTGAACTCGTCCATCTTCCCGAAGTGATGATAGAGGAACGCCACCTGCGCGACCATCTCGAACTGTATGGAGTACTTCTCGATAGGCATGAGCTTCATCATCCTGTCGAGCACGGCAACCCCGCGTTCGGTGTTGTTCCCGACATTCCCGTAGTACATCGCGAGCTGCAGGAACGAGGACCGGTAATTTTGCACCATGCGCCGCGCGTTCTCATCGAGAAACACTTTCTTATCCGGAAGCCCGCGGAATTTGTACCCGACCGCCGGGGTCTTCGAAAATCCCTGCGGTTCGTTGAAGAGCTCCGAGTCGAGCTTGGCCGCATTGGTCCCCATGTTCGCGTTCGAGGTCTTGATCGGCTCGAGCTTCCACGCCATCCCTTCGAACCAGAGGTATTCGTCGATGCTGATGCGCGCATCCGGGTCGCAGGTCGACGCAAAATAGATCGGCCTCGTCCATTTCGTGGACTGCACCACGTCGAGGACCAGGAGGTCCTGCGTGCGCACCGCCCCGGTCTGACCGAACTGCAACGGCGGGCGCATGACGAAGGAGATCTTGCCTTTGTTGATCACCGCCGTGTCGGTGACACCGTACCGGGCATAGACCTCCGGAGGAACAGGAAGATCGATCGTCCGCGCACGCCATGGCTCAAGGCCGCCGAGCCCGGCGATGCGCTTGTCGGAGAAGCTGATCGGCACGGCCTTCGCGTCGGCGTAATACGGCTTGTCCTTCATCTGCTGAATGTACCAGGGCGTGTTGCCCAGGCTCAGGTTCACGACCCTGACATCGCGCCGCACGCCTTCCACGTCCTGGAGATACCAGAGCGGGAAGGTATCGTTGTCCCCGTACGTGAAAAGGATCGCGTCCTTCTCGCACGTCTGGAGCATGTTATAGGCGAGATCCCACGGCACCCAGTTGTTGGAGCGGTCGTGAGTCGGATAGTTGACCTGGAACATCCGTCCGGGGATGAACAGGAAGCCAAGCACCGCGGCGCCCACAAACGCCGGCGTCACGGCTCGCGGGACATGTTCGCGGACGAGGTCGAAGATCCCTTTCAGCCCCACGGCGATCCAGAGCGCGACGACAAAGTACGCCCCGCCGTAGAAGTAGTCACGTTCACGCGGCTGCGGATCCTGCTGGTTCTGGTAGTACGCGATCATATGCCCCATCAGGAAGAACAGGATGAGGAAGATGGTGGCGCGTTTCCAGTCGTTCTTGAAATGCCAGTACACGCCGAACAAGGCCATCAGCAGCGGTATTCCGAAGTACCCGGAAATGTCCGCGGGAGCGTCCTGATCGTCGGACGTCCTCCCCAGGAAATTGAAGAGCAGGTACCGGTGATACATGTGGTTCATCTGGTACCGGACAAAGAAATCGAGATCGCTGGAGTAATTCTTGAAGGTCGGATCGTGCAACCCGTCACCGTTCCAGCGGCGTTTGAACATCGGGAAGTCGCCGTACTGTTCACGGTTGAGATATGTGAGAAGGGCGCTGAAGGTTCCCGGCGAATTTTCGTTCATCGGCGGATGATGGTTCGCGCGGATGATGATCATGGCATAGATCGAAAAACCCAGGATCGCAAGGAGGACCGAAAGCGCCGCATAGTGCAGCGTTCGCCGCAGGTTCTTCGCCGCCCACCAGGCGAGCAGGCCGAGGAGCGCGATGATCAGGACGACGATCACCAATCCGATTTCGGCGTTGTCGTCGGCAACGAGGCGCAGGAACGCCGGGAGCTCCTTCACCACGCCGGGATACACGAGGGCAAATCCGATGCCGCCGGCGACGAGCGGGGCGTAGATGGAATTCCTCGTGAAAACATGCTTCCGGAACAGCGCAACGTACGCGACGCTGACGCCGAGCATGATCCATATGAACTGCACGTCGTAAGCATGCGTCGCATCGGCGTCGGGTGCCGTCGAGGAGGTCTGCGCGTTCCACATGAACAGGGCGATGACGACGATCATGGCCACGTGGCCGACGAAGACGTAGAGCGACTTCCGGTATTCGCGCTCATCCGCATTGATCCACCGGTAGGTCACCATCATCACCACCGGCATGACGGCGACCACGCTCATCAAATGCACGCCGGGCGAGAGTCCCGCGAGGAAAGCGATCATCAACAGATACCGCCCGCTGCCGGGCTTGTCGGCATTCTCGTCCCATACCAGCATCAACCAGACCATGGCGGAGTACAGGAGCGTGCTCGCCGAAAAATAGTTCGCTTCGACGCCGCTGAACCAGAACGTGTCGCACACGGAGAGCGCAAGCGCGCCGATCCCGGCGGCGACGATCGTGCTGACCTCATCCATCATGTCCCGGAACACGCCGCCGCGATAGAGCCTGATCAATCTCACGGCGACGAGATAGAGAAAGAGCACGGAGAACGCCGCAGAAAATGTCGATACCAAGTTCATCCGCAGCCCGAGGTTCCCCGGGAAGGGGAGCAAATAGAAGAATCGCCCCACCAGCAGAAAGAGGGGTCCGCCCGGCGGATGGGGGACCTGCAGCATGTACGCTGCAGCCGAAAGTTCCCCTGGATCCCAGAACGAGACCGAAGGCTGGACGGTGGAGAGGAACTGCACGAGCGACAACAGGAACACGACAAAGCCGACGACACGATAGAGAAGACGGTTATTCATGGTGTGCTGAGGCTGGTGATGATGACGGTCGGGAACTGTAGCTCATAATATACAAAAGAATCCCCCAATTCGCTTGCAAAGACGCCGGAAATTGCCTCCACCCCCCTTTACCATGAGCCGGAAGATTCCTACATTTTCTCCTCACAACTGGAGGATCATCATGATACAACGCATCATGGCACTTGCGGTGGTCGCAATTGCGCTGGTCTGGCAACCGGCATTGACCCAGGGAAAGGAAGCAACTGGTGCAACGGGACAAGCAGCGGCACTCACCGTTTCTGAAGCGAAACTCGGTACATCGGTGGAGAACAGGCAGCTCGCGGGCGAAGCAACGACCTTCGACGTGAACCAGAAGGTCTACCTCTGGCTCGAGCTCAAAGGGGGCCCTGCGGACGACATCACCGTAACGTGGAAGAACGGCGACAAGAGCTACACGACGACACTCAAGGTCGGAGGACCGACCTACCACACGTGGGCGTACAAGACGGCCGCGATCGCCGGGGCATGGACGGTGACCGTCTCCGACGCAGCGGGGAAGGAATTGAAACAACTCGATTTTACCGTCGGCGCCGCACCGAAGAAATAAGTCTCTGTCAGGGACAGCAAAGGCCCGGCGGACGTTCTCCCCGGGCCTTTTCCTTTTCTCCCTCACGCTACCGAGGCGAGGACAGTTCTGCCTGCCTTGACTCTACCGCCGACTCGAGCGCCAGCAGGCGCTCGCGCACCCGACGGTCGGTAATCTCCACCCGGTCGTCCTGCGCTGTTACCGCGAACATGTGGACCCACGTCCCGGTTTGCTTCGCCGCCGGTGATCCTCCTCCTGAGACCGGTGTCCGGCCGGAGAGAATCGACGTCACCAGGTGAAATGTCTCCCGGTCTTCCGGCGCCGGACGATCAAAGGCGTAGGACGTCGCCTGGAAATTGTACTTCACGACGTCAAAGGAAAGCAACTGCCGGGCCTCGTCGACGGTCACGTAGAATTCCTTGTTCCCTCCCCCTTCCCTCCGGAAGAGTATCTTCGAGAAGGATTCGGGCGCATCCTCTGGCGTACTCACCATCGCACCTCCGATCAGTCAGCGATGGAAGATCATACGAAAATCGGAGGATAGTTGACAGCAGACAGCGATTGTAGATTGCCGATTACTGTCCTCTGCCGGCATTATTTTAATAGACTCATCTTGCGCACAGCCATGTAGCTTCCCGCCGTAAGTCGATAGATATACACGCCGCTCGAGAGGCTCTTTCCGTCAAACGTAAACGAATACTTGCCAGCTGGGTATCTGCCATCGGCAAGAACAGCAATTTCCCTTCCGAGCATGTCATAGACCACCAGCCGTACCCTACTGTCCACTGTCCACTGTCCGCTGATCACTGTTGTCGGATTAAACGGATTGGGATAATTCTGCAGCAGCGCCGTTTCAAATGGCAGGCCGTTGGCAGCGACGCCGGTCAGTCCATCGACGAGCACAGGATCGAAGGCATGGGTCGAGCCGTTCAACCCGATTTCGGTGAGTCGATAGTAGTACCGGCCCGGACTTGGTGGGGTATCATTGAAGGAGTATGTGTGCGGATCGGTGGTCGTTCCATGGCCGGCGACAAAACCGTTCGGCACTTCGACGAAGTTGTCCGTCGTGTTCGCGCTCCGCTCTATCGTAAACCCGTAGCAGTTGACTTCGCTCGCCGTGGTCCACGTGATGGCGATCGAGCCGTCGGACGTCAGCTTCCCGCTGAGGCTGGTGAGTTGGATCGGTAACGGAACATCGACGCCGATTTTCCCCCAGTGTGTGGCCCACCGTCCACTCCCGTCCGTGGCGGTGTTTCCGACCGGCGTGCCGGCATATTCCTGAATGGTCCAAAAGGTCAGACTGTCCGATGGGTCGACGACCGTGTTGCTGAAATCGCCCCACCGGTTGCGCCCTCCTCCGAACGTCTTGAAATAGGATCCCTGCCCCGCTTTCAGCAGCGCGATCCCTTGCGTCGTCCCTGCCGCATCGCCGACCTGACGGACCACATACGCGGCCTCCGCATATCGTGACGTGTCGGTATGCGTGAACCCGATGCAGACGCTGTTGAGCTTGTTGACGGCGATGGACGGATAGATCACGTGCGAGTTTGCACCCGGGTCGACAACGCCCGACTGCACAATGGGCGTCGTGAGTCGTGGATTAATTTGGTACCAGAACGCGGCAGTGCGCGTCACGGTGCCCGTCAAAGGCAATCCTCCGCTGTTGGAGAACCACACGAAGCCATTGCGGTACACGGCCCCCGACGCTCTCGCGTCTCCGTTGTCGATCTTCTGCGAGCTACCCTTTTGCGTCGCGCCGTTCGACAGCGCTTTGAAATTATTCGTCACCGTAAAGAACCCGCTTCCGGGGAACGGTCCGCCGGCAATAGGGGTCCACGTCGGAGACAACGTGGAACCGGTCAGCATGGATATCCTGATGAGCGCCGTGCCTGAGACGGAGTATGCCCCCGATTCCATGAACCACAGCGTGTCGCTGGGATCATAACAGATCATCGGCTGTTCGGTGAAGCCTTCATTGGGCGAATCATATCCTGGATTGAACCGCGTACCGCCCACGGTGCCTGATGAAAGCATTGCCGCGGCCTTGTCGATTGCCCAGAAGGCCGGTCCCTGGAAGGTACCGCCGTGCGATACCGTTTTGAAGATGTTCGCAGTGACGACGATCCACTTATTGTTGAAGCCAAGCTGGGGATAATCGGGGAAGACGGTGGTATCAGGGGAATCAAACGTCAGGAATCTCCAGTCTCCGGTCGGATCACTGGAGGCGCTCACCGCGATTCCGATCCGGGCGGTGTTCGTGTCGGGGTCGATGGTGATCGAAGCAATCCAGCGACCGCCTTGAACGTCATACAGCACGTGAGGATCGGAGAGGTCCGAACTTCCGACGCCGGTCGACCAGAATGCTGCGAGCGAGACCGTGCTGATCTGGGACCCATCCTTGCCCTGCACGCGCACCTCGCTATTGAGCATGGTCACGATATGCGACGGTCCCACCGAGCCGTAGGTATCGGGAGGAATCACATGGGTGTTGTCCAGGAGCGCGTCAAAGTCCGCCAGCGGGGGCGGGCTCGCCAATGGCGAAGTCGGCCGGACGGGAGTGACTTCCGCGAGACCCGGCTGCACGGGCACGTATGCCGATCCCAACGTCTTTGGTGATACTTTGCCGGGGAGGATCATGAACTTCTGAACTGCCTGTTGCCGGACGAGAAGATCGTTCTGCACCATGGTGGTCCACGATCGTTCAACCAGTTGAGAGCTCACCCTTGTCTGTGCTTCGGCCGCGATCGGCAGGATGCACACGAGCACATATAGACCGTAACGAAGAGGTATTCGCATAGCGCTCCCTTTGATAAGCTTTCCGTCGGTGAGTGAGTTGGCGGCAGGACCATCCCCGGCAGTGCGGTAGCGCCGAGTGATCACCGGAGTGCAGAACAACTGCAGATCCTTGGGATCGGGTCGGCAGTTATCCTAGAAACGCGGAGTGCTATGCGAGAGTTTCCTGGAGGTTGGGGATTTACGCTTCAGCGAGCAGGCTGGCGACGTGTGCGGCGCCGACCATCGCGATTTTGTCGTTCAGAACAACGGACACAGGCATCTTTTGCAGTGTCGATTCAAGCCGCCCTTTGGCGATGAAATTTCGGAGGAATAACGGAGTTTTCAGTTTGGGAAGAATCTTCGGCGCAATCCCTCCGCCGATGAAGACACCCCCGGTAGAGAGGAGTTTCAACGCCAGATTCCCCGTTTCCGAGCCATACAGAGAGACAAAGAGATCAAGGGCCTCGACACAGGTCGTGTCCTTCCCCTCCATTGCCGCTTTCGAAACCGCTGCGGCCGGATCCCCGGAAGCGATGTCGGCTTTCAACCACGCCGGTGCGGCGGTGGAGGATCGCTGCGAGAGGAATTCGTAGAGGGAGAACAGTCCCGGTCCTGAGAGTATGCGTTCCCAGCTGACATGGCCGAATTTCCCGGCGAGAAACTGCATGAGGGAGCATTCAAGGTCGTTCCTCGGGGAGAAGTCGGCGTGTCCGCCTTCCGAAGCAATGGCCCGGTAATTCTTTCCATCCCATATCATCCCTCCCTCGCCAAGCCCTGTTCCGGCCGCGATCACCGCGATGGCACCGTTGACCTGAGCCTGACCATTCTGAAGCCTGAACTGTTCACTCTCGGAGAGGCGAAGTGTGCCATAGGCTGTGGCCTGGAGGTCGTTGATGAGTTCAACGGCGTCGAGGGCAAGGTCCTTGCGAAGGGTCTCGACATCGAGTTCCCATCCAACGTTCGTCAGCACGGAATGCCCGTTGATGACAGGTCCGGCAATGCCGAAAGCCGCTGCGGATATTTGCGCCGGGTATTCGCGCCGAAACTGCGCGACGATGGCGCTTAACGACGGATACTCATGACTCGGGTAGCTCATCATCTGCTTCTGGACGAGCTGGCGGTTCATTACGTCGAAGTAGGACAGGTTGGTCTTGGTTCCGCCGATATCACCTGCGAGGATCATGCGTGCTCCGGATCGTCAAAGAGTGATGCCGCGTCTCGATCGATGTACCACTCGACCTCGCGGCCGTTGAGTGCGACATGTGTCGCGGGAAATTCCGTCTTCCCGTCATGGATGACGGCGCGGGCGATCGGCGCCTTCGCGGGCCCGGAGACAAGGAAGAGGATCATCTCCGCGTTGCCCAGCATCGGGTACGTCAGCGTCACCCGCCATGCATTGAGCCGCTCGACGTACACCTCGGTGACAAGCCGTCGTGTCTCATGGAGCGCGGTGGAGCCGGGGAACAAGGATGCCGTGTGGCCGTCTTCGCCCACGCCGAGAAGCACGAGGGACAGCCGGGGGATCTCCGTGCCGGTAATCCCGAAGGTGTTTCGCAACTCGATTTCATAGGCCCGCGCCGCTTCCGCCGGCGTCAGCTCTCCCCTGATCCTGTGGATGTGGTGCGCGGGAAGCGGCACATCGCGAAGGAACGCCTGATGGGCCATCCGGTAGTTGCTTTCGGATGACTCGGGCGGGACACAACGCTCATCTCCCCAGAAGATGTGCAGGCGAGACCAATCGATTTTCTTCCTGTAGGCAGCGGTCGCGAGCGCCTCATAGACCCCGCGCGGCGTGGATCCTCCGGAGAGCACCAGCGATACGATGCCGCCGCGAATGTGCGCGGCCGACAGCGCAGCCGAGATCTTCTCCGCCGCGCCATAGGACAAAGCCGCACTTGTTGGGAATATCTGTGTGTGGGTGTTGCTCACCGAGGTCGCTCCCTCATGCCCGGCTACCCGCGAGAGGAAAGGGGCTTGGGAATCTCGAAGTGCGCCCGGCTTGTCAATCCCAGCCTGACACTCACTTCGTCAAAGAAGATCTGATACCGGCGGAGGAAATCGGCGAAGTTTTCCCGGGCGAACTCCAGCTCCTTCATCTCATCCTTCGTGAGGTCGCCGGCGTCCTGGACATGAAAGGGCTTTTTGAAATAGAAGTAAGTGCAGAACCGGATCAGCGTCGTGAGGTCGTTCAGCACACCTTTGAATTCCCCGGCCGACAGCCCTCTTCCGGACTCCGAGAGTTTGAGCAGGATGTTCTGCACGAGCTGATCCGCATAGGGATAGAGATCGCGGTCGACCAGCGGTTTCCCGCGCCGGGTGCTCACCGTTTCGATCACGTGGACGATGGAATCGTCGCTGCGCGGCGACACCAGCTCGCTGAAGCGCTGAAGGTTGTCGAGCAGTTTGAAGTGCGCTTCGCGGATGTAGTTCTTGACCGCGAGCGCTGCAAAGAACCGTTTGATCGATTCTTCGAAATACTTATAGAGGATGACCAGGATGAGGATGGTCAGGACATAGAAAAACCACTTCGGGAACGAGCTCTCCCTCCCGAAGAACCAGTTCAGCAGCGTGCCGATGGCAATCAGCGCGCTGGAGACGGCGGCGATATTATCTATCCATTTCTTGGGCGGTGGAGCCGGAAGGATCTGCGGTTTTGCACCTTCTTCGGGCATGACATCTCCTTTAGTGGGGGAAGGTACGTTGGATGGTACACTTTTGTTGATCGAGAATCAATCGACCGCGCGGAACCTTTGGGGCGACAGACAGGTTCCTCTGAAAAAAGGAGGAAGCAATGCCGGAGGCCCGTGTCCTGGAAGCCGGCGTCATCGAACGCCGTCTCTCATCCGCGAAGGGGTGGGAGGTGAAGGGGGGAAAATTGCACAAGGAGTTTGCGTTCGGGACGTTCCCCGAAGCATTCGGGTTCATGACCGCAGTCGCCCTTGTCGCTGAAGCGATGAACCATCACCCGGAATGGACCAACGTTTTCAATCGTGTCAGCATCGATCTCGCCACGCATTCGGCGGGCGGCATCACGGAGCGCGACTTCGCTCTTCTCGAACGCATCGAGACGCTGGCGGGAAAAACACCTTGACGCTTGCGAAGAGAGCGCCCGGGCGCTCTCTTCGCGCGCAGTGCAGCTGCTATTCCTTATGGATGGAACCGATCAACGCGTCGAACTCGGAGCTCGATGCGTCCACGCTCTTCTTTGGACCCGTCAGTTTAAAGAAGACCGACCCCTGCGGACCTTCGACGATTGCTCCGAGGAGTTTGAAGTTGTCCTTCTTCCCCGTCGGCATCATCATCGGGCCGCTCGGCGCAAGATACGCTCCGGCGATGCCGACCGTGGTGACCTTCATGCCGTTCACATCTTTCGTTCCCCGGTCGGGGGCGCTTGCCTGCTCGAACTGCCCGACCCAACGGTCGATATTCGCGTCGATCGTACCGCCCTGGTCATTGCCGAAATAAAACACGGCACATTCCGCGTTCTCGCTGTCACCTTCGGCCGCGGGGACATTATAGGTCGCCGCGCGCATGGGGCGCTGCCCCTCAACAAGCCAGCGGGTTGGCACCCCCCACTTCAGGCCGGCGACCGAGCCGCTGTTTTGACCGAGCAAGGCCGAGTTGTAACCGTTTTCGCTTTTCTTGCCGCAGCCTACTGCAACGATCGCTGCGAGAAAGACCAGGACCCATGGGATAATGCGTTTGGTCATCTGCATAACATCCTTTCTCCATGAACGAAGTGAAACCTATGGTCTTGAGAACCGCTCAGAACGCCCAGGCGACAGCCAACCCCGCACCTTCTCGTCCGATGGTCGGATGCAGGGTAACGGGCGAGTCTGTTGCACCATCCGCGCTGTTGCTCCCGTCGTGATGCGCGGCGAGTTTGCCGAATCCATACCCGAGCAGGATGCCCAGCGGCAGATCGCTGAACCAGTGATACCGCACATTGACGAGGCTCACCCCCACGGCGCCGAGAACCCCGTAGCCGACCGGCTTCAGCCAGGTCGCTTCGGGATAGTTTTCCATGATGACGGTGATGGTCGCCATCGTCGTCGCGATATGTCCGGACGGAAACGAGTAGTACTTGGGTTGATTCCGTTGATAGCCTGCGAAGCTCGGGAAGGGGTGCCAGCGGCTCAGGCCGTTCACCGCCGTCTGGGGACTTTCCCGGCCGCTGATGCGCTTCATCAACTGGACCGTGATGCCTGTCGCGAGCAACGCCTCGACGATTTCTCCCCCCGTTTTCACCGTGCGGGTGTCGCCGGCGAAGAATCCATACAGGCCGAAGCCCGCTGCGAGTCCCAGTTGCGACGTTCCATCGCCGAGATGCATCACGGCGTCGCTCGCATGTTGAACAAACGAATGTCGCAGGTAAAAAGTTCTCGATGCGCTGAAGGTAGAGCGATCCGTGAGTAGAAGGATGCCGGTGGATGCGCCGACAACAAGAAACGAAGGAATGCTTCCGGGCTGGACGACGAGGTTTCCGGCGCCGATCCAGTCGGCGGGCAGATTGGTGAGCGGACTGTACCAGGAGTATCGATGCGTGCCGGGGGTAGAGGTATGCTGCGCCAGCTGGTGCACGCCTCCGAGCGTATCGAGATTGGCAAAGAGCTCCGGCATCGGGCGAATCTTGAATGTCGCCGGAGAAGAAACGTCCTGAGCGTGAACTCTCGTTGACCCGAGCGCCAGACCCGCCATGCAAACCATCACACGGGGAAAGTTTTGACTGACGAACGAGGCTCGACGTGAGCGATGTTGCGTTCGCAATGCAGGTTCTCCTCTCGATGTCAGAAGGGGACGGACTACCATCGGACAACGATGCCGACACCGGGACCGCCCATCGTCATCGAGGGCGCGATGGACACCTGTCCGGAGGTCGACGCGCCGCTGTCCTCGGACCCCTCGGGATGAGCGACGACCATGCCGAAGGTATAGCCCAGAAACAATCCCAGCGGATAATCGCTGTACCAATGGATCCCGGTATTCGCCATACTGATGCCGATCACCGCGCAAATCGTGTAGCCGGCAGGACGCACCCATTTCCATTCCGGATAGTTTTCCGCCACGACGGTGACTGTCGCCATCGCGGTCGCGATGTGGCCGGAAGGGAACGCGTCGTAGCGCGGCACGTGCTTATGGTACTCGATCTGATTGGGGAAGAAATCCCATCGCCCCGCCGGTACCGTCGAAACAAAGGGACTCTCTCTGCCAGTCAGGTGCTTGAGCAACTGGACGACACCTCCGCATGCGAGAATCGCCTCCACGAGTTGGCTGCCGGTGCGCAGTGCGCGGCTGTCGCCCGCGACAACGCCATACGCCCCGAAGGCCGCCGCAAGGCCGAACTGCGGCCGTCCGTCACCAAGGTACTCGAAAAAATCACTGACGTCGCCGACTTTTCGCGACGTCTTGTACCACCTGTCGGAAAGCGTCCACGTCTCATCGTCGGCGACCATGAGACCGATGGTGAGGACGGACATGCCGACCATCCCGGAGAGGTTCTCCGACCGGAACGTGCGCGCGGTGAACCGCGACCAATCCCCGGGAATGTTGGTGATCATGCTGTACCAGCGCAGCTGCGACCGGGAGCTGTCACGATGCGCCACCGATGTCGCCCCCGCAGTGCTGTCGGTACCGCATCCCCAAGCATCCGGGCCGACGAGCAGTGCCAGCAGCAGCACTCCGGTCCACGCGCCCGCGGACCTGAGGGTATTCCTGCGCGGGAATCCTGACATGTTTGAAATATCCAAAGTGAGATTGAACCGTCGAGCCGGGGTAATCGTCGCACCCTGGAGATGTGATGGCTCGAACCTTCAAGGAAGAACCCAAGGAACTTAGCAAAACTTCATGTAATTGCAAGTGCTCCTCCTCCCATTTCCCCGATGAGGCGAACTCTCGTAGGCTTTGACCGGGCCCTGCCCTCGTCGCGAATCCGAGGGGCTATTCTTGAAACCGCCCTGCAGCATTTCACGTTCCGTTACGAGGCGGTCTGGACCGGCTTTCTGTTGCGCCCCCACTTTTCCACCAGAAGATAGAGCGGCGGAAGGACGATCAGACTGAGCATCAACGCGGAGAGAAGGCCGCCGACGATGACGGTGGCAAGGGGACGCTGGACATCGGACCCAATGCCGGTCGCACGGGCTGCGGGAATCAGCCCGAAGATCGCCAGGATCATCGTCATCATGAGCGGCCGGAACTGGATGACCGCCGCCCGGTGAACCGCCTCGTCGAGTTCCATCCCTTCGTCTTCGCGCAGACGGTTCGCGCGCGAGACGTACAGCACGCCGTTCATGATGGAGATGCCGAACAGCGAAATGAATCCGACGCCGGCAGACACATTGAAGCTGTACCCGCGGAGCAGGAGAGCGAGCAGCCCTCCCATCACGCCGAAAGGAATGATGGACATCGCGACAAGAACATGGCGGACGCTCTTGTACATGGAGAAGAGAATCAGGAAGATGACCCCGATGGTCAGCGGGATGACGATCTCCAGTCGTGCTGCGGCACGGGAAAGATTCTCGAATTGACCGCCCCAATCGAGCGTGTAGTTCCTGGGAAGCGTCACCGCGTTCTCGACGCGCTCCTGCGCTTCGGCGACGAACCCCGCCTGGTCCCTCCCGCGGATGTTAGTGCGCACGGAAATCTGGCGCTTCCCATTTTCGCGCTGAATGATCGTCGGCCCGTCCTGCAGACGCACGGAGGCGAGTTCCGAGAGCGGCACGCGCCCTCCTCCGGCCGAAGGAACAAGCAAATTCTGGATCGCCTCGATGGAGGAACGATAGAGCGGCGCGTACCGCACCACAATGTCGAATCGCCCGACGCCGTCATAGAGTTGGCCGATCGCCTTGCCGCCGATCGCCGCCTCGATCATGCGCTGGATGTCGCTCACATTGATCCCGAATCGCGCCGCCGCAGGGCGGTTGATTTCCACGACGAGCTGCGCCTGGTTGCCTTCCTGTTCAATGCCGTATTCAGTCGCTCCCCGCACCTTCTTGATGACGTCGAGAACGGAGTCGGCCTTCTGCCGCATCAGCGCGAGATCATCGCCGCTGATCAGGATTGCGAGGTCCGCAACGCTTCCCGTGACAGCTTCCGTGACATTGTCGAGGATCGGCTGCGAGAAGGAGAACAACGCTCCGGGGACCGCCGCTTCAAGTTCGCCATGCACGTGCTTGAGGAGCTGCGCCTTCGTGATCGGCTCCTTCCACTGCGAGTAGTCCTTGAGACCCACGAGGATCTCGAGCCGGTTCGGTCCATAGGGGTCCGTCCCATCGTCGTTGCGACCGAGCTGCGAGATGACCACGTTCACTTCCGGATGCCGGAAGATGACCTCCCTGATCGTCGGCACGTATTTCGCGGCTTCCTCGAGAGAGATGCCGACCGGGAAGAAACACCGGATGTTCATGGCGCCTTCGTCCAATTCCGGAAGGAATTCCGTCCCGATCACATGCATGCCGGCCACGATGACCGCCGCCACCAGACCGAAGATGGTCATGACGGCCCATCGCGCTCTGGGCGCAAGGTAGCCGACGATCTTCGAGTAGACTTTTTCCAGCCATGCATAGACGGGGTTCCGCCATTCCAGGGCGTTGCGTCCGGGAGAGGAGAATTGCTTCCGATAAATAAACGTCATGAGCACGGGAATCGTCGTCAGGGCCAGGATCATCGAGCCAGCGACAGCGTACGCAAGCGTGTACGCCATGGGCGAGAAGAGCTTGCCCTCCACCCGCTGAAAAGAGAAGATGGGAAGATAGGCGAGGATGATGATGGCGATCGAGAAGAAGATCTCTCGTCCGACCTCCTGCGCCGCGCTGAGGGTGAAGCGGACAATCCCCTGTTGCCGTTCCTCATCGGTCGCATGACTGTAGCGCCGGATGATGTTCTCCACCATGACCACCGCGCCATCCACGATGATGCCGAAGTCCACCGCTCCAAGCGAGAGAAGGTTTGCCGGAATTCCCGTGAGCTTGGTCATCGTGAAGGCGAACAGCATCGCAATAGGGATCGTGGTTGCGACGACGAGCGCCGACCGGACGCTGCCGATGAAGAAGATCAGCACGATGATGACGATGGAGAACCCCTCGAACAGCGTCCTCGAAACGGTCTCGATGGTATGGTTGACCAGCTCGCTGCGGTCGTAGGTGATCCGGAGCCGGACGCCCGGCGGAAGATCGTTGGTGTTGATCTCTTCGACGCGCTGCTTCAACGCGTCCACGACGTCCGACGGGTTCTCGCCGCGGCGCATCGCCACGAGCCCCTGCACGCCGGAATTGACATCGATGAAGCTTGAGTCGCCCGTCCGAATCGTGTACCCCAGGATGCCCGTCGGGTGGAGGGGATATTCCTCGACGCTCCCCAGGTCGCGCACGAAGACCGGGACGCCGTTGCTCGACGCAACAACGATTGAGCTGAGATCCTCTTTTGTCCGGATCGCGCCGACCTCGCGGACGATGAATCCCTGCCCCCCGCGGTTGATGACGTTTCCCCCCGTGTTGATGTTGTTCGCGGTGATGGCGTCAATGACATTCTGGATCGTCAGGTTGTAGCGCATCAACTTGTCGGGCGAGGTGATGACATGATACTGCTTGACGAGCCCGCCGAAGTTGATGACGTCGGCTATGCCGGGCACCTGGAGCAGGCGGGGGACGATGACCCAATCCTGCAGGGTCCGGAGTTGCATCGGCGTGTAGTTGTCCGTCCCTTCGACGACGTAGCGGAAGATTTCGTCGACCGGTCCGGTCAACGGTCCCAGGGTGGGGCTCACGCCGTCGGGAAGAACGGCGTCGTTGAGTTTCTCGAGCACCCGTTGGCGGGCGAAATAGTCATCGACACCGTCTTCAAACGTCAGCTGGATCACCGAAAGCCCGAAGATCGTTTTCGATCTGCGGGTGATGACTCTCGGCACGCCGTTGAGTGCGCGTTCGAGCGGAAGCGTGATCTGTTGCTCCACCTCCAGCGCGGCGCGCCCGGGGAACTGCGTAATCACCGTCACCTGCGTGTCGCCGACGTCCGGGTACGCTTCCTTTTTAAGATTGACCCAGGACCAGATGCCCACGACGATCAGAATCAAGGTAAACCCGAGTGTCCCGTACCGCTGGTTGAGCGCAAAGGAAAGCAGTCGACGTATCATAGCGGAGAGGTCGCCTCAGACATGCGGATTGGCGGTTCAGGCCTTGTGGTCCTTGTTCACTTCATCATCCAATTCCCTGGCCGCCTTTTTGAATTCACGGATGCCTTTCCCGAGCCCCTGGGCGATCTCCGGGATCTTTTTCGGCCCGAAGAAAATGAGGATCATGAAGAAGATGATGAGCAGTTCCGGAACGCCGATATTTCCCACGGCGGATTTCCTTTCGTGAAGTTTTGTATGATTAGAAATTGAAGGACACTTTCACCGCCGGCACTTGAACAAAACCTTCGCCGTACGGCACAGACTGCATTCCGACCCCGGCATGAATCCCCCGGTTGTATGCGCCTGCGGATATTGCTCCGTCAACGGCGCTCACGAGATGATTGACCAGAGCCACGGCCACAAACGTCGCCGCCTTCGTGTAGAAGGAATTTGTTTGCGCGCGCTGGTACGTATAGGACACGCCATTGGCCGACTCATTCGCCTTGATCGTGGCGTAGTCCGGCGGAAGATTCGGGTTTACATCGTCCCAGCCGGAGTTGAACTGCTCGTACTTACCGATCTCCTCGTAGTACTGCTGGTCCCCGTGCACCGGGAGCGTGTGGGAATAGAATGACCCCTGCGTCGTTCCGGAGACATCCCGCTCCATCCTGTTCAGCTCGCTCCAGTTGACGTAGTCCCACGGATCATGAACCGAAGCCGGCGGCGGCGCGCCGGTCTTCCAGATGTTGTACTGCGTGCCGGCCGGAACAAGATTCTTCAACGTATAATCGATATAGCGCACCACGCTCCAGTGGGAGTCCGCGAAATTATTGAAGTCGTCGGTCCCACGGTCGCCGCGTTTGTTATAGTAGTACGCCAGCCCCCACAGCGCGGCTTCCGCAACGAGAAATACCGCCGACTTGAGGTAGCTCTCGCTATAGAACTCGCCCGCTCCGGGCAGGACAAGAGAGAGGCCGCCGGCCAGAAGAACGGATTTCCTGGAGGGCGTGGACATCAGGAGACCGTCGCCCTGCCAGGAAGGAAAAGTGCTACGCAGTTCGCTGATGCCACAAAGATCGATGGAGGGGTTTCCCGTCAGGTAGATCCCGGCGGAATCGCTCTTCCCCCCGGCGTGAGCACCTGCGCCCGTCACCACGAGCGCGACGAGCACCAGTACGAGAGCGGCCGGGACGTTGCTCCGCGCAACGTTCGTGTCCCCTGTTCGATGCAGACCGCAACGATCAACCTCCATACTTCTTTTCACCTCCGATTCGCGCGGGGAGCCACTCAGTGCACCTCGACGTTCAGTGTCACCAGCAATCCCTGATGGAGAACGATCTTGAGGTGCGGGAGGACCTTCGCGACTTTTTCTTCAGTGTCGATGAACAGCAACATCAATGGACCCTCATCCGCCGCGCCGAATTTCTTGGGGAAATGCAGATGGTGCTTGGCGCCGAACCCGCCCATGGCGGCGAACAGCGTTGCACCGCGGATCTCGTGATGAATGAGATAACGCATGAGGTATTCATACATGGGAACGTCGTCGTACCGGTCGTCCTCGTCGAAAAACATCTGGACCTGGATCATGCGCTCTCCTACGGCAACGGAATCAGGTATCCGGCCTGCAGAAGCAGTTCCGGGTTCGGGTAGTCGCCGCTCGCCTTCGCAAGTCCTGCTTGAAGATAGAACCCCGAATAGTTCGCCTCGTACGCAACGCCGACGTAGCGTTCCTGACGAACTGTTTTTGCGAGCGTTCCCTGTTCATTCATCAGGATCGGGTTCACGCGAAAGGCGCCTGCGACGACGGACAGCCCCTGGGTGAGGACCGCTTCATGGTCGAACACCCAGCCGATGTCCGCCTGGATGCCGTTCCAATCATCCCCCCAGTAGCCGCCGGAAGCCTTCACCGACACCGGACCTGCGACAATGCCGGCGATCAGCGCGACACCGCTCGGCACACCGATCAGGGGACCGACAACGACTGTTACGTTGGACTCGTCCAACCCCGCCGTATCGACGGGGGTGGCGGCGTTGACGACGCCGGAGAGCAGCGCCGTCGTGCCGAGAATCAGAGTCATCACCCGGAGGTTCATCCGCGTCCTCGTCTAGTATCCGAAGCTCAACCCTTTGAGCAGCATGGCGCCGCTGACCACAACGTGGTCGCCCTCGTTCACGCCCTTGAGCACGACGACACTCTTGTCGCTCGGATAGCGCGTGTTGATCGCCCGGCGCTCAAACACATGCGGCACCGTTTCCACGAACACGTAGTCGGTGCCTTCGACCGTGACGATCGCCGAGGTAGGGATGACAATCACATTATCCACCGGATCGCCGTAGTCGACGCGGGCAAACATGCCGGGAAGAAAGAGTCCGGCCGGGTTTCTGGCCTCCACCCTGACCTTGATCGTGCGCGTCGCGGGATCAAGGACTCCACCAATGGCCACCGCCCGGCCGGCATATTTCTTATCGGGGAACGCATTGAAATAGATGTCGACGTCCTCCCCTTTCTGCACGTCCCCCAGTTGCGTGTCGTTGACGTCGGAGATGATCCAGACGGTGCCTGGAGCGGCTTTGTCCAGGTCTCCGGGATTGAATCCGAGCGCCATGAGTTTTGCTTCGACCTCCGCCATCGACGCCCGCGCATTGGCCGCATCGGTCTGGGCTTCCGTCACATCTCTCGCGGTCGCACCCTGCGTGGCGAACATCTCGTTGACTCGCCGAAGATTCAACTCCGTCTTCTGCTCATTCGTCCTTGCCTGACGATACTGGGAGTAGAGCGACGTCACATCCGGCGAATCGAACAGGATCGCCCTGTCGCTGGATGGACCAACGGAGAGAATGCTTGCAACGACGCGCGAGGGAGCTAGAACGCTGACGATGGCGGTTTGCCGTTTCACGATCTGCGACGAGATCTGTTGCAAGCCCGGACACCCGTCGGGGAACGTGATGGTCTTTCCATCAGCCGTTACTTTTGCCGTGAGCGGTCGAGTATCCTGCTGGTTCGCAGACCCGCGTTCCGTACATCCTTCCCACGAAAGCGGAATCATCGCAATGAACAGCGCGATCCAGAGAGAACGCACGATACGCATGAACTTACCTTTCAAAACTCTCATGGCTTCACCAAATCTGTTCCGACGGCATAATTCAACGCTTCGATTGCATCAAGTCGGTTGTTCTGCAGCTGGTACATCTGCATCATGCTGGTGCGATACGATTCAAAGAAATCGGTGAACTCCAGGATGCTGACGTACCGCTTCTGGTAATTGGCAATCATCCCGCCGACGAGCGTGGCGTATTGATCGGTGAATGCTCTGCTCGAAGATCCGAGGAGGCGGTCCGATTCCTGTGCCTTTTTCAGCGCCAGGTCAACGTCCCGGTCAACGCGCATCCGCGTCGCCTCGAGGTTCGCCCGATCGGCGTCCAGCGTCCGTTCCGCCGCGAGGATGTTGCCCTGATTGCGGTTGAACAACGGGAGATCGATCGCCACGCTGACGGCAAAGTAGTCAGGGATGTAGCTGCCGTTGCGCGACCATCGCCCCGCAAGCGTGAGGTCCGGAACGGCCAGGGCCTTCTGCAGGGAGAGATTGGCCTCATCGAGAGCCACCGTCGACGCCGCTACCCGAAGGTCCGGCCGGTACTGGGCGGCCACGGCACGCGCCGAGTCCAGCGTGATCACTTGGAAGCCGGCACGGAGTGTGTCGATGTCGGGCATGTACACCGCCGTCCGGGCGGACGTGTCCCGTAGCAGAATTTTCAGGTCCTGCTGGATTCCCTCCTCCTGCATGACCAGGCCGAGCCGCTCGTTGGCAAGGGAGAAGTAAAGCGATTTGAGTCGGAGGAGCTCGGCGAGGAGCAGCGTTCGTCCTTCAAACATTCTGGTTGCCGTGGTGATCGTGCTTGTCAGGGCTCGCAGGCTTTCGTCGTAAAACGCGACCGATCGACGTAGATAGTACAGGTCGTACATATCGGTGCGCAGCTGCTGTTTGAGCGAACGCAGGAGATCGAGAAATGATTGTTCTGCGACGGCGGTGTTCTCTTCAGCGAGACGGACCTGTTTCCCCCTCTTGCCTGCAAGCACGATCAGCTGTTGCACCTGGACTTCGCTGTTTCCGTCCCGTGTGAAATCGAAATATCGCTGCGTAGCGGGGTTATAGACATTCTGCTCGATCGCGATATTCGGGTTGCTCCACAGCCCGGCCTGCAGCATGGCTGCACGTGCGCCTTCGACGCCCATGCGTGAAGCCAGGAGTTGAAGGTTGCCCTCGACGAACCTGGCTTCCGCGTCGCCGACCGAGAGGCGAAGAGTGTCGCCTGATCCCTGCGCCACGATGGATCCCGATGCGAGAAGGCTGATCGCCACCAGGGCGAGCGCGCTCCGACACCGGGAACTTCCGTGAACGGGATTCATCGTAGCATCTGCTTTCGTGGTCAAGATCATCGTTGTCACGACTGACGGTGCAGCACCGGGTGAAAAATGACGCTCAACCCGACGGCAACAGTCGTTGGATGGAACGGATCGAACGGCGGCACATTGGCCCCGATGCCGTTCTGCCACGTCCATCCGCTCCATCCCACAAATCCATCTATCCCCAGAGAAGGAGAATACGTCCACTCCATTCCGGCTTTCCCTTCGACCATCCATCCGTTATAGCCTCGCCCCTGAGCGTCCAGAACCGTCGATAGGCCGCCATCGACGGCAACGAACGGCGACAGTGCCGACCCGCTCGAAAAACGATAGAGAATTTCGAGCGCCGCCGCCCCAAGCAGAAGAGTTCCGTCGACCGGCCGCGCTGGAGCGGGATCGATGTGGTGATGTCCGGTCGAAAACAATGCGGAGACCCGCACGGAGGATGACACATCGTAGCCGGCGCCAAGCCACACGGAGAGGGCGTTCCCGTTATTCAGTATTGTCCCGTCAGTGGCGCCCGTGGAAAACAGCATACCGGGGATCCAGGAATTCGATGAATCCCCACTGGCCCCGAACGCGTTTGCTTCGAGCACCACGACCATTCCAACAATGAACACGACCAGGCTCTTCTTCATCAGTAGATGATTCCGAACGTCACCGTCCCGTGCTCAACGAAAATCCCGGGCGCCGGGACGTGAATATGATCCAACGCAGTAAGGAGAGCATCGACGAAATCGCTTCCTGTATGAATTCGAGAGAGACTGA